>CBFHWN010000090.1:0-8132 GCA_965659595.1 uncultured Ilumatobacteraceae bacterium | reverse complement strand
GTCTTATGTGGACGACTGGGTTCGATTTGGAATCCACGCTCAATATAACTCAACAAACTCGAACTGGGATATAACATATTATATCAACGGAACTTCAGTCGGTACCACAACGATCACATTCGACGACTGGCTGGTTCCGTTTGTTGGAGCAGGAGTTAGCACTTCAGCAGGCACATTTGTCTACACTACCGACTGGATCAGTTATCAATATAAGATAGGCGGCCTCATCACGGGTCGAACCGATCACCTTTCACTAGAGGATCTCTAATGATTAGCACCACCATTCAGTACCAAAAGTCTCTTACGGCGATGACTGCAATCGAGTCTGCTATCACGGAACTTGCTGCCACTTTTGCCAATGTCCAGCAGCGTACATCTGTCGATAACGCCATGATCGACGCACTGGTCGCCTCGGCCAACGCTCTGTCCGCGTCCGCCACCGCCCTGAAGTCGATCACCTACACGCCGCCCGCCTGAGTGATGCTGGTGGCCGCCTGCAAATGGGAGTGGAATTGGAGGTAGAATTGAAGGCGAATTGGAGGCAGCAGCATCCCTTTCTGCATCCTTTCTGCATCCCTTTCTACCTTTTGTAAGGGCCCCGCCTGTCCGAGAGGGCAGGCCCGACCCCGGCTGCGAGGGTTACCCAGCACACTGTCCGGGGTCTCTTGTTGGGTAATTCAAAATTGGATCTTGAATTACCCGAGTTTCCGGTTCCGGAAAATGGGGCAAATCTGGAATTGGAGTCCTGATCTGCCAGCGGCCCGTAACGAAAAATCGGCGGCCGTAACCAAACATTGGGACTTATGGCCGTTTCGACGGGATAATCACTAGGGGTTGTGACGAAGTGTCGACCATTATCGACAGGCGCCGACGTTTTGTCACAACTCGACACTCTAGGAAAGTTATCGTTCTTAGTCTCCGGGGATAAGCATGCGAACTTTCATTGCTACTTGCGTCATCGCTTCGTCCGTGTTGGCCGCTCAGGATGAGCCGCCGTGCGGCCCGTTCCTCAACCCGATGGACACCATCCGCCTCCCGGAGTGGGACGGCGAGGACGGCACCACCGGCCGGATTATGACGCTCTCCACCACGCAGCCGGAGTTCGCGGAGACGAGCGAAGTGGCCGTCTTCTACACGCTCCCGGAAGTGGGGGGAAGAGCCCTCGTCTACGACATGCGTGGCGACATCGAGTGGAAGAACAAGCGGGACGTAGAGAACATCATCAAGTACCGGCAGTCGATCTATGTCGGCGAGGAGTTCGTGCCCTTCATCCCGAGGGACTCGCCGGTCTGCTGGGATCCCGAGGCGATGCGGCTTGTCACGCTCTTTGAGCGGGCGCTGGCCGCCAACGAGACGATCGAGGAAGACCCCATCGAGTGGACCATTGAACTCCGCAAGGCCAATCAAGTCGCAGACATCAACGGAGACGGGATCGTCAACTCTGCGGATCAGGGGCTGCTCATGGCATCGTGGAACACCGACGACTACCGGTCGGACCTGAACCTCGATAGCACCGTGGATTCCGGAGACCTCGGAATCCTTCTCTCGCAGTGGTCAGAGTCGGCAGCGGAGCAGTAGCGTGGAACCCAACCTTATTCCAATCATCGAGAACAACCTGACCCCGCTCATCGTGTGGGTGCTGGTTTACTACACTATGGTCAAAGGCATCAGGAAAGACCTCGAAGACATTAAGGATAAGCTCGACAAGTGAACACCGAACTCGTTCCTATCGACGACCTCACGCCGGATCCGGCGAACGCTCGCAAGCACGGCGAGCGGAACCTCTCGGCGATCATCGACAGCCTTCGTGCCTTCGGCCAGCAGAAGCCGATCGTCGTCGATCGTCGCGGCGTCGTCATCGCCGGCAACGGCACGCTGGAGGCCGCGAAGCGTCTCGGCTGGGACGAGATCGCGATCGTCCGCACCGAGCTCGATCCGACGCAGGCGACGGCGTTCGGGATCGCGGACAACCGGACGGCCGAGCTCGCGGAGTGGGACGAGGACGTCCTCGTGTCGCTGCTCGATTCGCTGGACGACGAGACGCGGGACCTGCTGCACTTCGACCAGGGCGAGCTCGATGCGTTGGTTCCGCCGATGGCGGTCGAGGTCGTCGAGGACGAGGTTCCGGACGAGGTCGAGCCAAGGACGAAGGCGGGCGACCTCTGGATCCTCGGTCGTCACCGCCTGCTCTGCGGGGACTCGACGAACGCCGAGGACGTGGCGAGGCTCATGGACGGCGAGACGGCGGATCTCCTCTTCACGTCGCCGCCGTACGCTCTCGGATCATCGGTCGCTCTGTCCGGGAATCTGACCATGAGCAAGCGAGGGAACGCCTACGAGGGACACGAGGACACGCCGGAAGGATGGCCGGACCTGATGGCGGGATGGTGGGACGCCTTCGACGGCGTCGCGACCTGCTCCGTCGTGAACGTCCAGCCGCTCGCCGGGAACAAGCGGGACGTGATGCGATGGATCGCCGACCGATCCGACCGTCTTGTCGATGTCGCGATCTGGAACAAGATCACCGGCGCGCCGCAGATGGCGAGCGGCGTCCTCACGTCAATCTTCGAGTTCCTCGTGATCTTCGGCGACAAGAACGCATCGAGGCGGATCCCGTTCGCGTCGTGGCATGGAACGGTCGGGAACGTCTACAATGGACCGCCGCAACGGTCAAACGAGTTCTTCGATCAACACGCCGCGACGATGCCGACGCACCTGGTCGAGTGGATCCTCGGGACGCTCTGCGATCAGGCAAAGACCGTCGTCGATCCGTTCGCCGGAACCGGAACGACCTCGATCGTCGCCGAGCAGATGGGACGCCGGTCCTTCGGTATGGAGATCGACCCGGCCTACTGCGACATCATCGTGAAGCGGTGGGAGAACATGACCGGCGAGACGGCGGTCCTTGCTGATGCATGAAAAAACACCCGGTCTCCCGGGTGCTTCCGACGCCTCGCGTCTCTGCCTCTCCGTGGAGAGGTGCGGGCCAAAGCTTGGAACAATGGCCTGAGATGTCGTTCCCAATGCGAGGAGTATAGCACCGCCGCATGAAGATTGCAATCGAGCCGATCGAAGACGCACTCCACGACGGCCAGCTCCGCGTTCTCCGCGAGGCTGGCCGATTCAACGTCCTCGAATGCGGGCGGCGATTCGGCAAGACACACCTCGGAGCCCAGCTCGCGATCGAGACCGCGATCGACGGCGGCGAGGTCGGATGGTTCGCACCGACCTACCGCTACCTCGCGGATCCGTGGAGGACGATCGAGAAGGCGATTGGTCCGGCCGTCGTCAAGACAGACCGCGTCGAAAAGCGACTCGAACTGATCTCCGGCGGCTCGATCGACTTCTGGTCGCTCGATTCCGTCGATGCCGGCCGAGGCCGCCGCTACGACCGCGTCATCATCGACGAGGCTGGCATCGTCCGCGACCTCGGTCCAGCGTGGCAGGAGACGATCCGAGCGACGCTCGCGGACCGGCAGGGCGACGCGTGGTTCCTCGGGACGCCGAAGGGACGGAACTTCTTCCACCGATGCTTCGAGCGTGGTCAGATCGCGGACGGCGGCTGGAGATCCTGGCGACTCCCGACGACCGTGAACCCGACGATCCGCGAGGAGGAGATCGAGGCGGCACGCCAGGAACTACCGAAGCAGGTCTTCGAGCAGGAGTTCCTCGGCATCCCGGCCGACGACGGCGGCAACCCGTTCGGGCTCGACGCGATCGAGCGGTGCGTTGCCGATCTCTCGACCGACCCTGTCGCCGCGATCGGCATCGACCTCGCGAAGTCCGTTGACTGGACCGTTGTCTGCGGTCTCGATAAGGACGGTCGCGTCGCGATGCTCCATCGATGGCAAGGACCGTGGGCCGAGACGATCCGGAAAATTGAAAGTCTGATTTTGGAATACCCAGTCCTCATCGACTCGACCGGCGTCGGTGATCCGATCGTCGAGGATCTCCAGCGACGTCACCCTCGCGTAGAGGGCTTCAAGTTCTCGCAGACTTCCAAGCAGCAGCTCATGGAAGGGCTCGCGACCGCGTTCCAGGTCGGCAAGGTCTCGATTCCCGACGGCTGGCTTCGGACAGAGTGCGAGACATTCGAATATCAATACACGCGGACGGGCGTTCGCTATGAGGCTCCGGGCGGCATGCACGACGACGGCGTGTGTGCTCTCGCTCTCGCGCTCCGGTGCCTCGACACGAAGGCACGGACCGGGTTCGACTTCAGGGTACTTTGACACATGCCGATCTCTGATCTCTTCGGACTACTCCAGAAGCGGCAGACGACGCCGGACAAGTACCTTGCGTCGAGCGTGAACATCGTGAGCGGCGGTCAGCACGGAGCCCAGCGTGCTCCGTTCTCGCCGGTCTCCGGTGTCCGTGCATTCCGCTCCTGGGTCTACGCTGCGGCGTCAATCAACGCGAACGCGGTCGCGGCTCTACCGCTGCGGCTCTACGCCAAGAAGGACGCGACGCCGCTCCCGACGCGATCGATCCCGCGAGGCCGCAAGGCGTATATGATGGGCGACCTCTCCGGAGACGCTCGGCCGTCTGCGTCGGTGATGCGGAAGGCTGTCGCGTACGGTGACGACTTTGAGGAAGTGACCGGCTCGCATCCGATCACGGATCTCCTCTCTCGAGCGAATCCGTTCCTCAACGGCTTCGACCTCTCGGTGCTGCGGATCCTCTACGGCGAGCTCACCGGCAACGCCTACCTGCATCCGATCATCGACGAGGCGTCCGGCCTGCCGGCTGAGATCTGGCCTCTCGCTCCGCACTACGTCGAGGTCATCCCGGACGACGACGAGTTCATCCGTGGATACGTCTACGGCGTGGATTCGCAGCACAAGCAGATCTTCGAGCCGGACGAGGTGATCCACTTCCGTCGGCCGAATCCTGGGAACTACTTCTACGGGCTCGGCAAAGTCGAGGCGGCGTGGGGCGTGATCCAGGCGAACGAGGCGGTCCACGAGATGGATCTTGCGACGTTCGCAAATCAGGCAAGGCCGGACTACGCGGTAGTCGTCAAGGGCAACCCGACCGGCGATCAGCTCGATCGGTTCCAGCAGCAGGTCGAGAACAAGCTTCGAGGCACTCGCAAGAATGGGTCATTCCTTGCGATGTCCGGCGACGTTCAGTTCACTCCGCTGAACTTCCCGCCGAAGGATCTCGCTGGTCGCGAAGAGATCGTCGAGGAGATCGCGGCGGTCTTCGGCGTGCCGGTCTCGATGTTGAAGGCGAACGATCCGAACCTCGCATCGGCCCAGACCGGATTCGCTCAGTGGCGCGAAGGCACGATCCTCCCGCTCTGCCGCATGGACGAGGAGGAGTTGAATCAGTCGCTGCTCCCGATGTTCGGGCTCGAGGACACGCACTGCCTCGCCTACGACAACCCGGTCCCGGCGGACAAGGCGTACGAACTCCAGGAGCGGCAGACGGCCGTCGCCGGCGGCTGGCGGACGCCGAATGAGGCACGGGTCGAAGAGGGACGCGAGCCGATCGACGACAAGTTCGCTGATCGTCTCCTCGTTGGTGGGCAGCCGATCGGAGGCGGAGGCTTCGGGGGGGCAGGTGGGCTGCTCTCCGTTGACTCCCCCGGTCCCGCCGACTCAGGTGGCGAGGCCGGGCTCGACTTCGGGTTCGCGTCCTCGCTGCTTCAGTCGCTCCGCGAGCGTCGCCTGACCGGCTACTCCGTGACCAAGATGCTCCAGCAGGCCGGGTTTAGCCGAGCCATCGCCGAGCGGATCGTCGAGGCGGAGGAGAAGGCAATCGCCGAGGAACCTGCGGCGAAGCTGGACAAGATTCACCGCATGCCCGACGAGCCGTTTGACGACTGCGTCGAGCGTGGGATCGAGGTCGTGATGGCCGAGGGCTACGACCGCGAGCAGGCCGTCGCGATGGCCTACTCGATGTGCGAGGGCTCGAAGGCGGCCGGCGAAGAGAAGGCGATCGCCGACGTCGATCTCGAGCCGACGGAGGAGATGGCGGCTCTTGCCGAGCGTGGGCTCCGTCTCCGGGAAGAGTACGGTCGCGGCGGCACCGAGGTCGGCGTCGCTCGTGCTCGCGACATCAAGAACCGGTCGAACCTGTCGCCGGAGACGGTCGGCCGGATGGCGAACTTCTTCGGTCGGCATCGGGTCGATCTCGACGCACCGGCGGCCGATCCTGGCCACGAGGACTATCCGTCCGCCGGCGTGATCGCGTGGCTGCTTTGGGGCGGCGATCCGGCCGATCCGGACGGTGCTGGTGCCGCGTGGGCCGAGCGGAAGATGGACGAGCTCGAGCGAGCCGATGAGAAGGGCGAGGCCGAACCCGAAGAGAAGGCGTGCGGATGCTGCGACCCGGTCACGAAGGCTGCGAAGGTCTACGAGTGGCCGGAAGAGGTGAAGTGGTATCGGCTCGCGATCGAAGGGCTCGAAGACGACTACGAGCGGCTGCGGCCGAAGGCGGCCGAGGATGAGCCGACCGCAGACGAGGACATTCGCGAGGGCGAGAAGCGGACGCCGGCGATGGCGATCCGGTCGATCGTCGAGGACGGTCTCCAGCAGGTCCAGAAGCGGCTCGTGCAGGCTCTGGAGTCCGGCGAGATCGCTCCGGTGCCGCAGAAGGCCGACGGCCGCCGCGACGCTCTCCGGAAGATCCTGGCGGATCTGGCTGGCGTCAAGGGCAAGATGCTCGACGATCTGCTCGCGGCGTTCGAGCAGGCGGCTCGGGGTGGCGGCTCGGTCGGTGCTTCGCGGGTCAACGAGATCCTCGCCGGAGTCGGAGCCGGCCGGATCTCGACGCCGGATCTATCCGCGAAGCTCGTCGAGGCTCTGAACAAGCGGGCGACGCTGATCGCTCGGAGCGTGATTGATGAGACGGTCCGGGCGTTCGATTCCGGTCTCGGCCAGACTTTCTCGATCGAGAAAGAGGTCGATCGGCTGCGATCGGCGTACGGCTACAGCAAGGATCGGGCGACCGTGATCGCGAGGACCGAATCCGCGAACGCTTATCACGAGGGACAGATCGACGCCTGGAAGGAGTCCGGCGTGGTTCGCGAGAAGCACTTCCTCAAAGCGGCCGGAGCCTGCGAGTTCTGCGAGGCGGTCGATCGGAAGTTCGGTCGCGGATCCGAGGCTCTGCCGATCGATGCTCCGATGGTCCGTGCTGGTCAGGTCATCAAAGGCACCGGCGGCGGATCGTTCAAGGTCGGCCTCAGTTCCAAGGGCATCGTGCATCCGAACTGCCGATGCGACTTCATTCCCGTTCTGGAAGACTTCGGATGATCCGCAAGACGCTCAGTGCAAATATCGAGAAGGCCGTTGGCGTCAAGGTCGAAGCGACGATCACGACCGAGACGATCGACCGTGACGGCGAGGTGCTCATCTCGCAAGGCATGGACGCGACCGAGTACGAGCTGAATCCGGTCGTCTTCTACAACCACGACTACGCTCAGCCGATCGGACGCATCTCCGAGATCCGTCGAGGCAAGGGCAAGATCGACGCCACGATCGAGTTCGCTCAGCGACCGGAAGGCTTCGAGGGTTCGTACTTCCCGGAGTTCGTCGAAAGCCTCGTTGATCAAGGCATCGTCAAGGGCATTTCGGTCGGCTTCGTTCCGATCGCCGGCGGCGTCCGCAAGGCGTCGCAGAAGGATCGCGAAGACTACGGCGACAGCGTGCGGCAGGTCTACTCGAAGTGGAAGTTGCTCGAGGTCTCCGTCGCTCCTCTGCCGGCCAACGCGACCGCACTCGTATCGGCTGTCCGGAAGGGACTCGTTGACAAAGACGACGCCGTGCGATGGCTCGACTTTGACGCGAATCGTCGCGTGATCGAGATCAGCGTGCCGACGCGAGGGCGTCTTTCGACTATCTGACTTGCAACGCGACATAGTCGCGATCCGGGCGGATGGCCGCTAGGGCCGAGCCGATGGGTCAATGACACGAGCGCGAATCGTTCCGTCTCATTCACTCAACGCAAAGGAACTAGCGATGCGAATCGTTACCCTCGATCAGGTCCAGAAGGACTTGCAGAACCTCGCCGACCAGGTCGGCGAGAAGGGCTTCGTGAACGCGAAGGCCCTCTATATGGAGAAAGTCGCGGTCGTCGATGAGGAAGGCACTCCTCTCACGGCCGACGAGATCGAAGTCGTCCTC
>CBFHWN010000089.1:0-8169 GCA_965659595.1 uncultured Ilumatobacteraceae bacterium | reverse complement strand
ACGTTTGACCGTGGGGGCTGCTGGTGGTGATTCGGGTGCCTCCCGAATACATTGCGGTGTACCAGCCGTTCAAGGTGTAGCCGGTGCGGGTGGTGGTGGGAAGCGTCGAGATGGTGCCACCGATGTAGGTGCTGCTGGAACCCCCCGACGTCATGGTGCCGCTCATGGAGTGGTAGGAGATGGAGAGGTTCTCGGCCCATTGGGCGTGGTAGGTGAAGTGGCCATTTGGAGCGCCATCACCGGGAAACTTTTGGGTGCCGCCTGTGTTAGCGGTGTACCAGCCGGTGAAGGTGTAGCCGGCGCGGGTGGTGGAGGGCAGCGGGTTTGGGAGTGTGCCACCACATTGCCCTTGCAGCACTGCCATGGGGGGGACGCTGGTCCCACCCCAAGCGTTCCAAGTGATTAAGTAATTTTCGCACGCGGCTTGTGCTTCAGACTCGTGCACCACGCCAGCGGTGATGACCGTGACGAGCGCTATGAGTACTCGGGCGCAGCGATGTGATCGACGACCACCTCTACGAGGCGGTTGAACGCGTCTCACACTCGGATTCGCGCCGTCTGCCTGTGCGGAACGTCGGAGTGGGCCACTGCGCACGGATCAGAGTGTAGTGATTAATCATTACAATCTGAAGCCGGAAGCGAAGTCCTGAGTGGTGTCTCTGATCGAGGGCACGGGACACCGAACCACCTGGGCGAACAAGCCGTCTGGCTGCTTGACGGGTCCAGACATCTGCCGCCACGAGGGACAACATGGCCAGGAAAGGACGGAGGAACATGCGTCGACAACCGGGACTGATCAGGAACCCGAAGCCTGCGAGGAGCAGTGCGCACTGGAACCAGTTCACGTGTCGGCAGGTCGGCTCGGGTGAGACGCCCCCACAGAGATCAGTCGCGACTAGTCGAGGTGGGGTTCGTACATGCGCCGGTAGAACTCGAGAAGGAACTCGTCGAGTTCGTCCTGGCTGATGGGGTTGTCGGTCAGGTCTTCGAGGAGAAACCCGAACATCACGTTCTGGTTCAACATGCGCATGATTCGAGCCGACGGCACGTGACGCCCGGGCATTCGTGTCCGGACGAGATCGATCAGGCTTTCGTGCTCACGATTGATTCGGTTCTGGGTTTCCCGGATCAACTGTGCCAACTCGGGGTTTTCCGGTGAGGCCGCCAAGACTTGAAGTCGGGCCCACCGGCGTCGTCGCTCGACCTCGAGGTTGGGACGAATTCCGAGATTCACGAGCAGCTCGGGAGTGAACGCATCGTCGGGCAGATTCTCGATCATCGCTCGGGCCTGATCGAGCGGTTCGATCATGTAGCGCTCCCAGAGTTCGACTAAGGCAGCCGTCAACACCCCTTGGCGATCCGAGAAGTAGCGGTAGATCAAGACTTCCGAAACGCCGCAGACGCGTGCGATGTCGACGATTTTCAGGTTGGCCGAGCCGTTCTCCTCGATCCACGACACTGCCGCATCGATCACGAGTCGACGAGTGTCGTCGGCGGACCGTCGCACTCGCTTGGTCGCCGTGTTGTCACTCACCTGAAAAAGCCTAGGACTTTTCATTGGACTTGCCGTGTTGCAACAAAAAGGCCCCCTGCCGGAGCAGGGGGCTCATGGTCGGGGTGAGAGGATTTGAACCTCCGGCCTCCACGTCCCGAACGTGGCGCGCTAGCCAAGCTGCGCTACACCCCGATGGTGCGACGAGAATGCTACCCGGCGTCGACGGTTTCTTCGGCGGGAGTCGGATCGACCTCGACCGTCTCGGAGATCTCGGATTCCACAGTAGGAATTCCCTCGGCGTAACAACCGCCACCTGCGATGGCCTGACTTGCTCGGCGCAGACGGAGTGCGTCGAGCGGCTTGATCAGCCAGCCGTCCGAGCCGCTACGACGGGCCAGGTGTACGTCGACGTCACGATCGAGCACGATCATGATCGGCACGTGGGGGAGAGTGCCGGCACTCTCGTCGAGACGCAGATCCATGGTGACGGCGATCCCACCCATGGTTCCGATCTGCATGTCGAGGACCACGAGGTCGGGAGTCTTTTCCTTGACGAGACCAGCCACCAGTCGACCTTCACGGCAGACCGTGAACGAGGTGTCGGGGTCTCCGAGGGCGGCGACGACTTCGTCGACCAGCCAGTCGGCATCGGTGGCCAGGATCACGTGCACATCGCCACGCTACCCCAGGGTTTTCACCGGTCCGGAATCACCGGCCGAAGATCGAGGCACCGATGTCGGCCACCGCCACCAGATCGTGGACATCGTCGGCCCGCTGCGCGACGCGGGCGACGGGTATATCGGTCAGTCGGTCGAGAAGTGGTCGGATACTCACCTCTTCGGCCTCGCCGATGGCGCGGAGTCGAGCCAGATTCCCGTGCAACAGTGCAAGGGTGGCGTCACCATCTTTCTCGGCGCGACGCGCGTTGGTCGTGGCCGACTTCGCCGAACCGCGCCCGAACATCGGTTGGAGGCGATTCACCACCAGCCCACTCGTCACGACGCCGGCTCGGCCAAGTTGTTCGGTGAAGTACAGCGCCTCGTTCACCGTATCGGCACGCGGCGATGCCACGACGACGTAGCGAGTCTCGTCGGAGCGAAGGAGTCGATCGACCTGCCGGGCGCGGTCACGAAACCCGTCTTCGATTCCCTCGAAAGCACGAAAGAAGTCGACCGCGTCAGCCAACACATCGGCACCGATCACTCGACCGATCGTCCGTAGGATCGGCTGGGCGGCGAAGTTGACGATCTTGAGTCCTCCTCGTGCCGGAGTCACCAACCATCGGTACACACGGTGGTCGAGGAAGTTCGTGAGCTTCTTCGGAGCATCGAGAAAATCGAGGGCTTCGCGACTCGGTGGCGTGTCGACCACGACGAGATCGAAGCGGTCGTCACCGTGCAACTCGAAGAGCCGCTCGGCTGCCATGTACTCCTGACTACCGGAGAGTCGACTGGCGATGTTTGCGTAGAAAGGATTGCCGAGAATCTCGTCGATCTGCTGGGGACTACGTGCTTCACGCCGAACGAGATAGTCGAACGTCTCCTTGGCGTCGAGCATCACCGCCCAGAGTTCACCTCGGTGATCGGTGGAAAGTTCGAGACGTACAGGGTCGTTTGCGAGGCGTCCCGACATACCAAGTGCATCGGCGAGTCGTTTCGCAGGGTCGATGGTGATCACCACCACACGCCGCCCGAGACGGGCTGCTTCGACGGCGATGGCAGCAGCAGTCGTGGTTTTGCCGACACCTCCTGAGCCACAACAAACGAGAACATGAGACGACTCGACCATCGACTCCATGGCACTCACCTCATGTTTGGTCACGACAGCTCCTCGTGCGAAGCCGCTACATCGGCGAGATACGAGACGTCGTCGGCGGACAGACCGGATCGCGCCACATGGGGAAGCCGGACCGCCGGGCATCCGAGTTCTTCATCGAGCCGAGCGACCTCTCGCCGATGCACGGAGCATTTGGTGGCACGAAAGCGAGCCGCATCACCGAGGTCGCCGTCGGGAACACCTCCCGAGTCGACGAGTGCTTCCACGTCAGGTGCGTGATCGACTCCGTTCACGATCACTGGTCCGAGGGTCATAGCGATGTCACCGCGTGGATCGACGACGGAGCGCATCGTCTCCAGCAACTCGTTCACCGGTGATGCCTCGGGCAGAGTCACCAGGACGAGCCGAGATCGACCTGGATCGCGCAACATGTCCCGAACTTCAATGGCTTGTGAACGAAGTGGTCCACCCCGAACTGTCGACGCGATGTTGGCCGGCGAACGCAACAGTGACAGCGCGTGCCCGGCCGCCGGACCGTCGACGATCACCAGATCATGAGGCCCATCTGGACCCGCCAGTCCGACTAGGTGCTTGATCTTGCCGAGAACCAGCAGGTCGTCGATCCCAGGGGCGGCACTCGCCACCACGTCGACCACGCCCGTCGACACGAGGCGCTTCGCCAATCGAGCAAGCCCTTGAGTGGCGAGGTAGTCCTGCAACGCTTCCGATGCCGACAGGGTGCGGAGATGAATCGAGCCATTTCCGGACAGCCCGCGACCGACGTTCACCAGATCTCCGTCGTACGAGGCACCGTCACCCGGCGAACCGCCGAGCAGCACGTCGAGACCCGGGCGACCGTCAAGCGTCACAACCAACACACGAAGACCGAGATTGGCTGCAGCATTGGCCAGAACTGCCGTTACCGTTGTCTTGCCAACACCCCCTTTGCCGGCCACCACGACGAGACGAGTCGCGGGGAACAACCGGTCAGAAGCAGATGTCATCGGAGGCACTCGTGCGCAGACTAGCGATCCTTCTCGTTGCAGTCGGAGGCGTGCTCGGCGTTCTCGGTGTGTCATCTGTTTCGGCGCAGACACCGAGTAGTGATGTCACCGATGGGGCAATGTCTGGATCCGATGACCTCGGCTTGCCCGCCGTCGACGTGTTGCAGGTGTCGGGCCTCGTCGATTCGATCGTCGCCGACGAGATCGAACGAGCCATCACACGGGCGGTCGACGACGGCTCACAAGCGATCGTCCTCCAGATCAACTCGAAGGCTTCGGTCATCGGCCGCGACAAGATGCGCGATCTCTACGAGATGATCGAAGCAGCGCCCATTCCGGTGGCCATCTGGGTCGGACCGTCCGGCGCCAGGGCGACTGGTCTGGTGGCGCAATTGTTGTCGGCCGCCGATGCAACGGGCATGGCGCCCGGCGCACGAATCGGTCGCACCGGCGTACCTCTCATGGAATCGGTCGACTTCGGCGCCGCGACCGAACTCCTTCAGAACCAGACCCTCGGGTTCCAGGAGGCGCGCCAGCAGGGAGCACTGAAGCTCGAGATCAGCGATGAGGGCGCGCCGACGATCCGCAACATGGTGTTCGCGCTCGACGGACTCGTGGTCGACGGCGTCGAGCTCGACACGGCAATCGAGTCGCTGAACGACGACGGAACGGTGTCGAACGACGTCACAGTCGTGCGGTTCCAGAAGCTCGGCTTGTTCAATCAGCTCTTCCACACGGCGGCGAGCCCCCCGGTTGCGTATCTGCTCCTCATCATCGGTCTCGCACTGCTCGTGTTCGAACTCTTCACAGCCGGCATCGGAGTGGGGGGTGTGGTCGGAGCGGTTTGCGCACTGCTCGGCTTCTACGGACTCGGTGAACTTCCCGAACGAGGTTGGGCACTTGCTTTCATCATTGGATCGATGGTGGCATTTTCCATCGATGTGCAAGTCGGTATTCCACGTTTCTGGACCGGTGTCGGTCTCGCTCTTTTCGCTGTCGGTTCGTGGTTCTTGTTCCCCACCTTCGACCAACAGAACCTCCGTCCCTCATGGCTCACTCTTCTCGTCGGTATCGGTGGAATCGCGCTCACTTTCGTGTCGGGCATGCCGAGCATGACTCGTACACGTTTCGCCACGCCGACCATCGGCCGTGAACGCCTCATTGGCCAGATCGGACGCGCCGCCAGCGACATCGCGCCGGATGGCTCGCTGCAGATCGACGGAGCTCGTTGGAAGGCTCGGACCAACCGTGCCACTCCCGTGAAGGCCGGTGACTCGGCACGAGTGGTCGCGATCGACGGGGTCACCCTTGAAGTCGAACCCGAGGAAGGCGGCGCCCGTGACTACCGCGAGCGCCGCGGCAAGACGACGACCGAGCAGTGACACTCTTCGGCGATTCGTCGCCTCGGGAGTTGTTGCCGTACGACGGCAGTGCAGTCCTCTATCCGTGGGTTCTCGCCGACCAGTCACACGAAGATCTGCTGGCCACTCTCGTCAACGAGGTCGAATGGGAGCAGAAGCACCTCGTGATGTTCGGACGTGAAGTGGCCGAACCTCGACTCAGCGCCTGGTACGGCGACGAGGGCTACACCTATTCAGGGATCACTCTCGAGCCCCGACCTCTCACGCCAACTCTCGAGCAGTTGAAGAGTCTGTGCGAGCGAGAATCCGGATCGTACTTCAATTCAGTGCTGATCAACTTGTATCGAAACGGTGACGACAGCATGGGATGGCACGCCGACGACGAACCCGAGTTGGGTGTCGAGCCGGTGATCGCATCGTTGAGCCTCGGTGCTGCCCGCCGCTTCAAGTTCCGTCATCGACGCACTCGTGAGATCGTCGACCACGATTTGACCGGTGGATCGCTGCTCGTGATGAGTGGTGCGAGCCAGTCTGCATGGACCCACGCGATCCCGAAGCAGAAAAGAGTGTTCGACGCCCGCGTCAATCTCACCTTTCGTTCGATCAGGTCCTGAGGCGCGGTCCTTCGATTCTCACATCGCCGCGCCGTCGAGTGATGCCGCGACTGTCGAGTTCTGTGGCCAAGGGAACTGCGTGTTTGCGTGTGACGCCGAGGGCATCGCGGAATTCGGCCAACGTGAAGCCGGCTGGATTCCGATCCAACAGTTCGCGAGCCGCCGAACGGGCACTGTCGAGGGCATCGATATGGAACCACAGCCCGTCACGCTCGACCAGAAGCCCGGCTCGCTCGAGTCGTCTCAGTTCTGCAGAAGTCACCTCGGTCGGTGCGTCGGGAGCGCAACCTTGGACTCGCAGTTGCTCGATGATCGAGTGGGAGAGCAGCGGATCGACCGCACCGGCTCGACGAACTCGGTCGCCGTCGACTTCGAGGTCGTTCATGGTCGCCAGCAGTGCTCGGAGGCGTTCATCGAGCCGGCCGAGGTCGAGCCCGTCGGCCCCGGCTCGATCGACCTGATCGAACAGATCGTGCCGTGAGCGTTCGAGCACGTCAGGGCTCGCGATCCATCGTCCGACATCGGGCTCACGACGGACACCCGTGAGCCGCGTGAAGTCCTGGTGGTCGATCCACCCACGCTCGGCGATCACTCGCTCGACCGACCGATCGGGTCTCGCCTTCGACGCAGGACGCACGGGAGACACATCGAGTATCTCGCCGCCACCGACCGTCTCACTGCGTCCGCTGTCGCGTATTACGAAACGATCACCTGGTAACAATGGAAAAGATCGGTCCAGATGCACACGAACGAAGCCGATGCTCCCGGGATCGAGAGCATCGGGGCCGATCACCCGCAGGCGTGCCGGAACATCGGCCGAACCGATGTGTACGCGATGAGCCCCACGACGTGACACTGCATGGTCGAGGGTGTCGAGCACCGAGAGTGAAGCATCGAAATGATCGGTGTGATGCCAGTCGTCGGAACGGGTGATCACATCACCACGAACTACGTCGGCGTGCTCGACCCCCGACAGGTTGAGGGCTACTCGATGTCCGGGGCCGATCGATTCGACTGATCTTCCATGGTTCTGAATCGAACGAATGCGACAGCTTCGGCGATCGGGTCCAACGATCATCATGTCTCCCACCGAGAACGAGCCATCGATCGACGTGCCCGTGACGACCGTGCCACTTCCCTTCGCAGCGAACGATCGATCGACGAACAATCTCGGTCGACCGCGGTCGAGTGCCGATGGTGAAGTGTCGATCATGTGGTCGATAGAAGCGAGAAGATCAGTGATGCCACGGCCAGACAGACTCGACACGGCCACGACTGGGGCCTCGGACAGGAAGGTGTTCTGCACGTGATCGTCGAGTTCGAGACGAGCCAGTTCGAGATCGTCGTCGTCGACCAGATCGGCTTTGGTGATCACCATGACACCACGCTCGAGGCCCATCAAGTCGAGAATGCGGAGATGCTCCTCGGACTGTGCCATCCATCCTTCGCGCGCGTCGACCACGAAAAGACAGCCTTGAACGGCACCGACTCCGGCGAGCATGTTCCCAATGAAGCGAACGTGACCGGGGACGTCGACGAAGGAAACTGCATGCCCAGTCGGTGTCCGGAGAGTTGCGAAACCGAGGTCGATCGTGAGCCCTCGTTCGCGCTCCTCGGCCCAACGATCGGGGTCGGTTCCCGTCAACGCCTTCACGAGAGTCGACTTGCCGTGATCGACGTGGCCGGCAGTGGCGAGAACTGTCATGGATGGGCAAGTTCGCGAAGTGCTGTCGCAACGTAATGATCGTCATCGGGTGCGACCGTTCGGAGATCGAGAACCGTTCGGTCGTCGCGAACACGGGCCACGATCGGAAGGGTTCGGGCTCGGAGCCGAGGCGTGAGGTCGCCGTCCAGCTCGATTCCGAAAGACGGAATATGCGCACCGGGTGTACTGCCGGCGCCGGGGAGAGAATCGCAGG
>CBFHWN010000088.1:0-8242 GCA_965659595.1 uncultured Ilumatobacteraceae bacterium | reverse complement strand
CATTTCGTCGGGAGTGACGATGTTCTTCAGGCTCTTGCCCATCTTGCCGTACTCACGGGCGACTTGCTCGCCGTCGTAAAAGTACGAACCGTCGCGTTCTTCCACGTCGACGGCCGGAACGGGCTGACCACGAGGGTCTCGGTAGGCGTAGGCCTGGATGTAGCCCTGGTTGAAGAGCCGATGGAAGGGCTCGGAACTCGACACGTGGCCGAGATCGAAGAGAATCTTGTGCCAGAAGCGGGCGTAGAGCAGATGCAGTACTGCGTGTTCGACACCTCCGACGTACAGATCGACGCCACCGGTGTGGCCGGTGCGGCCGTCGCCTCCGTCGGCCGGGCCCATCCAGTAGCGCTCGACGTCCGGGTCGACGAACGCGTCCTGATTGGTCGGGTCGAGATACCGAAGTTCGTACCAGCACGACCCGGCCCACTGTGGCATGACGTTGATCTCGCGCCGATAGCGCTTCGGACCATCGCCGAGATCGAGTTCGACGTCCACCCATTCGACGGCCCTCGCCAGGGGAGGAATCGGATCGGTGACATCGTCGTCGGGGTCAAGAGCCTGTGGCTTGAAATCGGCGAGTTCGGGAAGGAGGACGGGGAGCATCGACTCGGGAAGTGCGACCGGTCGACCGTTCTCGTCGTACACGACAGGGAAGGGCTCACCCCAATACCGCTGACGGCTGAAGAGCCAATCGCGCAACTTGTAGTTGACGGTGGCTTCACCATGTTGCTGCGCGACGAGCCACTCGTTGATGGCCCGTTTCCCCTCGGCAACCGACTCGATGTCGTCGAGGACGAGTGTGTCGTTGCTCGAGTTGACGTAGACGCCGTCGCCGACGAAGGCCTCGGGCCAGACGTTGGTGTCGATGGCCGTGCCGATCTGTGGTTCGAGACCCCGATCTGTGAACCACTCGGACGGAGGTTGCTGAATGGCTGGAATGGCGAGCCCGAACTTTCGCGCGAACTCGAAGTCGCGTTGGTCGCCGCACGGGACGGCCATGATCGCGCCGGTCCCGTAGCCCATGAGGACGTAGTCGGCGATCCAGACTGGCACCGGCTGGCCGTTCACCGGGTTGAGAGCGAATGATCCGGTGAAGACTCCGGTCTTGTCGCGTCCTTCGGCCTGGCGTTCGAGATCCTTGGTGGCAGCGGCGAGCGACCGATATTGGTCGACTTCGGTACGCCGATCATCGGTCGTGAGTTCGGCCACGAGTGGATGTTCGGGAGCGAGCACCATGAACGTGGCTCCGAAGAGGGTGTCGGGACGCGTCGTGAAGACGGTGATCGGGCCGGCCGGCGACGTGAAGTCGACACGTGCCCCTTCGCTTCGACCGATCCAGTTGCGTTGCATCAGCTTGATCGGTTCGGGCCAATCGAGGCGGTCGAGGTCGTCGAGAAGCCGGTCGGCATAAGCGGTGATCCGCATCATCCACTGGCGCATGTTCTTCTTGAAAACTGGATAGTTGCCGATGTCGCTACGACCATCGGCAGTGACTTCCTCGTTGGCGAGGATCGTGCCGAGTCCGGGGCACCAGTTGACCGGCGCCTCTGACAGATAGGCGAGTCGATGCGAATCGATCACATCGAGACGTTCGCTATCCGAGAGTTCCGACCAGTGGCGACCGTCAGTTGGGGTTCGTTTACCGGACTCGAATTCGGCGATCAACTCGACGATTGGTCGAGCGCGACGCTGTTCGTCGTCGTACCACGATTCGAAGACCTGACGAAAGATCCACTGTGTCCAGCGGTAGAAGTCTTCGTCGGTCGTGCTCACACCGCGACGAGGGTCGTGGGCGAGGCCGAGGCGTCGCAGCTGACGTCTCATGTTGGCGACGTTGGACTCGGTGTTGACGCGTGGATGCACGCCAGTCGTGATGGCATGTTGTTCGGCCGGCAGTCCGAAACTGTCGTAGCCGAGGGCGTGTAGGACGTTGTAGCCCATCATTCTCTGGAACCGTCCGTACACGTCGGTCCCGATGTAGCCGAGCGGATGACCCACATGGAGACCGGCGCCACTCGGATAGGGGAACATGTCGAGGACGAAGAGTTTCGGGCGTCCGGCGACCTTGTCGGGTTCGGCGAGCGGGCCGGCGGGATTCGGAGCTTCGAACGTTCCGTCGGCTTCCCAGCGTTCCTGCCAGCGTGTTTCGATCTCCCGGGCCAAATCGGCGGTGTATCGATGCCGGGGTGAATCGTCGGACGGGCCGCTCACGGAATCGGGGGACGCGCCAGAAGACGAAACTCCAGAGGACATGGTGATCAAGGGTAATCGTCGGGGATTCCTCATCGAACCTTCGTTCGGGGCTAATTTCTCGGGCGCCCCATGAACTCTCCTTCGTTCTCTTCGCCTGTCCGCGGTTCGGTCGTCGATCGTCTCGAAGCATCGGCTGACGCACCCACTGGGGTGCGTTTCGTCGGAGCGAGTGTTCGCTCGACCGACGAGTCAGTGCCAGATTTCGTCTCGTGGCGGCAGGTGCACGATGAGGCGCTGTCCGTCGCGGCAACTCTCCAGTCGCTCGGCATCGCTCCGGGCGACCATGTGGCGATCCTGGGTCCGACCAGTCGTTCGCTCATGACCGCGATTCGCGGCTGCTGGCTCGCTGGTGCGGCGAGCATGGTGTTGCCGCTTCCCATGAGAATGGCGTCGATCGGTGCCTTCGTCGACAGCACGCGAGCTCGAATTCGTCATGGCGAGGCGAAATTGGTCCTCATCGACGACGCGTTGGCTCCGTTTTACGAGACGGTTCCCGGCGATCCGACCACCCTTCCGCTCGCCGACGTGATGCCTGGCGCCGGTCGGCCTTCGGCCGACCGTTGGGAACGTCCGATCGACGATCCGGAACGACTCGTCATCTTGCAGTACACGAGCGGATCGACGTCCGAGCCGAAAGGTGTGATGATTCCCGAGCGCGTGCTGTGCGCCAACATCGACGCGTCGTGCGTGGCTGCTGAACTCTCCGAAGCCGAAGTGATGGTGTCGTGGCTACCGCTGTATCACGACATGGGTCTGGTCGGATTCCTGTCGATCCCCATGCTGAAAGGCGTGCAGCTCGTACAGGCCGCGCCGCAAGATTTCATGGCTCATCCGGGGTCATGGCTCCAGTGGATCAGCGACTGGAAGGGGACGGCCACAGCCGGACCGAATTTTTCGTGGGTCCTCGCGACTCGTGCCATGAAGCGGATGACCGATATCGATCTGTCGTCTCTCACCCTCGCCTTGTCCGGGGCCGAACCCGTCGATCCGGTGGCCGTGGAAGCTTTCGTGGCCGAAGCATCGCGTTTCGGATTTCGGGCCGGAAGCATCTTCCCCGCCTTCGGAATGGCTGAAGTGGCCATCGGTGGAGCCTTCCCTCTTCGTCATCGTGGTTTGCTGTGCGACAGCGTCGATCGTGTCGTCCTCGAACGTGACCGCGTTGCCAAGCAAGCCGACGTCGAGGAGACCGATGTACATGTTCGACGCCTGCCACTCCTCGGGCGACCGGTTCCCGGCCTCGAAATGAAGGTGGTCGATCCCGAGTCGCGTGACGAACTTCCCGAACGCCATGTCGGCGAACTGCTCATCCGCGGCACCAGCGTGACTTCCGGGTACTACAAACGACCCGAAGCGACTGAGGCCATGTTTTATGACGGATGGCTCTGCACCGGCGACCTCGCCTACATGCTCGATGGCGAACTAGTGATCTGTGGACGCATCAAGGACGTCATCATCGTGGGCGGTCGTAACGTTTTCCCCGAAGACATCGAACGGGCGGTCGGAACCGTCGAAGGTGTGCGAGCCGGCAACGTGATCGCATTCGGTGTCGACGGCTACAAGGGCAAAGAGACCGTGATAGTCGTGGCCGAGGTCAGAAGTGACGACCTCGAGCGGGTTCGTCACGACATTCATCACGTGGCACTCGAGGTGTCGGGGCTTCCACCCCGCGACGTCATGCTCGTGAAGCCGGGAACCCTGCCGAAGACGAGTAGCGGAAAACTCCAGCGGGCCAAGTGCCGGGAGTCGTATCTGGCTGACGAACTCGAACTCGTCAACTCCTGATCAAGCGGCGCCGAGGTCGGCGAGGACCTTGCGCCAGCGGCCGGGATCCGATTTGTACGGCGCGTAGAACGAGATTCGTTGGATCACGTCGCCGTAGCGCTTGTGCAACTCGGGAGCGATCGATTCGGGTTCGCCGACCACGGCGAAGGTGTTCAGGATCTCGTCGTCGACGAGAGTTCCCATCTCTTCCCATTTGCCCTGTTTCGACAAGGTGTTGAGTCGATCCTGCAGATCACCCCAACCGTGGATGTCGAGGACCGGACGGTAGGCCGGGGTCGAACCGTAGAAGGCGATCTGTTGACGAGTTCCGGCCGCCGCTTTGGCCAATTCCTTCTCGTCGTGGCCGGTGACCACGAAGCTTGGTCCGACGATTTCGAATCCGTCCATGGTCTTGCCGGCTTTGGCGCGACCACGGACGAGGGCCGGGATGGTGACTTCGCGCAGGTACTTCTCGGTGGTGAAACCGTGGCAGATGAAGCCGTCGCACACTTCACCGGCGACTTCGGTCATGAGTTCCCCCACGCCGGCGAGGAAGATCTTCGGAGGTCCGAAGTCGCCGAGCTCGGATGCATCCGGGGTGAAGAACGGGGTCATGAGCGTGTGGGTGTAGAACTCGCCTCGGAAGTTCAACTTCGTGTCGTTTTGCCAGCAGTCCCAGATGGCTCGGATGGCCAGGACCATTTCGCGCATACGAGCCGCCGGTTTGCTCCATGGCATCGAAAAGCGCTTGGTGATGTGCGGTTGGATCTGACTCCCGAGGCCGAGAACGAACCGGCCCTTCGAATACGACTGGAGGTCCCAGGCCGTGTTGGCGAGAGTCATCGGACTGCGGGCAAAGGCGACAGCGATCGACGTTCCGAGTTCGATCGTCGAAGTATGTTCGGCGGCGAGAAGCAACGGCAGGAACGGATCGTGGTTGGTTTCGGCCGTCCATGCTCCCGAATAGCCGGCCTCTTCTGCCTCTCGCGCCGACGACGCGGCCTGGTGCAGGTCGATGCTGATACCACCGTCGACTTTCATGGGACTCCTTCGAGAGACAGGGGACGAACCCACACGTTCTACTACGGCGAGTCCGGGTTGCTGTCACGCAGAAATGCTTCGAGCTCGGCAGCCAATTCGTCGGCGGTGGGAATGTCCTTCTCGGAGATGGGTTCGGGCGCTGGACCCGGTTCGAGGGGGAGAGCCTGCTGCTGTGAAGCGTCGAATGCTTCTTCGAGTTTCGACACCATTTCGGCGTGCTCGCTGTTGCGGGACACCAGGCGATCGAGACGATCTCGTTGGATGATCGACTCTTGTTCGAGGGCGCGACGGTCGAATTGGATTCCGCACACCTCGGTGAGGCCGTCGAGGAGAGCCATCGACGCCGCCGGATAACTCATCGACGGAAGGTATTGGGGAACGTGCGCCCACAGGGTGATGGCCGGTGTGCCGACATCGGAGAACGCTTGCTCGAGGACTGCACCCATGCCGGCCGGTACGTCGACCGAGGTACGCAGAAAACCGAATCGTTGCACCAGTTCCATCGACGGTGTGGTGCACGACAATCGACTCGGACGGGTGTGAGGCGTGGGGAACGGATAGGCGCCGAGACCGACCATCATCGACACACCGAGTCGACTCGCGAATTCGACGGTGGTGGTCGAGAAGCGATGCCAGGCCGAGTCGGGCTCACTTCCGACGAGGAGCACGATGTCGCGCCCGTTCGCGTCGTGACCGGAGTAGAGATCGATCGATGGCCATTCGAGATGAGAGTTGCGACCGTCGCGGATCTCCATGGTCGGACGGCGGGCGCGGTAGTCGATGAACACGTCGGAGTTGTACGACGCCAACGGGAAGGGATCCATCTGACCTTCGATGGCGGAGATGGCCTCGGCGGCCGACTCGGCGGCGTCGATCCAGCCCTTCAGTGCCACGACGAGAACGGGAGATTTGAGGTCGGGCAGATCGCCGTGGACGTGAAGATCGGGCAAATCCGTCACGAGAGCGCCTCGAGCCGAGCCTCGGCCGTGGTGGCGGCATCGATGACTTGCTGATTGAACGGCGCCAGTTCTGCCGGATCTCGTTGGCCGAGTGCACCCCCGAGATAGCGCGCGTAGACGCCCTCGAGAATGCAGGCGAGTTTCCAGTAGGCGAAGGCGACGTAGAACTCGAGTTGCGACGTATCGCGTCCACTCACCTCGGTGTAGCGCCGAGCGAGGTCGGCGCGATCGAGGAATCCCGGTGCGGTGCACGCCTGTCCGGTCCAGGCCGAGGCGGCGTCACCAGGTCCGGTCCAGTAGACCATCAGCAGCCCGAGGTCGGCCATCGGGTCGCCGAGTGTGCAGATCTCCCAGTCGAGGACTGCGACCACGTCACCGGACGGGGCGACCATGCAATTGTCGAGGCGATAATCGCCGTGAACGAGAGTGGCTGGCCCCTGGTCGGGGATTCGTTCGAGGAGGGCGTCGTGAACACGGTCGACGGCCGGCAGCTCGCGTGTTTTCTGGGCGTTCCATTGCCCGTACCAACGCTTCAACTGGCGAGCGATATAGCCCTCGTGTCGCCCGAGTTCGCCGAGCCCGACCGCCGATGGGTCGACCGCGTGGATGGCTGCCATCGTGTCGACGATCGACTCTGATGCCCGCCGGCGGGCATCGGGTACGAGGTCGCGCTCGGCAGCCTCACGATCACGAATCACGAGGCCGTCGACGAACTTCATCACGTAGAAAGGCGCACCATTCACCGAGATGTCGTCACAGAAACCGAGAGCAGGTGCGACGGGAACCGGTGTGGTCTGCAGTGCCGCAATGATCCGGTGCTCACGTCCCATGTCATGAGCGCTGGCGAGAACGTGACCAAGCGGTGGTCGACGGACGACGAAGCGTTCGCCGTCGGATCCGGTGACGCGGAAGGTGAGATTCGAGTGTCCGCCGGCGATCACGTCGAAATGAAACGGGCCGTGTGCTCCGCTGACGTTGTGTTCGAGCCATTCGGTGACGCGGGGGACGTCGACTCCGGGAACGTCGGCACTCGAATCGAGAGAGTCGTTCGTGGCACCGCTCACTCCACGTACGGTAGCCCCTGTCGGGACGAGTGAAACACGGCCGATCGAATCGGTGTCGGACGAGATGTCGGATAGCGTTGGGGTCATGTCGTTCGACGTCACCGATGCCACGTTCGAGACGGAAATTCTCGAGCGATCGAAGCAGACTCCGGTAGTCGTCGACCTGTGGGCCCCTTGGTGCGGGCCCTGCAAGACGCTCGGTCCGATTCTCGAGAAGGTGGTCGATGCGACCGGCGGCAAAGTCGTTTTGGCGAAGGTGAACGTCGACGAGAACCCCGGACTTGCTCAAGCGTTCCGTGTGCAGGGCATTCCGGCAGTTTTCGCCATTCGCGATGGTCAGGTCGTCGATGCTTTTCAAGGCGCCTTGCCCGAGCACGAAATTGCGCGCTTCGTCGAGTCACTCCTTCCCACCTCCGATGACGAACTCATGTCGGCGCTGATGACAGCAGGTGACGAGGCCAGTCTCGAAAAGGTGCTCGAGATCGATCCCGGGCACGAAGGGGCCATCGTTGCGTTGGCGGACATCTACACCGGCCGCGGCGAGGGCGAACGAGCGCTTGCACTCCTTGCGCGCGTTCCCGAGACCGACGACGTCCGTCGGGCCGCTGCAGCGGCTCGTGTGTCGATGCGTCCCGCCGACGATTTTGACGAGCAGTTGAACGAGCTGCTGGAGCAGGTGAAGGTCGACGACGAGGCGCGCCAGAGATTCGTCGACATCCTCGAACTCATGGGTCCCGACGACCCGCGGACGGCGATGTGGCGCAAGAAGCTCACCGCTCGCCTCTACTGACCGGCCGTCGAAGGAGCACCACGTTGTCAACGGCACTCCGTCGCCCGGTCGACCGCCTTGACGAGCAGTTCGACGTTGCAGTGATCGGTGGCGGTATCACCGGAGTATGCGTGGCTCGAGAAGCGGCATCCAGAGGATTGCGGGTGGTTCTCGTCGAACGAGACGATTTCGGGTCGGGTACCAGCAGTGCGACGACGAAGTTCATCCACGGTGGGATCCGCTACCTCGAGCAATACGACGTGGCGGTCGTTCGAGAGAGCCTTCGTGAACGCCGAATCCTGGCGTTGGGAGCACCGCATCTGGTCGAGCAGACGCAATTCATCATGCCGGCTTGGCGATGGAGCAAGCCCGCCACGCCTTTGCTCGGAGCT
>CBFHWN010000087.1:8102-8340 GCA_965659595.1 uncultured Ilumatobacteraceae bacterium | reverse complement strand
CCCGGAACGTCGGATTGTTGTCCGCCCCTGTTGTGGGACCAGCGAGCACCGTGTTTGCCGTCTGGGTGTTGAACTCGAACGACAGGTTGCCGCTTGTCGTGACCGACGAGCCGGTGATGTTGATGAACGATTCGCCGCTCGTCAGGCCGACGCTCGTCACGCTGCCGCCACCGAGGCCGGAGATGAGGTTCGATCGACTGATCTTCTTGACCGCGCCGCTGGCCGCACTGTCGGCGAT
>CBFHWN010000087.1:0-8040 GCA_965659595.1 uncultured Ilumatobacteraceae bacterium | reverse complement strand
ACCGCCGAGCGCAGACCCGCGACCGAGGATCTTCCCGGTCGCCGCAGTGGTCAGGCCGCTGGAGGTGATGAGTCCCGCATCAGCCTTTCCGTCACCGCCCACCTCGACGACGGACGACGCGGCACCGCCAGCGCTGCCGCTGCCGATGTAAAGCTTCGAGTTCGTGCGGTCGAAGGCAAGTTCGGCATCGACGACGTCGCTGGTCGTCGGTGTCGCTGTTCCGCTCTTGATTCTGATCGTTGGCATCAGTAGGTTCCTCCGTCAATGTCCCCGGTCGTGGATTGCACCACCTGCCACGAACCGGGACTCGTGCAGCGGTATTCCTGCTGGGTGTCGGTGTCGTAGATCAGCATTCCGGTCTTCTGGTATCCGGTCGGGTAGGCGCTGTTGATGGCGCTGTCGGTCGCGGTCGTCAGCAGACCGGACGCGATGACGACGTAGCCGCCTTTGCCGAAGCGGTCCTCGTGCGAAGGCGAGGACGACAGAAACGCCTTGATTGTTTCGCCGACGAGAATCGCCATTCGTCACTTCACTCCAATCGAACCCGCCTCGCCCGGTGCAAACACGTTGCCCGCTGCCATCAGCCAAACGCGGTACGAGTTGCCGCCGATCGTGAGGTTGCCGATCGAGATGCCGGTCGCGGAAAACGTGGTGTTACCTTGACTGTCGAGATAGAAGAAGGACGGGTTGTAAGACGTATCGCCGCCGGTGTTTCTGGTCGCGTAATACGCCCAGCGCTGCGCCGAGTCGCCTTCGTTGTTCGACCAGGTGTAGATACGCAGCGCCGACGTGTCCGCGATCTCGGTCGGACCCGCCTCGATCGTGATCGCAGCCTCGCTGTATGCCGGCGGAGAGTCGGCAGGATCGAGGTTCTGCGTCGACATGAAGGCGAGATCGAAGTCGGCGTCGGGATTCGGACCACCGCCGTCGTCGGACTGGAACACCCACTGCGTACCGTCCCAGGCGAGGTAGCCGGTCTGGCCGGCAGTCGCTGCCGGCAACTGCGCGTCGGCGCCTGCTGGTCCCTGCGGACCTGCCGGACCTGCCGGACCTGTCGGTCCTGCCGGACCTGTCGCGCCGGTTGGTCCGGTCGGACCCGCCGCGCCAGTCGGCCCGGGATCGCCCTGCGGACCTGCCGGTCCCGCTGGACCTGTCGCGCCTTGCGGTCCCTGCGCTCCGGTCGGTCCGTCGTCACCCTGCGGACCCTGCGGACCCTGCGGACCCTGCGGACCCACGGATCCCTGCGGACCCGCGGCACCCGCCGGACCTGCTGGTCCCGCAGGCCCCTGAATGTTGCCAGCGTCCACCCACGCCGAACCGTCCCACACCCAGAGATTGCCGCCGATTAGGTACGCGTCGCCGATCGAACCGCTTGCCGGCAGATCGCCGGACGAGGCAAGGCTGCCGATGATGTCGACGCCGGTGCCTGCCGGTCCTTGCGGTCCTGCCGGTCCCTGCGCACCCTCGAGGGTGCTGAGCGCGACGAGATCCTGCCACGCCTGGTCGCCGACGTACCGCCACCGGATGTGCGTCGCGGACGTCTGGAGTTCGACCTCGCGACCGTCTTCTCCGTCAGCACCCGAACCGCTTCCGGCAATCAGAACGCGACCGCTGCCGGTGCCGACGTACAGCTTGCCTTCATCGGTCACAAACAGCGGCTCGCCGGACGCGGCGCTCGCGGGAAGTTGTGCGGCGGTGCCTCGCCGAAACTGCAATGCCATCAGAATCCTCCGTAGTCGCTGCTGCCGCTAGTCGGCGCGGTGAACGTGCCGAAGTCGCTGGTCGACGGCCCCGACGCCACCGCGGCGAACACCCACGCCGTGCCGTTCCACTGCATGACCTCGCCGGTCGCCGCGCCGCCAGGCATCCGATCGAGGCCGAACCGACCGCTGCGGATGTCCGCGGCGTCGTGGCCGTGGGGTGCCACCAGCGGCAGGTCGAGGGAACTGTCGTCCTCGATGATGATCGCGGTCGCCATCAGTCGCTTACCTCCGGCGTGATCCGCGCCACGCCTTCCAGAACCCGTTCGACGACGCCGGTCGGACTCTCCAACTCGACGTCGTAGACGTCCGCGCGCGGCGCCTCCAGCTTCCCGGTGTCGGTTGCCGACGCCTCCATCCGCACACGTCCGGCCGCAGGCTCGATGACGATGCCGCCGCCGGGTGACGTGTCGAGCGCCAGCGTCGTCGAAGAGTCGCCGTACTGCCGGCGTGCCGTCAGCCGTGCCGAGTACCCGGTCAGATCACGAGGCACGCCGTCGTCCTCGACACGGAACACCAGACGCCACGTGGCGCCTTGCTGGACGAGGATGTTCCGGCGTGCCATCGGATCAGCCCTTGCGGATGAGGCCGGCGATCCACTTCAAAGGAAACAGGTTGCCGGCGACGTAGCCGGCGAACGCCAACATCACCGCAAACCACACCGAACCGAGAAACGATTCAAAGCTCATCACGTATCCTCCTGCGGCGCCACGCCGCGTCGAAGTCGGGATCCATGCCGCGCATCGCAGCGACGGCCTCTTCCACGGTCGTCGTCGCGTAGTCGCTCGACGCCTCGTCCAGCAGCTTTGCAACGGCCATCTGCCGCCGCGGAACCCAGCCGAAGATCGTCCGGGTGAGTCGGCCGAGGCCGAGTTGCCAGACCAGCACGACCGCGGCCACCGCAACCGCGGCGATCGCAATCCATGTAATCGTGCCGAGCCATTCGCTCGGCCTGTCCTGGACTCCCGGCACCTCTCTCGCGATGACGTCTGCATTTCGTGCGATGGCGGCGGATGCCTCGGCACCCGACGCCGCCTCGTCGACGATCGCGTCGGCCTCGAGACGCACCACGGCGGCACGCTCGCGGATCGCGTCGAAGCGCTGTTCGCTTTCGACGGCCTTGACGCGGACGTCGGTCGCGGCGTTCGCGATCCGCTGCGTCGGACTGCAACCCGACAGCATCGCGTACAGCACCACGCACGCGAGAATCGCGGCCGCGGCCCAGTACGCTCGACGCTGGTCGGATCGGGTCCACATCAGCCGCCGCGCTCCAGACGCTCGAGGCGTCGCTTGATCTCTTGAATGTCGCTTTCCGCGTGGTCGTGCCGCGCGTCGATCCGCGCGACCACCTCGGCGAGATTGGTGACGATTCGCGACAGCTTCTCCACCGTCGAGATCGTGGTCGTGAGTGCCTGATCCTTCGCACCCAGCTTCGACATCATCACGATCACTGCACCAACAACGAGGATCGCCTGGGCGAGGTTGACGATCTCCGCAATACTCATCCCTGCACTCTCCTATCCACGAACACGGACTTCAAAGCCTCGACGCCGACCTTGGCCGGCGACGACTCCAACATCGGGTGGAAGTCGTACGGCGAGAACGCCTTCGACTTTCGGGGATCGCGGTGGATGTTCGCGGTCAGTGCCATCATCGAAGCCGTGGTCGTCCATTCGTGGCGCATCCGCGCCTCTGCCATCCACACCAGTTCCCGCAGCGTCAGGTCGCGCGGATCTACACCTGCAATCCCGGCGAGTTCGAAGATGGCGCGGCGGATCGAATCGCCTCCCGCAACTTCTCCGGCTGCGTCTCGCGCTCCATCTCCTCGTACGCCTCGTCGATCACCCGGCGGATCTCCGCCAGCAGCGCCTTCCTTGCCCGGCGCTCGGCCGGGTTCGGGAAAAAATCGACGATGCCGTCCATCAGCGACTGCCGCGCCTGTTCGAGGTTGTCTCCGAACAGGCGCTCCATGAAGTCCGCTTCCGACACGCTGCGACGATCCGCCTCCGGCTTGACGACGGCGTAGAGCGCCTTCGTCGCCTTGATCGGATCACCGATGAACTCGGCGAACGTCTCGCCGCCAATGATGTCCAGCAGGTCGATGCCGGCCAGATCCCGGCAGCGTTCGAGCGCCGCCGGGGTGACCCGCACCTGCCACTGTTCACCGTTGTCGTCGCGGAATGCAGGCATGGATTACGCGGTCTGCCACGTCGGTGCGGTGCCGTAGGTCGGCTTCAGGCTGACCGACGCGGTGACGGCTTCCTCGAGGGACGGGTTGATCGAGAAGTTGGTCACGCG
Organism: uncultured Ilumatobacteraceae bacterium; assembly: GCA_965659595.1. Taxonomy (GTDB): domain Bacteria; phylum Actinomycetota; class Acidimicrobiia; order Acidimicrobiales; family Ilumatobacteraceae; genus Casp-actino8. The sequence continues at coordinate 3,982 of CBFHWN010000087.1, read as the reverse complement.
GCACTTGGCGACGAGGCCGTCGCCGGCGTTGTCGGTCGCGCCGCCGTCCAGCACCTTGACCCAGAGGTCGGTGTCGTTCAGAAACGCCGCCTGCACCTTGGCGAAGCCTGCGGTGTCATCCGTGTCGTAGATCATTTCGAACTCGACCGACGCGTCCTTCAGGGTTGGCGTCGTCGCACGCCAGCCGTTGTTCGACCGCGTGGTGACGTCCGCTTCCGCCGTCTCGAGGGACAGCGACACGTTTCGGACGTTCGTGACCTCCGAGTACGAACCCTCGCTGCCGTCGGCGATCGGCTCGGCGATCCAAAGCTTTGCATCCAGTCCCAGTACCTGCGCCATGGTTGGCCTCCTAGTCCATCACGCGGTAGGTCACCGTCAAAACGGAAGTGAACTGCCGCATTTGTTCCAGCGTGTCGGTGTCGATCACCGGCTCGTTTTCGATCGAGACCGCACGCAGCGGCGCACGATCCTGTCCCTTCCACGTCTCCGAGTCCGGCAGCACGTCCTGCGACAGCAGGTCGCGCACCTCCTCGATGAATGCCATGAGTGCGTCGATCTCGTCGTCGTACGGCTCCTCGCCGAGGAGCGCACACACCACGACGCGGATCGACGGTTCACGCTGCCACGAGTCGCGGCCGAGGCGTGCCGTCGTGTACCCGTCGCCGCTGGTGACGATCACCTTGGTCTCGGTTCCGAGGTCGGCGAGATCGAAACGCGGCAGCCACTCCCGCTTTGCGACGAACTGTCGCGACAGGCTCGCACCATGCAGCAACTGCACGACGGCGTCGGCGATCTCCGCCACCGACAGCAGTCGGTAGCCGAGTCGCGGTTCGGCGGCAGTGACGACCTGCGCCATCAGTACGCACGCTCCACGAGCTTCGTGTGGACCCGCAGCGTCGTCCGATACGCGTCGGCCCAGTGGACCGGCGGCGTGCCGGACGGCGCCATTACGCGGTAGGTGGCCTTGCCGCCGTACGCGCCGGGTTCGGTGATCGTGTCACCCTCCGCCGGCTTGACCGGCAGATCGGCCGGGTCGAGGAGGAAGTCGCGAGACTCCACCCGCTCGACCCGACCGTCGCCGGTCTCCACATCCCAAACAGTCCTGCCGACGCGCGCGGAGAGGGTCGCGGTCTGCGAACCGCGACTCCACCCGATCAGCGTGGCGAGCGCAGCCTTCTGCTGCGAAGCCAGGAACGCTGCACCGTTGGCGAGGACGTTCGTCATTAGCGTCCGAGCTTCACCCGGACCACGGTGTCGCCGTTGCCGCTGGCGGCGATCGCGTGACCGCAGAGGGTCTCGCCGCTGCTGGTGACGCACTTGCTGGTCGCGTCGTTCCAGTAGACGGCCGCACCCGCCGCGAACACGGTCGCCGAGTCGGTCGGCATGTCGAAGACGCCCTCGGTCTGCACGGCGCCCTTCTCGTTGGCGGCGATGTCGCGAGGCGCGACGCCGACGAGCGCCCCGATCTCGATGACGTCGCCAGCGGTGACAGCGGAAGCGGGAGTGTGGTCGATCGACATCCCGCCATGAACGTAAGTAGCCATTCCAAGAATCCTTTCGAGTCTGCCGGACGGGGCGCGAAGCCCCGCCCGGCGGTGTCATTCGGTAACGGTTCAGGCGGTGTTCTTGACGCCGGCGCGAGGCTCCTGCTTCGCGACACCGAAGTCGAAGTAGCCACGCATCGAGACGCCGAGGGTGTTGAAGTCCGCATCCGCCTGCTCGACGGTCGGAGTCTCGACGCCGTTGAGGAACGCCACCTCGATCGTGGAGAGTTCAGCCGGGTTCGCCAGCAGGTACCACGAGGTCGCGGAGTTGCCGGAGATCGCGGCGTTCGAGAGGTACGGCGAAGTCACGACGGAGAACTTGCCGGCGTGCGGGTTCGCGACCGGGTACTTCGTCGAGGCGCTGGTGTCCCGGACCTCGGTCGAAGCCATGACCTGATTCGCCTTCGCGTAGAGGCCGGTCGGAACCAGCAGCACGGACGGCATCATTGCCAGCGGGTAGCCGTCGGCGTCGACCTGGTCGAGGAAGGCCTTCTCGGCGGCGGTAAGGCCGTCGATCCCGAAGGCGTTCGAAGTCTCGAGGTTGTTGTTGCCGGCGGCGAAGAACGAACCGTTCGCCAGAAACTCGGTCCAGAACGCCTTGTTCATCGCGAGCGCCGCACCGCGGCCGATCCGCTGCGGGATCGCAGACAGCGCGCCGAGGTCGTCGTTGATGATGTCCTGTCGCGTGACGCTGAACATCTTCGCGTAGGTCTTGGCCGCGTTGGTGAAGCTTTCCTCACTGACGCCGCCCGCCTTGATCTCGCCGGCAGGACCGACTTCCTCGAACTCGAATCCGCCGTTGAGGCGGTACGAGGTGACGGTCTTGAAGTCGCTGACCGCGCGGGTGCTGCTGATCTGCCGCCATGCCTGGTCGACGGCGTTGAAGCCGGCGAGGAGGAACTTGTTGGCGATGTTGCTGAAGATGCCCGGCAGCGACATCGTCGCGAAGCCGGCCTGAAGCACGGCGCGGGTGTCGGCCTTGACGGATCGACCGTCGAAGCCGTTGCGACGCGCCGCGATCAGCATCAGTTCCTGGAGGCCGAGGTTGCGGTACTGGTCCGCGGCCTCGAGGGTCTGCTCGTCGAAGTGCGTGTCGATGTTCCCGAGGTTCGCGGCCTTGCAGGCGGCAGCCTCGAGGACGGCGTCGTCGACGCGCGGCGAGTGCTTCACGACCGCGGCAGGCGCCTCGGCGCGCTCGGCACGCAGGACTTCGAGTTCGGCGCGAGTCGCATCCCAACCCTCCGAGATCGCCTTCGCGGCGATGCCATCGTTGCTTGCGGCGACCTTTCGGATCGCAGCGATGCGGTCAGCCTCGGCGGCAGCCTCGGCACGGATCTTGGCGACGACGTCGCCGGTGTCGACCACCGTCTCCGCCGGAGCGGCGGTGGCCGCCACGTCGCCCTGGGGCTCGGTGGTCTTGCTGTCCATTGCGGACTCCTGTTCTGCGGCGGTTGCCGCGACCTTGGCCTCGGTCGCGTCGTCCGCGCCGAGTGCCACGAATGAAACCTCGCCGAGACTGGCTCGACGGGACACGTAGACCGGACCTTCGAACTCGCGACCGTTGGCGGTCGCGGTCTCACCCTCGCCCACGAACTCGATTCCGCCGGCGTCGGCGCCGATCGACGCCTGCCACGGGAACCCGTTCCTGCCGGCAGACACCACCTCGTTCGCGACGCGGCTGGTCGCCGAGACGACGCCTTCGACGATCAGTTCGCCGTCGACCTGCCGGATGGCGGTGGTGTGGCCGATTACCAGCGACGCCTGATGATCCTTCAGGATCGGCCGAGACTTCGCCGTCCAACTGAGGCCGGCCAGATCCACGACGACCGGCGCGTCCCAACCGCGAACGGTCATGGCGCCGCCGGTGTAGGCCACCATTTGAAACGTCGGCAGGCCGCTGGCCTTGTCCTCGTAGTCCTCGGCGGCACGGATCGTGCCGGCCTTCGACGCGGTTGGTGCGTGCGAGTCGTCCTCGTTCGCCTCCAGCCAGTCGATGCGATCGGATGTGAACGACGCCAGCTTGCGTCCCTTGAGTTTCCGGCTCATGCGATGTCTTCCTCGTCTTCCTCGTCGTCCTCGGCGTCAGCAACCGCCGCGCCAAGCATCTCGAGGCCGAGTTCCGCGGCGAGTTCCATCTCCCTCGCGCGCTGTCGAAGCTGCTGTTCCCAGTCCTTGCCTTGCGACGCGTACTCGTCAGCCAGCGTCGTCAGACCGGCCTCGAGACGGATCGACGCCGCCGTCGCCTCCTTGTTCGGGTCGACGTGCGGATGGCCCGGCCACATCCAGATATGTCCCCACGCCGTCGATCGCAGCCGCGGCGGGATCACGTCTTCGAGGAGGACCGCCTCGCTGCGCCACGCCGCGAGGATCGGATCGAGGATCGTGCGTCCGAGGACGTCGCGCTCGACGCCGATCGCCTTGTGGTAAGTCTGGTGGTC
>CBFHWN010000086.1:0-8553 GCA_965659595.1 uncultured Ilumatobacteraceae bacterium | reverse complement strand
GCGATGTCATCGTTCACGTCGGTGCCGAGCATGACGACTCGGTTCTTCAAGAGGCGCGTGAAAATGTCGGGGCGACCACCGCCGTCCCCGGTTTCGAGAGCATGAATTCCGGACGGGAAGGCGGGCTGCGACGAAGTCATGAAGGCGAGGCTATCTCTCGATGTCGGGGCTTGGTGGGGCAGACTGGTGAGGTGAGCGCTCAGACCCCATTCGTTCCCAGCACCGACGAGTTGCTCGCCAACAATCGCGGCTACGCCGGGTCTTTCTCTGATCACGACCTGGCCCTCGCCCCTCGTCGCCATCTGGCCATCGTGGCCTGCATGGACAGTCGTATGGACATCTTCGAGATGCTCGGACTCCACCACGGCGACGCGCACGTCATTCGCAACGCCGGCGGAGTGGTGACCGACGACGTCGTTCGCTCACTCGTCCTGTCGCAACGGCTACTCGGAACACGCGAGATCCTGCTCATCCATCACACCGACTGCGGACTTCAGAAAGTCACCGAAGACGAATTCAAGCGTGAACTCGAGGCTGAGTGCGGCATCAAACCCGGATGGGCCCTCGAGTCGTTTCTCGATCCGTACGAGGACGTGCGTCAGAGCATCGGCCGACTGTCGCTCAGCCCGTTCATCACCCAGAAGGGTTACATTCGCGGTTTCGTCTACGACGTCAACGACGGAACGCTCAACGAAGTCACTGCATAGACGTCGACACACGAACGTCGAGAAGTGAACGTCAACGTCGCGTGACACCCGAGGCCACGACGAGCACGTCACCGCCACGCAGTGTTTCAGCTTCGATCTCGGTGATGAGTCCGGCCGCTCCTGCAGTCCCCGTGGGGCTCGCATCGATCCCCGTCGCTCGGGGCACGACCTCGGCCGCCCGACGAACGACGTCCTCAGATGCAACGACGACTCGGCCACCAGTCCGTTCGATCTCCCGCAGGTCGACGACCCAGTCGTAGGTCTCGTCGTCGAGAATTCCGTCGGCGAGCGACAACGGTTCGTGTTCCCACGGCCACATGAAGTGGGTCCACTCGGCGGCTACTTCGCTAGCCACTGTCGCCAATTCTCGATACCTCGCCCACGCACGTGACAACGGCGCGCATCCCTCGGTCTGAACGGCCACGAGTGGCGCCGACACGCCCCCCTCGCCGAGCCCGCGCGAAAGTGACGCCGCAAACGCTCCCCCGCCCACCTGCACGTAGGCGGCTCCGAGTTGCTCGACCCCATGCGCACGGAGCTGTTCGGCGATTTCCCAGCCAATGGTCCGGCCTCCGTCGAGGCACAACGAGTTCTCTGGCCCTTGCACGCTGAACGGGATCGACCCTTGCGCGACCGCTTCGCGAAACCTCAACACCGTGGGATCGCCCGGCGGATCGGTGTCCCGACGCGGGCAACGGTGAACGCGCGCCCCGAGTCGATCGAGGATGTCGACGACGATTCCACCGGCCCATTCGGGGATGAAGACGTCGATCGGCCAGTCGGCCGCCACCGCGAGTGTGGACGCTGCGATCGCCGCGTTGCCGCACGAAGAGATGGCGAGCGGCGGCCGCGACGACGGGTCTTTCCAAGGAACTCGCTCGGTGCGTTCGGCAATCGCAAGGTGCACCAGGATCGAGAACAGGTGACGGGCCTTGTGGCTCTCGGCCACGTTGTGCGTCTCGTCCTTGACCCAGATATTTCCCCTGAAGTCGAGCGCCTCGGCGAGACCGGCGGACATCGAGAGTGGCGTCGTACGAAAACCGGTGCCGGCCACCGTCGCCACTCGATCGTCGAAATCACGCACGATCGCCAAGGTGGCGTCGTCGTCGAGGCCCTGCGACCGAGCGAAACGCGAGAGAGCCAGCCGATCGAAATAGCGGACGAAAGGATTCGGATCGTCGAGAAATATCCCGGTCACGACACCTTCTCGGTCGCTACTCGACGACTTCTCTCCTTCGATCACGAGGACGTGATGTCGATCACCCGCCTCGTACGGGCAACGCCACGGCATGGTCGTGTCGATCGACACCACGTGACCGCAAGTTGCGCACCGAAGGTGCATGTCAACCGGCGACGCGGGCGTTGAACTCGTCGATCATTTCGTCCCAGACCGGCAGGTAACGCTGCAGGCCGGTCCAGAATCCGAGATCTCGACGTGCTTCGAAGAGTTCGAACGGCGTGCCCTGCTGCTCGACCCAGGTGTAGTAGCCAAGATTGAAGATTCGATTGCGATCGCGGGTGGTGCAATCGATCATGTCTTCGGTGGTCACGTGGCCCAGGTGGCGACCGAAAACCTCGGCAGCATCGGCGGTCGACATCTCGCCCGCGAAACGGGTGGACAGCGTGGTCTTCCTAGAACTCGGATACAAAGCGCCGCCATCGGTGGCGACGGTGATGACGGCTTGATCGGGATCGAGATCGAGCAACTTGGCCGTCTTGATGGCTGCCAGTGTGTTGGCGATGGCCGAGAAACCGAAGTGAGTGAGCGTATCGACGAGGCCGGGGCTCACACCTTTGGAGTCGACGAGATACTTCTGGCCGGCCGGCGTATTGAACAAAACGTCGAGTTCGTCGGTTGCGTGGTCGCTGATCGCGCACACCACGTCGGTGTTCATCACGTTATGGATGAGGGGGATGTGCTTGTCGCCGATGCCCTGAATGTTGTGCTCGCCGAAACCGTTCTCGAGCATCGTCGGGCATTCCAGGGCTTCGACCGCGACGATGCGCGCGCCGTAGTCGTTTTTCAGACGGTCGCCGGCGGCGATCGTGCCGGCCGAACCGGTGGCCGACGTGAAAGCGGCGAGCGAAATGTCGCGGCCCTGCTTCTTCATGGCGTCGCGAACCGTCTCGAACACGTGGCCGAGCGCTCGACCCGTGACGTTGTAATGGCCAAGATGATTGCCGAATTCGCAAAACTGGTTGAAGACGAAGTTGCCCGGATCGAGTGAGAGCTCGTTGCAGGCGTCGTAGATCTCTTTCACGTTGCTTTCGGTTCCGACCGTCTTGATCACGTCTTCGGCCGGATTGGCGCACCAGCGGTCGAGCCAATCGAAACGCTCTTGGCTCATGCCGGCGGGAAGGATGGCCACACCTCGACAGCCCATGATGCGACTGATGGCCACACCACCGCGGGCGTAATTGCCGGTGGACGGCCAGATGGCGCGGTGCTTGGTGGGATCGAACTGACCGGTCACCACGCGCGGTGCGAGGCATGAATACGCCGCGAGCACCTTGTGGGCCGTGATCATCGGGAAGCGATCGCCGAAGACCACGATGATCGGGTTGTCGACACCCGTGATCTCTTTCGGCAACACCACGTGATCGGGAACGGCGACCCGGTTGCCGGCGAGATCGTTGTACCAGTGGACACGCCACAGATTGCGCGCGTCGGGCCCCTGATGATCGGCGTCGCCGACGAGCGCCGGGTCGATGCGGGTCGGATCGGCCAATTGGGCGAACGTCGGCAAAACGATGCCCTGTTCACGGAATCGGGCCACGCTGTTGCCCAGAGTTGCCTCGTCGACCACCCGGTCAGCCAAGCCGAACTGGTTCTCGAGAGCATCGGAGATGATGCTGTCGGTCGCTGACGTCGTGTCGGTAGCAATGGTCACCTTGACAGTTTGTCAAAGTTTCCCGCTCACGACACCCTTATCATCAGGGGGCGGGTGATTTTCGCCCGCTGCGCGGGCGTGGCGAAACTGGCAGACGCGCAGGATTTAGGTTCCTGTCCCGAGAGGGGTGTGGGTTCAAGTCCCTCCGCCCGCACGATCACTCAACTGGCGACGACCATGGCCCTCACCGCCCTCACCCTCACCGAGATCCCCGAGGCGGTCGATCTCGTGAACCGGTGCCATGCGGTCGACGGACCGAACATCAAGGTCGAGATCGAGGAGTTCCGACAGGAACTGAACTCGAGTCTCACGGTCATGGACCAAGACGTGCGAGTGTCGAGAGACGAGTCGGGTCGGATCCATGGCATCGTGTGGACCCTGCACCTCCCAGCCGACTCGAGCCTGCAACGTTGCTACGTCGAAGGTGCGGTCGATCCCGGATCCCGCGGGCGAGGCCACGGTCGAACTCTCCTCGACTGGGGAACGAGTCACGCACGAGAACTTCTCACTGCGTCGACACCCAGCTCGCAGCCCGGCTCGCAGCCCGGCTCGCAGCCCAGCTCGCCGCGCGTGATCCGTGTGTCTCGATCCGTTCACAACCTCCCGGCCGCTCGACTTCACGATCGGTTCGGCTTCGCCCCCGTGCGGTGGTTCGACCATCTGACAAGATCTCTCGACGACGTTCCCGATCTCGTCATCCCCGCCGGAATCCTCGTCGAACCTTGGCCCGAGGATTCGCACGAAGTCCTCAGGGTCAAGAACCGCTCGTTCGCCGACCATTGGGGATCGTCACCCACCACACCCGAGGGCTGGCACGAACTCGTGCACGGTTTCGGCGGACGGCCCGACCTGTCGACGGTGGCCCGCGACACCGATTCTCACGAGATCGTGGGGTTTCTCTTGACGCACCGATATCCGGCCGACGACGAGGTGAACGGCGGTCGGCAGGCCTGGATCGACAAACTCGGCACCTTGGCCACCCATCGAGGTCGGGGAATCGCGTCTGCACTCATCGTCGATGCTCTCCACCGCTATCGCACAAGTGGCCACACCCACGCAATGATCGACGTGGACTCCGATAGTCCGACGGGAGCCCATCGTCTGTACAAGAGTCTGGGATTCGCCCCGCACCACTCCACCGTCACGGGCGAGATCGTTCTCTGAAAGACTCGCGACGTGAGACTGGGCGATCTCCCCACACCAGCGCTGGTCGTCGACGCAGGCGCATTTGCCAGGAACCTCGACACCATGGCTGCCTCACGTCCCGGGCTCTCGCTACGTCCGCACGTGAAAGCCCACAAGTGCACGTCGCTCGCCGCCCGACAACTCGCAATGGGACATCACACGTTCACCTGCGCCACTCCACGTGAAGTGGTGGGCATGATCGACGCCGGAGTGGGCACTGACGTGTTGCTCGCCAACGAAACTCTCGAGCTGTCGCGTTTGCGGTCCATGAGCGAGGCTCAACGCCGATCGGGGGTGACCGTGATCGTCGCCGTCGATTCGACTGCGACGATCGACGCCGCCGCATCATCGGGAATCACCGACGTTCTCGTCGATGTGAACGTGGGTCTCCCCCGCTGCGGTTGTGCTCCGGACACTGCACCCGATCTGGCTCGACACGCACAGTCACGAGGTCTCGTCGTGCGCGGCGTGATGGGCTACGAGGGGCATCTCATGGCGATGCCGGATCGAGAATCCCAACGCAACAAGGTTCTCGGCTCGATGACGGTGCTGGTCGACACGTTCGACGAGGTCGTCGCCGCACTCGACCGCGACCCTCGATGCACCATCGTGTCGGCTGGCGGTACCGGCACTTTCGATCTCTACGATCGCACCCACTCGGTGCTGTCGCGTGTGAACGAGGTACAGGCTGGCAGTTACGCGCTCATGGACACCCACTACGGCGCGCTCGATCTCCCGTTCGAGCAGGCCCTTTTTGTGGTGGGAACGCTGATCTCGTCGACAGGAGACCCGGGCTCTCCGGGATCGTGGAGTGTGATCGACGTCGGACTCAAGTCGCTCGGTATGGATCACGGAAACCCGAGCATCGATGGCGCGTCCGTCTGGTTCTGCAGCGACGAGCACACGACACTCGCGTTCGATGAGAGGGCTCGGCCAGGTCTCGGATCGAAGATCTTGGTGCGACCGGCTCACGTCGATCCGACGGTGGCCATGCACGAGAGCATGTTTCTCGTCGACGACGTGAAACTCGGCGAAGACGCGTCAATTGTCGAGACCTGGCCGGTCGACCTGCGCGGCTGGTAGCGCTACGACGTCGACATTTCTCGAAGTCTTCGGGCCAGTTCCTCGAACGCCCTCGCCCGGTGCGAGATGCTGTTCTTCACCGCGTCGCCCAGTTCGGCGAAAGTCTGGTCGGGGAATTCGTCGGGCATGAACAACGGATCGAACCCGAAGCCGTGCTCGCCGCGCTCGGTTAGTGCGATCGTGCCGCGACACTCGCCCTCGACGGTGAGTTCCCGACCGTCGGGCCACATCACGACGGCAATGGTCACGAAACGCGCTCGACGCGACTCGGGCGAGAGACATCCCTGTGACTCGAGACTCTCCGACAACTTCGTCCGATTCGCGCCGTACGGATCGGACGCGTGATCTGCGCGATCACTTCCGTAGCGGGCCGTCCGCACACCGAGTTCACCCGGGAGAGCCTCGACGAACAGTCCGGTGTCATCGGCAACGGCCGGCCGTCCGGTCTCTTCGACGATCGCCTGTGCTTTCAGGCGCGCATTACCGAGCAATGAGTCGGCGTTCTCGTCGACGTCGGGCACGTGGGCCGGACGGGGAAGCAACGCCACCGCGTCGCCCAGATGCTTGCGAAACAACTCGTCGATCTCGCGAACCTTGTCGGGATTGGCCGAGGCGCAATGGATCTGGAGAGTCATGAGACGTGAGCTTTCTGACCGGGCTCAGACGCGCCGTACGGGTGGCATCGCGATCATCTCGGTCTGCAGAGCGAACACCTCGCTCAATCCACCCTCGGCCAGACCCAACAGCGCATCGAGTTCGCCGCGCGTGAACGACATCCCCTCGGCGGTCCCCTGGACTTCGACGAAGCGACCGGTCGATTCATCGGCCTTGCGCAGCATCACCACGTTCATGTCGACTTCGGCGCGGCTGTCCTCCACATAGGGCAGGTCGACCACCGGTACGCCGTCGACGATGCCGACACTCACCGCTGCGCACAACGAATGCAGTGGGTGACTCTGGACGGATCCGGCTTGTACGAGACGGGTGAGAGCATCGTGAAGAGCGAGAAACCCGCCGCAAATACTTGCCGTTCGTGTTCCACCGTCGGCCTGCAACACGTCGCAGTCGACCACGACTTGACGTTCACCGAGTGCGACCATGTCGCACGAGGCCCGCAGACTGCGGCCGATCAAACGCTGGATCTCGACGGTGCGACCGCTCTGCTTGCCCTTGGCCGCCTCACGGTCGACGCGCTCGGGTGACGACCCGGGCAGCATCGAGTACTCGGCGGTGACCCAGCCCTTGCCACTTCCCTTCATCCAACGCGGGACGTCTTCGTCGACACTCGCCGTACACAGCACCCGGGTACGGCCGACCGAGACCAGAACGCTGCCGGCAGCCATCTCGGTGAAATCTCGTTCGAAAGAAACCGGACGCAATTGATGGGAGTCACGGCCATCGTGTCGAGTGAAAGTTTTGGACATGAACAGGAAACTACCGAGGAATGATCTCTGTGATCCTCGTCGCGGTCATTGTCGAGGCGTCCACCTCTCGGCACCCGCGAGTTCGGGTCCGAGCAATTGACGTCCGAGGGTCTCGAACCACGCCACGTCACCACTCGAAAGGAAACGCGCCGTCCCGGTGGAGTTCGCACGACTCTTCGCCCGTCCGGAACTCTCCAGAAGGTCACGGAGTGCAAACGCCGTCTCGTCGGCCGATGACACGAGGATCACGTCGTCGCCCAGCACTTCACTGATCACCCGGGCGAGGAACGGATAGTGCGTGCAACCGAGCAGCAGCGCGTCAACCTTGGCTTCACGCACCGGAGCCAGCAGTCGTTCAGCCAGCACTGTCACTTCTTCACCGCTCGTCCGACCACGTTCCACGAATTCCACGAATCCCGGACAGGCCGCGCTCACCAGGTCGACGCTCGCTCCGAACGACGCGCGCGCGACCGCCCGCTCGTACGAACCGGAATTGATCGTGCCGATGGTTCCGATCACTCCCACCGAACCTCTGCGGGTGGCGCGTACCAGGGCTTCGGCACCCGGATCAATCACGCCGATCACCGACACCGTACGTCCCGCCGCTGCAAACTCGGCTTCGAGCTCGTGCACCGGCATCGCCGCCGCTGCCGTGTTGCACGCGACCACGACGGCCTTGGCTCCGAAGTCGTCGACCAGGCTCCAGGCGATCTCGCGCGCGTACTCGCGCACCTCGCTCAGCGGCTTGTCGCCGTAGGGGTAGCGGCCGGTGTCGCCGATGTAGACGAGGTCTTCGCTGGGCAGAAGATCGATCACGGCGCGGGCCACAGTCAGGCCGCCGAAGCCTGAATCGAACATGCCCACCGGACCCGAGACATCGCCGATACTCGAGACACCACCAGTACTCACGGGTCGCACGCTACGGGATCTAGGCTCGCCCACCGTGCTCACCGCAACACTTCTGGCGTTGGGTGCGGCGGTCATCCACGCCGGTTGGAATCTGGCCGTCAAGACCTCGGGAGATCGCTGGCTCGCACTGTGGGGTCAGATGTCGGCCGCCGCCTTGGTGGGTCTTCCTCTCGTTGCGATCTCGACCTTCTCGGATGGCTCGGTCGGATTCGTGCAGGGAAATCTCACCCTGTCGTCGTGGGGATGGGCCGCCCTGTCGGGGCTCATCCACTCCGTCTACATCTTTCATCTAGCGCGCACTTATGACGTGGCCGACTTCAGCGTCACGTATCCCATAGCCCGTGGTGGCGGCGC
>CBFHWN010000085.1:0-8585 GCA_965659595.1 uncultured Ilumatobacteraceae bacterium | reverse complement strand
GCGTCCACTGGGTGTCGAGAGGTCGGGTGGAGGTCTCGATCGCGCCGCCAATCGAGTTCGACACTCCTTGGAGGACGGAGCGCGCGTCCTGCCGTCGAAGGACCGAGCTTTGTTGCTCGGCTTTCTGGTTGGCGACGACCGCTTCCAGACATGGGACACCATCGCGGCGTTCCGTGAGAGCGGACTTGCGCATCTGACGGCAGTCTCAGGTCAGAACGTCGCCTTCGTGCTCGCCATCGTCACGCCCTTCGTGTCGCGCCTGTCTCGAGGCGCTCGCGTCGGCGTGACGATCGTCGTGCTCGCTTGGTTCGCAGTGTTGACGCGTGCCGAACCCTCGGTCGTGCGAGCGGTGTTCATGGCCGGCGCCACCTCGATCGGGTCGATGCTCGAATGGCGACGACGGGGACTGGACGTCCTGTGTCTCGCCGTCGTTCTCGGGGCGATCGTCGATCCATTTCTCGTGTGGAGTATCGGCTGGTGGCTGTCGATCGGCGGCTGTTTAGGGCTGGCTCTGATCGCTCCCCGCGTGGAAGTGCTCCTCGGTTCGGGTCGTGTCGCCGCCGTCGTCGCGCCGACGATCGGCGCCCAACTTGGGGTACTCCCGGTGTCGTCGCTCGTGTTCGGTTGGCCGAGTGCATGGTCGGTGCCGTGCAATGTTCTGGCCGGGCCAGTGGCCGGACTCGCAATGTTGATCGGTCTTCCGACTGCACTGCTCGCGTCCTTCCTCCCCGATCTGCCGGCGTCGGTCGTGATGGCGCCGATACTCACGGCGGTTCGGTGGGTCGACTCGATCGCCCGCCTCGGCGCGCGATTCGACGCTCCGACGTGGGTCGACGCATCGGTGGCGATCTTCGTTCCCGTCGCGGCGATCGTCGCCGGTTTTCGGCAAAACGGTGCTCCGTCCGCCCGTGTGGCAACCTCTCGGTATGAGCGTTCACCTGGTCCACGGCGGTGACTCCGCCCTCGTGGCCGACAAGGTCGCCGAGATCGTTCGTGAACTGGTGGGCGACCAGGATCGATCGCTGGTGCTCGAGGAGTTCACGGGCGACTTCGTGATGGCGGGGGCCACCGAGGCGGCGAGCACCCCGCCCTTTTTCACCGATCGTCGGGTCGTCGTGATCGACCGTGGAGGCTCGACGTCGGCCGACGACGTCTCGGTTCTCGTCGACTTCCTCGCCGATCCGCCCGATTTCACCGACCTCGTGATCGTGTGGGGCTCGGGACGTGTCGCCGATGCCTTGAAAAAGGCCGTCACGAAGACGGGTGGCCGCGTGATTGACCCATCGCCACCCACTCGGGCTGCCGACCGACGCGAATGGTGGAGCGAACAGATCCGGGCCCGTGATCTCGATATCGAACCGGCGGCTCAGGCGATGCTCGTCGAATGGCTCGGGGAGGACGTGTCACGACTCGATGGTCTGGTGCGTACGTTGCAGTCGGCGTACGGTTCGAAGCGTGTCTCGGTCGACATGCTCCAGCCGTATCTCGGAGAGCGTGGCGACGTTCTGCCGTGGGACCTGACCGATGCGATCGACGGAGGGCGCGCGACCGACGCTCTACGAGCGGCGCGACGAATGATGAAGGCAGGGGAGCGGCATCCGTTGCAGATCCTGGCTCAGTTGCACAACCATTACGGCCGCCTGGCTCGGCTCGATGGAGAGGATCTCTCGTCGAAGGAATCGATCGAAGCGGCGGCAGGTGTGAAGGGATACCCGGCCCAGAAGGCGTTCAACACGTATCGAACGATCGGTCACGACGGCGTTCGGCGGGCCTTCGAACTGCTGTCGGGCGCTGACGCCGACTTACGGGGTGGTACAGGTCTCGACGAGGACGTGGTGATGGATGTTTTGATCGCGCGCCTGGCGCGCCTGGCACCGGCGGTCAGTCGGCGGCGTTGATCTTTTTCATCAAGCGACTCTTGCGACGGGCGGCCGTGTTCTTGTGCAAGATGCCCTTGGCGGCGGCCATGTCGATGCGCTTGACGGCGAGACGCACGTCTTCTGCGTTCTCGGGTGTTCCGGCGCTGGTTCGAGCAGTCTTCATGCGCGTCTTCAGCTCGCTTTTGACAGCCTTGTTGCGATCGGCAGCCTTGGCGTTGGTGCGGTTGCGCTTCTTCTGACTCTTGATGTTGGCCACGGAAACCTCGTTGCGTCGATAACGGCTGGAGAAGGGTACCAGCGCCCGCCCTCGACCCCAACTGGGTCGAGGGACGCCAAACTCGCCGGGATCGATCCAACATCCCAGGTCAGGGGGGCGAGATAGGCTTGGCCCGGGCGTCGTTCGACGGGGCCCACCGCCCCCCATGGACCTCTCCCGTATCCGCAACTTCTCGATCATCGCCCACATCGACCACGGCAAGTCGACCCTCTCCGACCGCATTCTCGAGATCACCGGAGCAGTCGACAAGCGTGAGATGCGCGAGCAATACCTCGACTCGATGGACCTCGAACGGGAACGTGGGATCACGATCAAGGCTCAGAACGTTCGGGTCGAATGGAAAGGGCACATTCTCCACCTGATCGACACTCCTGGTCACGTCGATTTCGGGTACGAGGTGAGCCGTTCACTCGCTGCCTGCGAGGGCGTTGTTCTCGTGGTCGATGCCGCGCAGGGGATCGAGGCCCAGACTCTGGCGAACTGCTACCTCGCTCTCGAGAATGACCTGGAGATCGTGGCCGCGCTCAACAAGATCGATTTGCCGGCAGCCGATCCCGATCGCTACGCCATGGAGATCGAAACGGTTCTCGGCATACCTGCCGACGAGATCCTCCGCATCTCGGCCAAGACCGGAGAGGGTGTCGACTCACTTCTCGACGCGGTGTGCGATCGCATTCCGCCTCCGGTCGGCGACGCCGACGCGCCTTTGCAGGCACTCATCTTCGACAGCCAGTACGACCAGTACCGCGGTGTGGTGTCGTCGATCCGAGTCATGAATGGTCGGATGACGAGCGGATCCCGCCTGTCGTTCATGCAGGCCAAGGCTCAACACGAGGCGATCGAGATCGGTGTGCGTCGACCGGTCACTACGCCGGTCGCCGAACTCGGGCCGGGTGAGGTCGGTTATCTGATCGCCGGAGTCAAAGACGTCGCCGAAGCGCGTTCGGGTGAGACGGTCACCTTGGCCGGTCGTCAGGCCGACGTGGCGCTTCCCGGCTACCGCGACCCGAAGCCGATGGTGTTCTGCGGTCTGTACCCGATCGACGGCGATGACTTCGAGAATCTTCGTGAGAGCTTGCAGAAGTTGAAGTTGAACGATGCGTCGATCACGTACGAGCCCGAGACTTCGGGAGCGCTCGGCTTCGGCTTCCGTTGCGGGTTCCTCGGTCTCTTGCACATGGAGATCGTGAAGGAGCGTCTCGAACGCGAATTCGGACTCTCGCTGATCGCGACGGCTCCGAGCGTCGAATACCGGGTCACGAAGACGAACGGCGAGATCGTGATCGTCGACAATCCGGCCGATCTGCCCCCGGCCCAGAGCATCGAGACCATCGAGGAGCCCTATTTCCGGGTGAGCATCATCACGCCGAAGGACTACACCGGAACACTCATGGAGCTGTGCCAGTCGCGCCGGGGCGACATGTCGAAGCTCGAGTATCTGTCACCCGAGCGGGTCGAGCTGCACTACAAGATTCCGTTGGCCGAAGTCGTGGTCGACTTCTTCGACCAGATGAAGAGTCGCACCCAAGGGTATGCGAGTCTCGACTACGAGCTCGAGGGTTATCAACCGAGTCATTTGGTGAAGGTCGACCTTCTGCTCAACGGACTCACCGCCGACGCTTTTTCCACCATCGTGCATCGCGACAAGGCTTTCGACTACGGACGTCGCATGTGCGAAAAGTTGCGTGAGCTCATCCCACGTCAGATGTTCGACGTTCCGATCCAGGCGGCCATCGGCGGCAAGGTCATCGCTCGCGAAACCGTGAAGGCCAAGCGAAAGGACGTGCTCGCGAAGTGCTACGGAGGTGACATCACCCGAAAGCGCAAACTTCTCGAGAAGCAAAAAGAGGGCAAGAAGAAGATGAAGGCCATCGGACGTGTCGAAGTTCCGGGCGATGTCTTCATCTCGGCTCTCAAACTCGACGACTGAGAGCGATGTCGTGGCATCAGCCGGAACATTCCGTTCACTGCGGACCCGCAATGCACGCCTCTTCTTCGGAGGCCTCATGGTCTCCAACGTGGGCACATGGTTGCAGTCGACGGCGATGTCGATCCTGGTCTATCGGTTGACCGGCCAGGCGACGAGCCTCGGTGTGGCCATCGCGCTTCAGTTCTTGCCGATGCTGTTTCTCGGTGCTTGGGCCGGGGCGCTGGCCGATCGTCGAGACAAGAGAACGATGTGCTTGATCACCCAGGGGGCACTCACCACGCAAGCCCTCGTACTCGCCCTGCTCGATTTCGCCGGCGCTGTGAACGTGGGTGTCATTTACGTGCTGTCCTTCGTTCTCGGAGTCGCTGGCGCCCTCGACAATCCGGCCCGTCGAGGGCTGGTCGTCGAATTGGTGCCGTCGAGCGACATCAGTAACGCCATGAGTCTCAACACCGCCGTGATGACCGGCTCTCGCGTCTTCGGCCCGGCCCTCGCCGCCGCTCTGATCGGACCGCTCGGCACCGCATGGTGCTTCATGATCAACGCCCTGTCGTTCGTGGCCGTTCTCGTTTCGTTGGTGCTGATCGATCCGTCGAAACTTCACCGAGGTCCGCTTGCGTCGCGAGGTGGAACCCCCGTCCGTGACGCTCTGCGATTCGTGTTCGCAGATCCGCAGCTTCGTCGCTTCCACGTGGTGCTCGTCGTGGTGAGCACATTCGCTTTCAACTATTCGGTGTCACTCCCGAAGTTGAGCGATGTCCGCTGGGGTGACGACCGCTGGTTCGGCTGGGTTCTGTCGATCGTGAGCCTGGGAAGTGTGATCGGTTCGCTACTGGTCGCATCACGCCATGAGGCGACGCCGCGTATGTTCGTGGGGAGCGTGGCCTTGCTCGGTGCAGCCGGACCCTTTGTGGCGTGGGCGCCCTCGGGTCCCTGGGCTTTCGCGGGTGCCATACCTCTCGGAATCGGCGGCGCCGGCTTTCTGGCTTCGTTCAACGGACTCGTTCAGCAGAAGTGTCCTCCCGACATGCGGGGGCGACTGCTCGCTTTGTCAGCGGTGGCCTTCCTCGGATCGACCCCGATCGGCGGGCCGATCACGGGAGTCGTGGCCGACCAGTGGGGTGCGGAGTGGTCGCTCGCCTACGGCAGCTTCATCACACTCGGCGCCGCCGTGTATGCCATCAACTGGAGATCTGGTGTGGACACTTCGCCGTCAGGGCCGAAAACTCTCACAAGATCCTCGGTGTCTCCGCCGATAACGTGAGGTCGTGAGCGTTCTTCGTCGTCTTGTGTGGTCGGAACTCGACACAACGACTCGACGCGCGTTGCTCGATCGAGACATCGATCGCTCGGTGTCGGTCGAACTCCGGCAACAGATCGCCGCCCTCGTCGCCGACGTGCGCGAGCGAGGTGACGAAGCGCTGTGCGAGGCTTTGGCCACTTTTGACGGGGTCGAGGTCACTCCGAGCGAGTTGCGTGTGACACCCGAAGAGCGGGAGCGGGCGAGCGCCCAGGTCGGCGACAACGTCCGATACGCGATACGCGACATGGTCGATCACGTTCGGCGATTCAACGAAGCCCTTCGTGAGCGCCTCAACGATTGGAGTTTCGAGAGCGAGCCCGGACTCGTCGTCGGCGAGAAGGTGACGCCGATCGCGTCGGCCGGACTCTTTTGCCCGAGCGGTAAGGCCAGCTATCCGAGCGTCCTGGCCCAATTGGGCGGACCGGCTGTGGTGGCCGGTGTTCCGGACATCCATGTGGTGGTCCCCCCGAAGCCCGGCGCCGACGGAGCAGTAGATGCGGTCGTTCTGGCCGTAGCCGACGAGCTCGGACTCGAGAACGTCTATCGGGTGAACGGTCCGGCGGGCATCGCCGCTCTGGCATTCGGAACTCCTACGGTCCCGCGTGTCGTAAAGATCTTGGGGCCCGGATCGTGGCCGGTGACCGTCGCTCAACTCGAGGTGCAGCGGTACGGCACGGCCACCCAGATGGCGCTCGGCCCCACCGAGAGCCTCGTCCTCGCCGACGATTCGGCCGACCCCCGCCGTCTGGCCGCCGATCTGTTGATCGAAGCCGAGCACGGAACCGACAGCTGCACACTTCTCGTGACCACCAGTTCGGAGTTGCTCGAGGCGGTCGACCTCGAACTCGCCATACAGATGGCGGTGCTCCCAGCCGAACGTGCCGACGCAGCGGCGACATCACTCGGAAAGAACGGCGGTGCGGTGTTGGTCGACGGTCTGCGCACAGCAGCCGCAGTGGCGAACCAGTTCGCTCCCGAACACCTGCAACTCGTCGTGCGTGATGTCGACGAAGAGAAAGTGTTGTCCGAGCTCGTGCACGCCGGAGAGATTCTCCTCGGCCAGGACACGCCCTTCTCGGCCGCCAACTTCGTGATCGGTTGTCCGGCCTCGCTCCCCACCAACGGAACGGCGCGGGTGACGAGCGGTGTGACGGTCGACGCGTTCGTGAAGCGCACGGCCGTGGCACGAGCATCAGCGGAGGCTCTTCGACGGTTGGCCCCCAGCATCGTCACCTTGTCCGACGTCGAGGGTTTCTCGGCGCACGGAAACGCGTTGCGAATTCGCTTCCCCGATCTCGCCGATCCGAAGCCGAACTGACACACTCGACCCATGAGTCGAGCGATCGTGTGGTTCCGGCGAGATCTGCGACTCGCCGATAATCCAGCCCTGGTGCGGGCGTTGTCCGAGCACGACGAGGTGGTTCCGCTTTTCGTGGTCGACCCGAATCTTTTCGATCGAGCCGGCCTTCCACGGTTGGCGTTCATGTGCGATGCGTTGAACGCACTCGACGACTCGATGGGCCGCGCACTCCTGTATCGATACGGCGACCCGATCGAGGTGATCCCGTCGTTCTGTGACGAGTTCGATATCGACGCGGTGTTCGCAGCCCGCGACTTCGCGCCGTACGGATCGCGCCGAGACAGCGAAGTGTCCGAGCGTCTCTCGGCGGCCGATCGTCGTCTGGTGTTCGAGAGGTCGCCATACGCCGTCGATCCGGGAACCGTTCAGAAGGACGACGGCACTCCGTACGCCGTTTTCACCCCCTTCTCGAAGCGCTGGCTCGCCGCCGGTTGGTCATCGGTCGTCGACGCGCCCCGTGACCCGAATTGGCTTGGTGCTCCCACGATCAAGTGTGCGGGCCGTCCGAAGCGACCTGGGGTCGATGTCGAGCTTCCTCCCTTCACCGAGGTCGGGGTGTGGAGGCAGTGGGAGGAATTCCGCGATCGAGGAAGTGAGGGACTCGACGGTTACGACGAGCGTCGCAATGATCCTTCGGTCGCCGGCACGAGTCGACTGTCCACTGCATTGAGATGGGGGCTCGTGCACCCTCGCCAACTCTTGAGCGACCTCGGTGACTCCAAGGCCCACCAAACCTTTCGAAGTGAGATCGCCTGGCGCGAGTTCTACGGTGACGTGTTGTTCCATCGTCCCGACACCACGTGGCAGAACCTCAATCGAAAGATGGACGCCATGGTGCATGACGACGGTCCTCTCGCCGAGGAACGCTTTCGTGCTTGGTGCGAAGGGCGCACCGGCTATCCGATCGTCGACGCGGGGATGCGCGAACTTCTCACCACAGGCTGGATGCACAACCGAGTTCGTATGATCGTCGCCAGTTTCCTCGTGAAAGACCTTCACCTTCCGTGGCAGTGGGGCGCCCGTCACTTCATGCGCCATCTCGTCGATGGAGACGTGGCGAGCAATTCGCACGGGTGGCAATGGACAGCGGGAACGGGAACCGACGCTGCGCCGTACTTCCGAGTCTTCAATCCGGTCGCCCAGGGTGAGAGGTGGGATCCGAGTGGTGACTACGTGCGCCGCTACGTGCCCGAACTGTCCGATCTTCCGACCTCGCAGATCCACGCTCCGTGGTCGAAAGGTGGGGGAGTGCCTCTCGGGTACGTGCCCCCGATCGTCGATCATGCGGTGGAGCGCGAGGATGCTCTGCTCCGCTACAAGGCGGTCACCGGCGGCTGACGAGGCGGGGGCAGTAGACTCACAGTCGCAATGCTTGACGAACGCAAGACCGCGATCCTGCGAGCTGTCGTGCAGGAGTACATCGGCACGGGTCAACCCGTGGGCTCCACGCACATCGCGCAGTCGAACGAGGTCAACGTGTCGTCGGCCACCGTACGCAACGAAATGGCGGTTCTCGAGCAGGAGGGATACCTGGCTCAGCCTCATACTTCGGCGGGTCGAGTTCCCACTGACAAGGGGTATCGCTTCTTCGTCGACCATCTGACCCAGCCCGGACGCCTCGACGACGTCAAAGTCGGTCAAGTACGCGAATTTTTCGATGGGGCGCACGGCCGTCTGGAAGAGCTCTTGGCGCGGACGTCTCAACTCGTCGCCGGTCTCACCAATTACGCCTCGGTGGTGCTCGGACCGACGGTGGAGAAGGCGGCGGTCAAGACCGTTCAGCTGGTGTCGTTGTCGTCTCGTAACACCCTGGTCGTCGCGGTACTCTCGAATGG
>CBFHWN010000084.1:0-8618 GCA_965659595.1 uncultured Ilumatobacteraceae bacterium | reverse complement strand
CTACATGAGCGGTCAGCCGTTCAGTTTCGTCGCCGCAGTCGACGCCATCGGAGCGTGGCCACCGATCGTCGAGAGTCACGTCGAAGGCGACGGTGCCCTCGCTCTGTACGAGGCGTGGGTGAAGTTGCAGACCGGCGAATGCGACATCGCCGTTGTGTTCGCCAATGGAAAGACCACGTCGGGGCCGATCGATCGCATTCTCACTTTGCAGGCCGATCCGTACTTCGTGACCCCGCTGTGGCCCGGCTTCGACGCCCTGGCCGCCCTGCAGGCACGGGCTTGTCTCGATGCTGGGGTGCTGACCGAAAAGCAGATGGCCGAGGTAGCCGTTCGGAGTCGCCACGACGCCAAGTCGAACGCGATCGCTCATCTGAAAGGTGATCACACGGTCGACGAACTGTTGTCGTCGCCCTACACCACCGCACCGTTGCGGGCGCACGACTGCAGCGTTCCCGTCGACGGCGCCAATGCCGTCGTACTCGCTGCCGATGACGTGGCTCGTCGACTTGCGAAGCGACCGGCTTGGATACGCGGGATCGATCATCGCATCGACACCCAGCGTCTCGGCGCTCGTTCGCTCACCACGAGCGACTCCACGCGTGTCGCCGCTGAGAAGGCCGGTGTCGGCCGCGACAAGGTTGATCTGGCCGAGCTTTACGCCCCGTACACGCATCAAGAGTTGCTGTTGCGTTCGGCCATGGGTCTCGACGCGTCGAAGACAGCCATCAATCCGAGTGGTGGAGCCTTGGTGGCCAATCCGGCCATGGCGGCTGGTCTGGCCCGTTTCGTCGAAGCAGCTGAAGCGGTCTTCGCAGGTCGCGCTGATCGTGCGGTTGCTCATTCCACGAGCGGGCCATGCCTGCAACAGAACCTGGTGTGCGTGATGGAGGGTGACTGACATGGCCGAACGTTGTGCAGTGGTCGGCGTCGGACAGACGAATCATTCGTCGTGCCGGGCCGACGTGTCGATCGCCGGGCTCGTGCGCGAGGCCGTCGATCGAGCGCTAGCCGATGCTGGTATCACGATCGACGATGTCGACGCCGTGGTGATCGGCAAAGCGCCCGATTCGCTCGAAGGTGTGGCGATGCCGGAACTGTGGCTCGCCGATGCGCTGGCGGCCCATGGCAAGCCGGTGTTCCGTGTGCATACCGCTGGTTCGGTCGGAGGATCGACTGCGATCGTGGCCGCCCAGCACGTCATGGCCGGAATCCACGGCACCGTGCTCACCATCGGCTTCGAGAAGCAGAGTGACGGCAACGCAATGTGGGCGCTCAGTGTGCCGATTCCGTTCGGTATGCCGGTGCACGCTGGAGCCGGCGGCTACTTCTCGCCGATCGTTCGTGGCTACATCTCCCGATCGGGTGCGCCGTCGCACATCGGCGCCATGGTCGCCGTGAAAGATCGAACGAATGCGTGCAAGAACCCGTACGCCCATCTGCACGAACCCGACTGGACGCTCGAGAAAGCTCTCGAGACTCCAATGCTCTGGGATCCGATCCGCTTCATCGAGACGTGTCCGTCGAGTGACGGTGCCATGGCCCTGGTGCTCATGAGTGAAGAGCGCGCCGAGAAGATGGCGGGTCCGAAGGCCTGGGTGCATGCCTCGGCGATGCGCAGCGAGCCGACGGCTTTCGCCGGCCGCGAGCAGGTGAGCCCGCGGGCGGGTGAGATGTGCGCCGAAGATCTGTGGCGTAAGGGTGGAATCACCAACCCGGCCGACGAGATCGACGTGGTCGAGATGTACGTGCCCTTCGCCTGGTTCGAGCCGATGTGGCTCGAGAATCTGGGCTTCGCGCCGCGCAACGAAGGTTGGCGACGAGTCGAGGATGGCGTCACCGAGATGACGGGGTCGCTGCCGGTCAACCCGTCGGGTGGCGTGCTGTCATCGAATCCGATCGGTGCGTCGGGAATGATCCGCTTCGGCGAGGCATGTATGCAGGTGATGGGCAAGGCCGGTGAGCACCAGATCGACGGGGCGAAGAAGGCGGTGGGCCACGCCTACGGCGGCGGCAGTCAGTTCTTCGCCATGTGGCTCGTCTCCTCCCTCAAACCCTGACGAAAATCGCGCACTCTGTTGCGCAAATGACCCCACTGGTCACCTGCGCAACAGGGTGTCGGGTTGATTCAGGTGCGGGTCCAGTTGGGGGAGCGCTTCTCGGCGAAGGCCCGGGGACCCTCTTTCGAGTCGTTGGTCGAAAAGATCGGCCAGCCGATCTCGAACTCGCGCTTCAGCCCGTCCTCTTCCGACATCGCCGCCGTCTCCTGCACGGATTTGAGGATGGCCTCGACGGCGAGCGGTCCGTTGGCGGCGATCATTTCGGCCAGTTCCATCGCCTTGGCGAGGGCCTGACCGTCGGGTACCACGTGTCCGATGAGACCGATCTCTTTTGCCTCGACCGCCGTGTAGCCGCGAGCGGTGAGCAACATCTCGAGTGCATTCGTGTAGCCGATCTGCCTTTGCAATCGAACCGTGCTGCCACCCACCGGGAACAGACCTCGTCGGGCTTCGAACACGCCGAAAGTTGCCGATTCGCCGGCCACACGGATGTGCGTCGCCTGAAGGATCTCGGTGCCACCGGCCACGGCGTAACCCTCGACGGCGGCCACCAGTGGTTTATGAAGTCGATAGTGGCGCAGCAAAGCCTTCCAGTGCAGGTCGGGATCAGCGGCCCAGCGCTCCTGGTAGGGGTTGGGTCCGGAGTCGCCGTCGGCCCGTGCCTTCAGGTCCATGCCCGTGCAGAACGAACCACCGGCTCCGGTGAGCACGGCGCAACGCAGGTCGTCGTCCTCGTTCAAATGCACCCAGGCGTCGGCCAGCCCAACGATCATCGCCGGACTGAGGGCGTTCTTGGCCTCCGGTCGATTC
Source organism: uncultured Ilumatobacteraceae bacterium (assembly GCA_965659595.1). Lineage (GTDB taxonomy): Bacteria > Actinomycetota > Acidimicrobiia > Acidimicrobiales > Ilumatobacteraceae > Casp-actino8. The sequence continues at coordinate 5,751 of CBFHWN010000084.1, read as the reverse complement.
ATGGTGACGACGAGGACGTTGCCTCGCTTTTCGACCAGAAGATGTTCGGTGGATGCCATGGTTCCTCCCTGGTAGCGGTCAGATCGTTCTCCCCACTTGTACTACGGCGGAGGCGGGTGGGAGTCATTCGGTCGTGATGCGCGAAACTCGGGGCATGGGGGCAACGACTTTCAATCTCGCCGATCTCTTCGAAGCAGCCGTCGACGAATGGCCCGACCGCGAGTACATCGCCGACGAGCGTGAGCGGCGCACCTTCGCCGAGATGGACGCCCGAGCCAATCGTCTCGCTCATCATCTGTTGGCGGAAGGAGTGAAGGCTGGCGATCACGTCGGCATTTACGCGCTCAATCGTGTCGAGTGGGTCGAGTCGCTCTGGGCGATCTTCAAGATTCGAGCTGTCTGGATCAACATCAACTACCGCTACGTCGAAGATGAGTTGGCCTACCTGTTCGACAACGCCGATCTCAATTACCTCATCGTCGAACCCGAGTACGCCGATCGGGCTCGCGGCATCGCTCCCGATCTGAAGCAGCTCGTGATCGGACCCGACTACGAAGCGGCCCTCGCCGCCCAGAGTGACGTCCGCGACTTCGCGCCGCGATCCGACGACGACATCTACATCCTCTTCACGGGTGGAACCACCGGTATGCCGAAGGGAGTCGTGTGGCGTCATGCCGACGTGGTCATGGCCCTCGGCGGCGGAATCGACGTGTTCACGGGCGACAAGATGCAGAGCCCGGAAGGATTCGTCGAGAAGGGCCGCAACGGCTTCTCCCTCGTGAGCTATCCGCTTCCGCCGCTCATGCACGGCGCATCGCAGTGGAGCGTCATGAGTCAGAGCTTCCTCGGCAACAAGGTGATCCTTCGCGCCAAGTTCGACCCGGCCGACGTCTGGCGAACGGTGCAAGAGGAGAAGGCCAATCTCATCATGATCACCGGCGACGCCATGGCCCGGCCGCTCCTCGACGAGTACGAGGCGTCGAACGGTTCCTACGACCTGTCGTCACTCTTCGCCGTCTCGTCGAGTGCGGTGCTGTTCTCGCAGACGTGCAAGGACCAGTTCCTCGATCATTTCCCCAACCTCGTGATCACCGATGCGGTCGGCTCGAGCGAAGGCGGCGCCAACGGCATCACCCAGGTCGCCAAGGGCGGTGTGGCCGAAGGTGGTCTGCGCGTGAAGGGCGGTCGCGACTCGACGGTGCTCGACGACGATCTGAAGCCCACTCCGCCCGGAGTGATGGGTCGCCTTGCTCGCACCGGCAACATCCCGTTGCGCTACCACAAGGATCCCGAGAAGACGGCGGCCACTTTCATGACCGGACCGGATGGAACCCGCTACAGCATTCCGGGTGACTTCGCGATCATGAACGACGACGGAAGCATCACGCTCATCGGTCGCGGGTCGGTGTGCATCAACTCCGGTGGCGAGAAGATCTTCCCCGAAGAGGTCGAGAACGCGTTGAAGGGTCACCCCGAAGTGTTCGACGCCGTCGTGGTGGGTGTGGCCGACGATCGGTGGGGAGAGCGTGTGGCGGCGGTCGTTCAGCCGCGAGCCGGCTCCACGCCCACACTCGAGAGCATTCAGGAGCACTGTCGCAAGCACGTGGCCGGCTACAAAGTGCCGCGTCAACTCACTCTCGTCGACCAGATGGTGCGGTCACCAGCCGGTAAGAGCGACTACCGCTGGGCCAAGCAGGTCGCGACGGCCGACGCCACATGACCACCGCGCACGGTGGTCCGCTCGCCGGAGTACGAGTCGTTGAACTGGTTGGCCAGGGTCCGGGGCCGTATGGCGCGATGATCCTCGCCGACCTCGGCGCCGATGTGGTGGCGGTCGACCGACCCGACGTGGCCGCCCGCGCCATCCGCGAGAAGCCGGCCACCAACCCGATGATGCGCGGTAAGCGTGGCGTCGCCCTCGATCTGAAGGATCCGAGCGACGTCGAACGTCTGCTCTCGATGATCGATCGTGCCGACGTGTTCGTCGACCCGTTCCGTCCGGGTGTGTGCGAACGGCTCGGTCTCGGCCCCGATGTGTTGTGCGAGCGCAACGAACGACTGATCTACGGCCGGATGACCGGTTGGGGTCAGGACGGCCCGCTGGCGCATGCTGCGGGTCACGACATCAACTACATCGCGCTCTCAGGAGCCCTGCACACCATCGGATACGAAGGCCAACCACCGACCGTCCCCATCAATCTGCTCGGTGACTTCGCAGGTGGTGGACTGGTGCTTGCCTTCGGTGTGGCGGCGGCGCTCGTCGAACGTCAACGCAGTGGACGCGGTCAGGTGATCGACACGGCGATGGTCGACGGTGCGGCGATGATTCTTGGTCCGTTCTTCTCGGCCGTCGCCAACGGATTCTGGGGTCCGCGAGGCACGAATCATCTCGATGGCGGAGCGCACTTCTACAACGTGTACGGCACGTCGGACGGCAAGTGGGTCTCGGTCGGTGCGATCGAACCGCAGTTCTATGCCGAATTCGTGCAGAAGCTCGGAGTCGCCGACGACGAACTCCTCGCACCCGAACGTCAGATGGACCGTTCGATCTGGGCCGAGGCCAAGCGACGTGTGGCGGCGACGTTCGTCACTCGAACACGAGACGAATGGTGTGCAATTTTCGAAGGTGGCGACGCTTGCTTCGCGCCCGTGCTCGCACCCGATGAGGTTCCGGCTCACCCGCACATGGCGGCCCGTGGTGCAACCACCACGATCAACGGGGTGTTGCAGGCGCAGCCGGCACCGCGCTTCTCGCGATCACTGGCAACGGCGGGCGAACCGTGCCATCCAGGTGATCACCAGGTGGCCGAGATCCTGGCCACCTGGTCGTGACGTGAATCGGCAGCGATTCTGATCATCGATTGACGGTCGATCCGTCGACCGACAACGACGCGCCGCTCACGAAACTGGCCCGGTCGCTGCAGAGCCACACGGCGGCTTCAGCGATCTCGGCCGGTTCGCCGAGGTAGCCACGTCCGATGCCGCGGCTCACCATCTTTTCGATGTCGGGGTCACCGTTGATGAAGCCTTCGATCATCGGCGTTCGGGTGGTGCCGGGAAGGATGGCGTTGACTCGCACGCCCTTGGCGGCGAATTCCTGAGCGGCGCACTTGGTGAGGCCGAGGACACCGTGTTTGGCCGCGGTGTAGTGAGGCAGGCCGGGGGCGGCAACCACTCCGGCACCCGACGAAGCGTTCACGATGGCACCGTGACCCTGGGCGGCCATGACTGCGAGTTCGTATTTCATGCACAGGAACACGCTCGTCAGGTTCATGTCGATCATGCTTTGCCACTCGGCCAGATCGAGATCGATGAACGACCCGAACTTGCCCGAGATACCGGCATTGTTGAAGGCGCAGTCGATGCGACCGTAGGTGTCGATGGCCGAACGCACCATGGCGTCGACATCGGCCTCGGAGGTGAGGTCGGCACCCACCGCCATTGCTTCCTCACCGCGGCTGCGAATCGATCCGACGACCTCCTCGGCGGCCGCGACGTCCTTGTCGACGAGCACAACGGCGGCGCCTTCGGCCGCGAAGAGTCTCGCCGCTGCTTCACCGATACCACGGGCCGCGCCGGTGACGACGGCGACCTTGCCTTCTACCAGTCCGAGTCGGAGAGGAAAAGCCGACCGCACGAGTTCGGAGGTTTGGTCTCCGAGTTGGAGTCCGGCCGGAGTCGGATCGGGAACGTTGGGGGAGTTCTCAGTCACGGAGAACACGGTAGTTCGTCTACGGTGACGGCATGTTGACTTCTGCAGACGAGCGAGAAATCGTGAACTTGCTCTTCGCCTACGCCGAAGCGGTCGACGGCGGTCGATTCGACGACGTGTCGGCTTTGTTCGCATCAGCCGAGGTGTTCATGGGTGGTCCCCGCCGCCCGTCGATGCACGGTTCACACGTGGGATCCATGATGGAGAAGCTGGTGATGCTGTATGACGGTGTCCCCAATACCAAGCATGTCGTGACCAACACGATCGTCGAGGCCGACGATCACCAGCACGTATCGACCCGTTCCTACTTCACGGTCACTCAATGTGTGCCGGGCCAGTTCCCGCTCCAGTTGGTCGCCTCGGGGCGGTATCACGATCGATTCGAACGCGGGGCCGATGGATGGCGTTTCGCCGAGCGGATCGTCCACTTCGATCACCGCGGTGACACGTCGTTCCATCTTCGATCGAGTCGAGACGCGACATCGTGACGGCCGTCGTAGTGGGTGAAGGGCCCCTCGCCGACGCTCTTCGTGTCCGAGTCGTGACCGATGCGCCGGCACGTGTGATCGTGCCTCCTCTCGTGATCTCGCCGTGTCGAGTCGTCGATCTCACCGACGACGACATCGATCGCTTGTGGGAACAGCCGATGCGCTCCGTCATCACCGAGTTGCAGCGCGCTCATGGTGAGGGCTGTCGTCGGATCGTGGTGGTGGTGCCCACCACCGGTCAGTCGGGTGGCGCCGACCACGCGGCGATGTCGGCCACCGCCGAAGCCGCGCGCGTACTGGTGAAGTCCGCTGCCCGCCAGTGGGGAGCCACCGGGGTGACGGTCAACGCCGTTGCGCTGGCCCCCGAAGCCTTTGGTATCGACACGACGATCACCGGTCCGGTGTCGATCGCGCCACGTGCGCTCGACGGTCAGGTCGATCCGAGCGACACGATCTCGTTCCTGTGCAGTGACGCCGCTGGTCACGTGACCGGACAGACGATCGTCTGCGACGGAGGGCTGTGGATGTGAGCGGGCGGGGGACGTCTCTCGCCGGTCGAGTGGCCGTCGTGACCGGGGCCGGACAAGGAGTGGGCGAGGGGATCGCCCGTCGCCTGGCCGAGCACGGAGCCACGGTGGTGGTGGCGGCCCGCCGGGCTGAGACCGGTGAACCGGTCGCCACGGCGATTCGCGCCGACGGAGGTTCGGCGGTCTGCATCGAGACCGACGTGACCAAGGGTTCCTCGATCGCCGCGTGTGTGCAACGAACCGTCGACGAGTTCGGACGGCTCGACATCGTCGTGCACAATGCCTTCACGGGGGCGATCCCGCATCGCCTCGAAGACGCAATTCTCGACAAGCACTGGAAGGGGATGTCGCTCACGGCCGGTTGGGCGAGCCTGCAGTGCGCACGTGAAGCCCACCCTCACCTCGCCGCGTCGTCTCGCCGGCCGCGTGGTGAGGGCGGCGGTCGCTACGTTCTCATCACCTCGCCGTCCGGGGTGGAGGGCAGCGCCAACATCCCGCTCTATTCGCCGGCCAAGGCCGCCCAGCGGGCGATCGCGAAGAGCCTGGCGCGCGAGTGGGGTCCCGACGGCATCACGGTCAACTGCATTGCGCCGGTGGCGGCCAGTCCGTCGTTGATCACCGCCTTCGATCGCAATCCGGCGCTTCAACAAGCGATCGAGGCCCGCACGCCGCTGGGTCGCGTCGGTGACATCACCGACGACATCGGCTCGGTCGCGCTTTTCCTCGCCGGCGACGACTCGTCGTACGTGACCGGCCAGACCATCGTGTGCGACGGCGGTTCCTTTCTCGGCCTTTGACCCGATGTGCCAAGATCACCTGAGTTCGTCGAAGGGGGAATCATGATCCGACTCGTGTCGATGTTGAAGCGCAAGCCCGGAACCACGCACCAGGAGTTCCTCGACTACTGGTTCGGAACCCACGGACCGCTCATTCGCAACTGCTCGGCCGCCAAGTACGTGCGTCGCTACGAACAGCACCCGGCCGTGTGGCCACCCGAAGGTAGCCGCCAACCCGAACCCGATTT
>CBFHWN010000083.1:0-8850 GCA_965659595.1 uncultured Ilumatobacteraceae bacterium | reverse complement strand
CCACGATCTCAGGTTACGACCCGGGATACGTTCGGGGGAATGGGGAGGCGATCGGTGTCAGGAGCGAGACGCCGATTCGTGGCCATCGGCATGCTGGCTGTGTCGTCGATCGTCGGGGCCGGATGTTCCTCTTCCCCGCGTTGGGAACGCGGGTTGGTCGACGAGATCGCTGGTGGTGACGTCACGACCCGCGACGTCGTCACCGGAGTTGATCGCTGGGAAGTGGCGATCTGCCGGATTCCCGACGACGTTCGCGATCCGACGTACGCAACGGGTGCCGAGCGACTGATCGCGGACACCGCGACGATCGTGAAGCGGCTGGAAGGGGTGGCCGACTACTTCGAGCGGTGGTCGCACGGTCGGTACCAGATCGAGTGGATCGCCGCCGCCGACGTCGCCATCGACGCCGACGAGACCGCAATCGAGTGCGTCGACCGAGCCCTCGACCGATCCTCGATGTCCACCAATGGAGTCCTCGTCGTGGCCGACGCCCAACACGACGTCGACGCACCCGGGGGTTGGGGTCGTCGGGGCGAACGATGTGATCGTCCCTGTGCGGCGGTCGACTCGCGTCGATCGGCCTACGTGGGTGCGTCCGACTTCACCATCTATTGGGGTGACGATCCGCCCCTCGATCTGATCGAACACGAGATCGGCCACGCACTCGGTTGGCCGCACAGCTCGTCGTCGGCCGGGGTGGGAGACAACCATGTCTACGACAGCCATCTCGACGTGATGAGCAACAGCGCGTCTCCTCGTGACGCCGATCCCGCTCGACGGCACGCGCCGGGTGTTCTGGCGTTCGATGCCTGGACGAGTGGGTGGCTCGACGACGACGAGATCGCCTTTTTCTCACTCGATCGTCTGCGTTCCGGGGACTGGCAGGATGCCGTGCGCCTGGTCACGTCCGACACCTCTCCGCCGACCGATGGTCGAATGCACTTTCGTCTCGTCGTGGTCGACGTCGGCGTCGATCTCTTCACTGTGGAGTTGCTCGCCGATCGAGGCGACAACGATCACCTGGAGGAGTCCGGTGTGGTGATCCATCGTCTGGTGTTCGACTCGTCGGCACCCGAGGGTCGGTGGCAGGTCGTGCAGCCCGTCGGAGTCGATGGGTCGCTCGTGCTCGCGGCGAATCGGACCTGGGACGACCAGGAGCTGGGACTGGCAGTGCGGATCGGTGAGATCTTCGACGAGTCGGGTCGAGTCTCGACCGATGTCAGGATTCGTCGCGACCGAGGCTGAGCCGTCGGAGTTCAGCGCGGTACGGACGTGTGCTTGAACTCGTTCAGGATCGGCCAGTCGATGTCGTCAAGAACACGTTCGATGGTGTGGACGGCTAAAGCCTCGTCACCCTCGGCGCGATCGAGCAGTCGGACGAATACGGCTTTGTCGTCGACCACGAAGACGGGCACGCCCCAGACGTGATGACTGTTCGCGTAGCGGGTGTGCTCGTCACGAATCGAGGCGAGCGGTCGGCCCGAGTCGACTTCGGCGAACACGGCGACCGGATCGATGCCGCATCCGGTGAGAACGTTCGCTAGTTCGTCTCGACTACGGATGTTTCCCCCGAGCGCGTGCTTGAACTCGTACAGCGCGTGGTGCAGATCGACGAAAGCGTGCGGCTGCTGATCGCGAACGGCGACGGCGACCTGGAGGGCGAGAATTCCCGAGTCGGTCTCGGGCGCGTCCCACACGTCGGGCATGCCCGGTTCGACATGAGATTGTCCGAGGCAGAACGGCAGGAAGGTGACGTCCCAGTCGGCGCCGGCACGCAATCCGGTCACCACGTGGTCGTGGGCGATGCGACCGTACGGACAGCGGTAGTCCCAGGTGATGGCGAAGGTGCGGGTCATGGAGGCTCCGTTCGAAGTGGGTTCGGTCAGCGCAGTTTTCTCACCAATGGTCGGACGAGCAAACCGAGGCCGAGGCCGACCGCTGCCCCTCCGATCACGTCGGAGGCATGGTGAATTCGCACGAAGGCTCGGCTCGTCCCGACGACCGCTGCGACTCCGAACCACAACGGTGCCGACTTCTTGCCATCGAGAGTGGTGAGAACCGTGGCTGCGAACACCGCCGAACTGGCGTGGCCGCTCGGGAAGCTGCTGGTGGAGGGGGTCCGGACCGTGAAACGGTCGTCACCGCTGTCGGTGGGTCGTTCGCGCCGGAACAGGCGCTTCACACCTTGGTTGACGATCAACGACTCGGCGCCAAGTAGAGCCGACAGCGCCACGGCCTGAGCGGCCCGTCGATCGTTCGTGAGACCTCGGGCGGCACCGATCAGGTGCCAGACGAGACTCCAGTCGCCGAGATGGCTGGCGGAGGTGAAGACTCGCCCGGCGAGCGGCGACGAGCGAAGTTTTTCGAGATACTCGTCGGCAGCCCGATCGAAACGGGCCACGGTGGAGCCGAGTCCGTCGACACCCCGATATTCGTCATCGTCGTGCATGGGAGGCCGTCTTTCGCGTCGATCAGGGTTCGAGCGTGTCGGCGAAAGTGTCGATGATGCGGGCGACTCGAGCCGGATCGACGAACGGACCGAAATGGTCGAGGTCGCTGTATTCGATGTGGTTGCCGTTCGGTATCTGATCGGCGACTGCCTCGGCCCATCCCGACGGCTGGAACGGCTCGGGGTGGCCGGAGAGGACCCACACTGGAATCTCGAGAGTTGCCAACTTCTTCCAGAGCTGGGGGATCGTCGGATTGCGGAAGTTCTCGGCTTCGGTTGCCGGATCACACTTCAGGTGCAGGAGACCGTCGTCGCCGACGCGCAATCCGCCTCGGACGTAGGCCTCGAGGGCTTCGGGTGTGAAAGCCGACATCGGCAGCTTCGACGAGTAGTTGGCGATGGCTTCCTCGAAGCTCTTGAAGGTCGACTTGCGTCGAGCTGCGCCGTCGGCCAGAACGTTCGGTCGATTGGCCGGCATACGCAGATCGGCCGGTGGCACGATGGGTTCGTACACCAGGATTCCACGAAAAAGAGTCGGATCCTTGACGGCCGCCATGAGCAGCGTGGCTCCGCCCATCGAGTGCCCGACGCCGATGATTCCGCCTGGTTCGTGGAGCTTCTTGGCCACCGCAGTGGTGTCGGCTCCGTAGCCAGCCCAAGAGATCTTCCAATTCTTGGGTAGCGGTGTGTCGCCGTGGCCGCGGTGATCGTGGGCGTAGCAGTGGAACCGACGAGTGAGATTTTCGGCGACCGGCGTCCAGCAGAGGCCGTGGAAACCGTTGGCATGCGACATGAGAAGACGGGGTCCATGTCCACCGAGGTCGTGGACCTCGACTTTCACTCCGTTCGTCGATGCAACTTTCACGTCTGGGTGTCTCGCTCGGGCCGAGCCAGCACTCCGAGTCGGGTCGTCAGTCCTTGCGACGTCGGCGGCGATTGAGTCCGATCACGAGTCGATCGATCACCACCCCGAAAAGGATCGCCACGATCAAACTGAGGGAGAGCTGGCTGTTGATATCGAAGAAAAGGAATTGTACGGGCGTTCTTTCCCAGTTCTGCACGATGAACACGGCGATGATCGCGGCGACAACCGCCACACCGACGAGACGCCACGGAATTTCGCGAATTTTCTCGTTCGGAATCTCGTTCATCACACCCTCCTCTGCCTGGTGACCTGGTGATATGTCACGCAAGAGTAAGTGTACGACGGCGTCAGGTAGGGCGGGGTCGCGGTTCTCGCGGAAGACCGAGTAGGCGCTCTCCGATGATGTTGCGTTGCACTTGGCTGGTTCCGCCGGCGATTCGTCCTCCGGGAGCCGAGAGCAAGCCGAACGCATCGGGACCCTCGAGCGTCGACTCGACGCCGGCGATGTCGGAGCGCAACATCGCCACGTCGAACATCATCTCGGTGATGCCGAGCTTCATGAGCGAGGCGGCCGTCGATGCGATCGGCCCTTGACGTTGGGCCATGGCCTTGTAGGCCATGCCCTTCGACAGCAACGTCGTGAGTTCTTGTCGCTCGACAGACGAGAGCTCACGCCCTTGAGCAAGGCGAGAAATCGACTCGAGTCGCCGTTCGAGTGAGATGACACTCGTGCCGATGTGCCCGCGCTCGGACGTGAGTACCGCCATACCGACTCCCCAGCCACCGTGCAGTGGCCCGAGAAGAGCATCGGCCGGCACCTCGACGTCGGTGAAGAAAACTTCGTCGAATTCGGATTCGCCGGTCATCTGCTTCAGCGGTCGGACTTCGATACCGGGCAGGCTCATGTCGAGGAGGAAGAACGAGATACCTTCGTGCTTCGGAGCGTCGGGATCGGTGCGCGCCATCAGGATTCCCCAATTGCTGTAACGCCCACCCGAGCACCAGACCTTCTGGCCGTTCACGATCCAGCGATCGCCGTCGAGAACTGCCCGCGTGTTCAACGAACCGAGATCGCTGCCTGCGCCGGGTTCGCTGAACAGCTGACACCACACGTGATCGGCCAGCAGCGTCTTTTCGAGGTGGGTCGACTTGTGCTCATCGGTCCCGAACTTCTGGATGGCGCCACCGGCGAGTACGAGACCCACCATGTTGAACACTCCGGGGACGCCGGCCAACGCGCATTCGTAGAGCCACTGCGCCTGATGGGCCGGGGTGAGGCCGCGTCCACCGACCTCGACCGGCCAGTGGATGCCGGCATAACCCGAAGCGAACAGGTGACGTTGCCACTCGAGGCCACGGTCGACGAGATCCGGTGGGCAGATCGCCCCGTAGTCACGAGGAGCGAGGCGAGCATTGGCCGCGAGCCACTCACGAGCCTCGGCTGCGAAGTCGTCGACACCGATCACGAGATCTCGATCACTTGAAGTGGGGGAGGAACATTGCCGTCTCCTCACCCAGATTGTTGGGCGTTGCGTATCCGCTCTGATCCATGATCTGTGCCCAGTTGGACTGGACGTCCTCGGGGGACAGGTCGGACTTGAAGTAGCCCTGTGTCTCGCCGATGAAGACGTGAGCGACTCGACCGCCACCGACAGAGAATGTCTGCCCCGATACCGGACAGTCGTCGTGTGTGAGGTAGGCGACGAGAGGCGACACGAGGCCCGGGTCGAGTTTGTCGGCGAGTGCCCCCATGATGTCCTCGGTCATGCGGGTGAGGGCGAGCGGTGCGATGGCGTTGGCCTTGATGTTGTAGCGGGCGCCTTCGACGGCGAGAACACGCGTGAACCCGACGAGCCCCATCTTGGCCGCGCCGTAGTTGGTCTGGCCGAAGTTCCCGAAGATGCCGGCTGCCGACGATGTGGAGACGATGCGGCCGTAGCCCTGTTCCCGCATCTTCACGAATGCCGGCTTGGTGACGTGGAAGGCCCCCTTCAGGTGCACGTCGAGAACTGGGTTCAACAGATCGGGTTCCATGTTGTGGAATGCCTTGTCGCGCAAGATGCCGGCATTGTTGATCACGATGTCGACGCGGCCGAAAGCATCGATCGCCGACGTCACGATGGCCTCGCCGCCTTCGGGTGTGGCCACCGAATTGGTGTCGGCCACCGCTTCGCCGCCCAATGCTTTGATCTCGTCGACGACCTTCTGGGCAGCCGAAGTGCTCGCCCCCGTGCCATCGACGGATCCGCCGAGATCGTTGACCACGACGAGTGCTCCGCGGCTCGCCATGAGGAGTGCATGCTGACGACCGAGGCCGCCGCCGGCTCCGGTGATGATCGCTACTTTGCCGTCGTATCCAAGTGACGTCATGTCTGTCTCCGTGCTCGATCTCGTGAGAGGGGGTGATCCGCCGTGCGGCGGGCCGTCGCTCGGTCGGACGGCATCGCGAACCTACTCCAGGGTCGCGACGGCGCGAGCAGTCAGAGCCTTGTAGTCGAGCTTTCCGTTGCCCGCCCGCTCGACACTTGCGACGAACAGCAGGTGCTTCGGAGACTTGTACGCGGCCAGATGACGTCGTACGTGGGTCACGAGTTCGCTCGTCTCGACGGACCGGCCCGGCAACAGTTCGACGAGAGCCGTGACCGCTTGACCGAATCGTTCGTCGGGTACGCCCACGACCGCCGCATCGGCGACGTCAAAGTGCGTTTTCAGGGCCTCTTCGACCTCTTCGGGATACACCTTCTCGCCGCCGGTGTTGATGCACTGGCTTCCGCGACCGAGCAGATGCACCGTGCCGTCGGCGTCGACACGTGCCCAGTCGCCCGGGATCGACCAACGCACACCGTCGAACATCTGGAACGTGGCCGCGCTCTTCGCTTCGTCCTTGTAGTAGCCGATGGGTGTGTGGCCCTTGATTGCGACACGACCGAGTTCGTCGGCGCCGGGCACCACTTCGCGACCGTCCTCGGTCAGCACTTTGGTGTTCGGTCCGAGCATGAAGCGAGCGGTGTCGGAGCTTCCGTCGGCCGACGTGGTGTTCTGAGCCATGGCCACCGCTTCCGACGATCCGAGCGAGTCGACGATCGTGAGATTGGGTGCGTGCCGAAGGAGGCCTTGTTTGGTCTCGGCCGAGAACATGACTCCGCTCGACACGATCACGCGCAGGCTCGACAAGTCCCACCGGTTCGGTTCGGCGTCGAGCGCTCGCAGGATCGGCTTGCCGAATGCGTCGCCGACGAAAGACATCGTGTTGACGTGACGTTCGCTGATCGTGTCGAGTAACTCGATCGGGTCGAAGTTTCGTCCGGCGAGAGTCACGATGCAGCCACCCACCATCAGGTTGCTCATGGCGTTGAAGAGACCGGTTCCGTGCATGAGCGGTGCAGCCGGAAGATTTCGGGGGCCGGGTTTCATCGATCGCGAATCGAGCACTGCGGCGTTGGGGAGAGGTGTGAGCGGTCGGCGGTTTCCGGCGTCGAGAGCGAGAATCAGATCTTCCTGACGCCACATGACGCCCTTCGGCATGCCGGTCGTGCCGCCGGTGTAGATGAGGAGTAGATCGTCACCGCTCCGAGCCCACGGCGCTTCGGCGGATCGAGTGTCGGCGGCGGCGTGTTCGTAGTCGACGGCCCAGTCGGGGCACGGCGAGGTGCCGTCGTCGACCCAGAGCCACGTGCGAACCTCGGGCACCCTCGGGCGCACTTCGGCCACCTTGTCGGTGAAGACACCGTGGAAGACGACGGCGACGGCATCGGAGTTGTCCCAGATGTAGGCCAGTTCGTCGACGGTGTATCGGTAGTTCGTGTTGACGGGAACGAGACCGATCTTGAAAGCGGCGAAGACGCTCTCGAGATACGTCGAGTCGTTGTAGAGGTATTGCGCGAACTTGTCCTGGTGGCCCGCGCCGGCGGCCAGAAGGGTGGCTGCCACTCCGTTCGCCCGCTGGTCGAATTGGCTCCAGGTGTGGGTCTGTCCGTGGTGTTCCTGGGCCGGAGCATCGGGAAGGCGTCGGGCGATGTGTTCCCACGCGTCGGCGTAGTTCCACGTGGTGGCCATGCTCGTCACGGAGACGACTGTAGGCCTATGGTCGCGAGCGTATGGATTTCCAGGTCCCCGGGCTCGACGATCCGCAGCGACAGGCCGTGCGCGAGTGGCTCGCGTCGCATCCCGATCCGACCGGACGGCAACTCGCTGAAGCCGGCTACGTGGCACCCCACTGGCCCGAGCCCTACGGCCTTGGTGCCGATCCCGTGCATCAAATTGTCATCGACGACGAACTCGCGAAGGCTGGTGTGCGCCGTCCGTCCAACCCGATCGGCATCGGATGGGGCGGTCCGACGATCCTCTATGCCGGAACCGAGGAGCAGAAGAAGCGCTACCTGATCCCGTTGCTCGCGGGTGAAGAGTTCTGGTGTCAGCTGTTCAGCGAGCCGGGGAGTGGCAGCGATCTCGCCAACCTGGGTACGCGCGCCGTGCGCGACGGCGACGAGTACGTCGTGAACGGCCAGAAGATCTGGACGAGCGGCGCGCAGTACGCGAAGTTCGGAATCCTCATCGCACGTACGGACCCCGACGCTCCCAAGCACCGAGGAGTCTCGTACTTCATATGTCCGATGGATTTGCCCGGTATCGAGATCCGGCCCATCACTGAGATGACCGGAGCCCAGACGTTCAACGAAGTGTTCTTCACCGACGTTCGCATCCCGGCCGAGAACCTGGTGGGCGACGAGGGCGATGGTTGGCGACTGGCCAAGGTCACGTTGGGCAACGAACGAGTGTCGCTGTCGAGCGGCGGAGTGTTGTGGGGCAGTGGTCCGACGGCTCTCGAGATGCTCGATGCCGTCCGTGAGCGTGGTCCGGTGCACGATCCGGTTCTTCGGCAGCGTCTGGCCGGCGTTTACATCGAGCACGTCCTGCTCGATCTCATTCGGATGCGCACTCTCACGGCGCGCATCAAAGGTGAACAGCCCGGGCCCGAGGCGAGCATTCGCAAGATCCTGGCCGACGAGCACGGGCAGAACGTGATGGAACTCGCGCGTGACGTACTGGGTGCCGCAGGGATGTTGCATCAGAACTCGGAGCAGGTGAGCAGTGGTGCGATGTCGCTGCGCGGCGGAAACGGCGGGGGCGTCGGGCTACGGTCCCTCGACCACCATGGCTGGTTCGACGGCTACATGTTCGCTCGAGCGCTCACGATTGGCGGAGGCACCGGCGAGGTTCAACGTAACATCGTGGCCGAGCGGGTGTTGGGGCTTCCGCACGATGTCGATGCCTTGTCCGGGATGACATGGGCCGAGACGCAGAAATCAGTGATCGGGGAGAGAACGTGAAGAGGGTCCAAAAGAAGTCGTCGACCCAACCGCATCCCACCAAAGTGGCCTTGCTCGAGGTGGTCGAGGGAATGATCGCCGAATACGGGGCCGATGGTTTCACGGTGGAGATGGTGCTCGCCGAATCGGGCATCTCGCGCGGATCGCTCTATCATCATTTCGAAGACTTTCCCGATCTGGTGGAAGTAGCCCTCCTCGGGATCAAC
>CBFHWN010000082.1:0-9133 GCA_965659595.1 uncultured Ilumatobacteraceae bacterium | reverse complement strand
GTGTTGGTGAGTTATCTCGACCAGGATGCCACCACACCGGGGCAGTCGGTCGAGATGCATCGGGACGCCATGGGACGTCTCGAAGAAGCCGGTGCCACGTGGATCGGTCTGACCAAGGCGTCGACGTCGTGGCAGCACACGATCGATGTGATCGGCCACATCGCCGCGTCGTACCGCTGATCGGCCTCGTCACTACAGTCGGCACATGACTTTCGATCCCGCCGTTCGCTTTCCCGCTTTCGTGTTCACCAACGACGAGCAGAACGCAACCCGTGGTGTGCAAGAAGTGGGTCTCGGAGACATCGCTTCTGATGGCGTATTGATCGAAGTCGAATGGTCGAGTGTGAACTACAAGGACTCCCTCGCCACGACGGCGAGTGGCAAGGTGGCCCGAATCTCGCCGCTCATCGCCGGCATCGATCTGGCCGGTCGAGTCGTCGATGCCGCCGATTCGACGTTCGTAGTTGGCGATCTGGTGATCGCGCACGGATACGACATCGGCACCGCCCGTCACGGCGCCTATGCGCGCTACTGCCGAGTGCCGGCCGATCAGATCGTTCCGTTGCCATCCGGACTCACCACCCGCGAGGCGATGGTGATCGGAACCGGCGGATTCACATCGGCTCTCAGTGTGATCGCACTCGAGGACTGGGGACTCACACCCGATAGCGGGTCAGTTCTCGTCACCGGCGCGACGGGAGGCGTCGGAAGCATGGCGGTGTCGATGTTGGCCGGTCGGGGCTATCACGTGGTGGCGAGCAGCGGAAAGAAGGAGCAAGAGTCGTTTCTGCGCAACTTGGGTGCGCGTGACGTGATCGACCGTTCGACGTTGTCCGACGAGGATCGTCGGCCGCTACAGTCCATGGAGTACGCCGGTGCCGTCGACTGCGTGGGGGGTACGACTCTCGCCAACGTTCTGAAGCGATTGCAGTACGGGGCGGCGGTGGCGGCGAGTGGCCTCACGGGCGGCGCTGACCTTCCAGCGACGGTGATGCCCTTCATCCTGCGGGGAGTGGCTCTGCTCGGTATCGACTCGGTTCAGACGCCGATGGACGTCCGCGTCCGGGCGTGGGAGCGTCTGGCCAGCGATTTGAAGCCCGGCGGACTCGATGCCATCGGACACGACATCACACTCGCCGACCTCGACGAGGTCCTTACGACGATCCGGGCCGGCGGCGTGACCGGTCGCTACGTCGTGCGACCCACGGCTTGAGCGGGGTCAGGCGGTCATGACATTGGTCTGACCGGGCATACCGAACTGGATCATTCCACCCCACGCGCAATTGGCCATGCACGAGTTGGTGAGGGCCGGCATTCCGCCGATCATGACCGTCGGGGAGCCGGGCTTCCACGGTCCGGCTGGAACCGGGATGCACGGCATGGGTGTGAGCACGCCGAGTGCGGCTGCGGTCGCCGCCGCGACTTGTGGATTCGACAGTGAATTACACATTCCGAAAGGCGGAATGTTCATGTTCGGGACCATGTCCATCACGTTGCCAGCGGGCGCAGTGGCCATGACTCGACTCTTCGGCAAGATGTTCAGAGTCGACGGTGCCATACCGAACGTGCATGTCATCATCGCGCCGCTCACCACTTGAATGGCCATGTACGAAGGGTACTCTGAAGTCGTGGCCGTGGTTCCCTTCGTGTCGACGGCTGGCGACGTGATCGCCGTCGATCCCGATATCGAATACCTCGACGATCTTCACGTTCGCGTGCGCTTCATGGTCGATCCTGACGAGTGGGCGCGCCTCGAAGTCGGAGACGTCTTCGGCGCCCGAACCCGGCGGCGGTTCCCCGACGTGCTCCCCGGAGATGGGCCCGTGCGTGTCACTGTCGAGGGATCTCGCCACGCGACCGAGTCGCCCCGTGGTTGGGACGCCGGCGAATTCGTGGTGGTGTCGGCGATGCGATCGGTCGACGACCGCTGGCAGGGGCTGGTCTTCGCGTCGCCCCCGGCCTGGTATCGGGCGATCGAAGCGCTCGTCGAACTCGGCTTCGCCGTCGACGGGGAGACGGAAGACGAGATCAGCGCCACCAATCATCTCGGTGTGAACGTGATGATCTCGGTTTACGAACGCACTCAGGTGGCCTCGGTGGTCTATGCCGCACCGATCGATCGGTCGTGGTGTGCCGATGTCAGTGTCCTCGATCTCGTGAATCGACTGAACGCATCGTTCGTGATCGGCTCGGTCGCTTTGTCGGCCGACGACATGGGCCGTGCGCACCTCTTGGTCCGTTCGGGTGTTCCGATTCTCGACGGAGTCGACGTGGCGGTGGTGCTCGAGGCTCTCGTGATCGGGCTCACCGGGATGATCATCGAGGTCGAACCGTTCGTGCGTCGTGTGGCTCTTGGCGAGATCACGGTCGACGACGCCGTTCGGCAGCTCGTCTGATCAGACGCCGGCGTCCTTCAGGGTTCCGGTGACGAGTTCGTCACGGGAGACCACGAAGCAGACGACCTGCCGGTCCTCCTTGTCGTTCCAGGTGCTCACACTCGGGTAGAGGTACGTGAAGTAGAAACGGGATTCGGCGACTTCGATCCCCACGTAGTCGGCGAAGGCGCCGACGCACTGCTGCTCGGCGAACACTTCGAGAGCGGACGCTCCCGGGTACGGGCCGTCGGGATGATCGGCGGTGAAGTAGGCCTCGTGGGTGTGCGGTTCGACGCAGGGCACGACCGACAGCGAGGTGGCCTCGTCCTTCAGTTCGGCGTTGGTGCAATCACCGACCTGCACCTCGAACGCCGAGACCGAACCGCCGCTCACCACTGCTCCGGTGTCGTCGCGTTCGAGGCCTCCGCCGCCGCAGGCGACGAGGGCAAGAAGGGAAATGGCGGGAATCAGTGTCTTGTTCATGGTGAGGCGCTCATTGTGACGGTGTAGAGGGTGGATGCAGAGATGGAAACCGAGGAGTTGGCGTACCCTTCGCCCGAGATCAACCAGTCTCCGAACGGGAGACCCTGATTTCCGGTGGGGCCGTTGCAGGCAACATCGGGATTGCTGATGATGCACAGGGTGCCGAATCCGATGACAGCGAAAGTTGCCGACGTCGTCGGCGACGAAGCGACTTCGATGCGCAACGATCCGGTGCGGTGAACGGTCACGGTGATGTTCGTGGTCTGGCCGAAGGTCAGGCCGGCGACGACGGTCTTGGCGCTGTGGTTCGTCGAGGGAGTGATGGTGACGGTGGTCGCTCCGGTCGTGATGCCGGTGACGGTGCACGTATTGGAACCAGAAGCGACTGTGCACACGCCACCTGGTGACATGCTGATTGATGGGTCGACGACGGGGGCACCGGTCTCGTCGATCACGGTCACTTCTAGGGACGCGGTGGTGGCGGGATCTGGTTCCTCGGGTTGAAGGGCCAGGACGACCGTGGTGGGGTTGTTGGTGTCGACGGTGATGGTGGCCGACGTCGTCACGTATCCGCTCTTCGATGCCCGAACGTTCAGCAGTCCGACGTCCTGGGTGGAGGGAGTGCAGACGCCGGTGGACGCATCGGTGGTGCAGATCGTTGCCGGATTCGCCGGATCGTCCACGTCCTCCACCAGAACCGATCCGAGAGCCGCGCCGGTCGATCCGTCGATCGTGCGGAATGTGAGGGCCGATGTGGTCGGATCGGGAGTCACGACGGGTAGCTGAACAGTGGCCGACACCGTCGTGCCGGGGAGAGGAAGAACCGATACGAAGCCGGTTGCATGGCCAGACGCCGAAACACGGAAGGTCTGCACCGTGGACGGCCGGGCGAGGATCGAACATTCGCCATTCACGTCGGTCGTGCAGTTCACACTCGTGTCGCCTGCCAGGACCACCGATGCGCTGGAGATCGCCGTGCCCGAGGTGTCTTCGATCGTGAAGTCGATGTCACCGGTGCTGGCGGAGGCAAAGATCATGTCGATCGATTGCGGCGTGCTGGCGACGACTGTGATCGAACCGGACACCGACGGGTGGTTCGGGTGTGAGGCCGCCAGGGTCCAGGGGCCGGGGGTGAGGAGCAGCGAACAGGTTCCGGTCGAACTGGTGGTGCAGGCGATGTTGTCCTCGGTGACGCGAATCGTCGCTCCAGGCAAGAGGACGGCGTCATTGGTCTTGGCCGCGAAGGTGATCTGGACCGGCGCCACGTCGGTGAGGGTGAACGTGGCCGGGAAGGGGGTGCCTGCACTCCGATCGGGAACCGTGATGGTGGTGTCGACGGTCGCCACTCCCGACTTGGTGAGTCGGAGGCTGTAGGTGCCGGGCGCGATGCCGTTGAACGACGCGACTCCGGAAACATTGGTCGCCGAGGACGTCGGGCCGAGCAGATAGCCGTCGGAGAGGGTGACAGACACTCCTGAATCGTCGGTGCCGGCCTCGACCGTGATCTGTACGTCGACGGTCGATCGAGGCAAAAGAAGCAGTCCGGCGTCGAAGGTACTCGGACCACTGGTGGTGATCGAGTTGGCCGTCATCTCGTAGGTGAGGCCTCCGATCACAACTGGACCTGAGGAAACGCCACCGATCGTGAGCGAATACGTGTCGTCGGGAACTTCGGTGAACGTCGCAATAGCTCGATCTGCGCTGGCGAAACCGACGACAGCGGATGTTGTGATCGCGGGATCGCCACCTCCCGGATCGAGCCCGACGGTCACGGCGAGCGGAGTCTGTGGTCCGAAGCCCGAAGCGGGGATGCCGGCCACGCCGATCACCACGACCGACTTGGTCGATCCCATGTAGACGGGCAGGCGGGTCGTGTAGCCGCGCTCGACGTTGACGACGAACGATTGAGAGGCGAAACGGGCCTCCGGTAGAGAGTCGACGATGGTGACCGTGTAGGCGCCGGCATCGAGATCGCCGATGGAGACGAGACCGTTGCCGTCGCTCCTGGCGCTACGGGCCGGAGAGGCCGAGACGGTCACGTCGATTCCGGTGATCGGCGTGCCTCCGGAGGTCTTGATGGTGAACTCGACCGAACCGGCCAAAGGCGTGAGGGACAGGTCGAGAGTCAAGCTTCCACCGGCAGAGATGTTCGCGGTGGCCGATGACGTTGCGAAGCCGACCGCCGATACGACGACATCCCATGATCCCTCGTCGAGGCCGGCGAGGAAGTAGCGACCGACTCCATTGGTGATTCCCGAGGTGACGACCGAACCTTTGGTCGCCGTCACGTTCGCGCCGACCACGGGTGTGTTGGCGCCGGTGGTCACCAGACCCGAGAGTCCCGAGCTTGCGATGGTGAGAGTGATGGTGACCGCACCATCGGCGGCGGCGTCGACGGCAACCACTGAGGAATACGTCTGATAACCGGCGAGTTCGGCGGAGACGATCGCCGGACCAGGGGCCAGTCCCGAAAGCGGACAGACACCGGATCCATTGGTCGAGCACGAGAACGACCCTCCGAGAGCATCGGTGGCGCTCACGGTCACCCCGGCCTGGGGGGCGTTCGATGCGTTGACGATCGTGAAGTTCACGGTCCGTGCGGCCGTCATGGTGAGACTCAGGGCCAACTGCCCGACGGTGATACCGATCGAACCGCGTGCCGTGCGGAAACCGGCCTTTTCGGCGGAGACCTGGGCGACCGTCCCACTCGGAGGGCCGAGGATGGTGCATTGTCCGTTCGCATCCGTGGTTCCGCAATTGCCGATGCTCACGTTGCTCGAATTCACTGCGCTCACAGTGGCTCCGGCGATCGGGTTTCCCGAGATGTCGAGAACTGTGATCGTCAAGGAGGTGTCGGCTTGTTGGGTGATGGACAGGACGCTGACGGTGGCGTTGGTGCCAGGGAACACCATCATCGGATCGGAATCGGTGAACCCGGTTCCTTCGGCAGAAGCTCGAATGATCCAGCACGCTCCCGCCGCCACGTCGCAGGGCTTGTGGACGTTCTCGTCGGTGAGGTCGGGGGCCGGATCGGGAACGGGACGAACGGGTGTGAGATTGGTGAACGAATAGGTCCCACTCGAATTCGTCTTGGTCGACACGGTCTCGATGATTCTTTCGCTGGCGTCGACACGTCTCGCCTCGACGCGGAGGCCTTCTCCGGCAGGAGAGCCGTTGACGGTGACCGAACCGCTCAACTGGCCAGGCGAAGGAGTGATGAAGTACGAGCGTGTGGCCGCTTCCGTGAGTCGGAGATCGATACTGCCCCCGATGCGAGCTTCGAGTCCGGCCACCGGACCATCACAGGCCGTCGATGTCAGCGCCGTTCCCTCGGTCTCGACCGCAACGAGGCATACGTCGTAACCGGACGTCGATCCGGTGATTCGGGAGCTGTCCTCGTTCAGGGTGGGCGCCACTCCGAGGCGATAGGAGCCGAGAGACTTGGCGAGCCCGAGGGTCGCAGCGTCGATCCACGTGGAGGCGAGTCTTCCGTTGCGGATGTAGACGTTGAAATCTGAGGCGTTGTACGGTCGGAATTCGCCACTCAGCAAGTCGAGGAATTTCGCCTCTCCGGTGATCAACGACAGACCGCGAACCGTGACGTCGACATTCAGTGTTGCCGCCAGGGCTCCGACCAGCGAACGCGGTGTGGCGGCGTAGTTGCTGCTCACGAGTTCGACGCTGAAGGGATCGGCCGTGAGCTTCTTCACGAAGAGAAACTCGCCGGTGGCCGACGTGGTGGTGGTGGCGACGGGAGTGCCGTCCTTGAGGAGACGAAGGGTGATGCCTTGGACCGGTGTCGAGGTGTCGTCGGCGACTTGCCCCTGCAAACTTCCGAGGGGGATCAACTCGATCTCGCGTTGAGGGGCATCGGTCGACGCGGCGACCTGGGCCGTGATGCGTTGCGATGCGAAACCCTCGGCGGTGAAGTCGATCACGTAGCCACCGGCTTCGAGGCCGGTGATCACGAGGTTGCCGTCGGCCAGGTTGACGTCGTACGTGCAGTCGGAGTCGGCACCCACCGAACCGCAGTCTCCGTCGACTCGGAACCTGACAGTGGCCGACACGGTCGTGGTCGTGTCGTTGCCTCCCTTCACGACTTTGAACGACAACGAACTCTTCACCGGGCTGGTCCGGGTGGCGGCCAGCGTCACGTTCAATTCCGTCGACGTTCCGGCCCCGATGTCGACTTCGCGGACTTGCTTCTCGAGGCCGAGCGCTTCAAAAATCACCACGTAGGCGCCGGGGACGATGCCGTCGACCAGGAGGGAGCCGTCGCTCGAGATGGCGTCGGTGGTCTTGTAGGTGTTGTCGGGGTTGGTGACGGTCACCGCTACGGCAGTCGGTGACAACGACGAGCCGGTGATCGTCACCTTGCCGCGAAGACGACCGGTCGAGCGCACCATCGAGATCTCGCGCTCGGGTGTGGTGATCGTCAGTTCGATCTGCTCGGTGAGGGTCTGGAAGCCGGGCGCCTCGTAGGTGACGGTGTACGTGCGGCCGACCGGCAACTGTTCGAGTCGGAAGGTTCCGGCCAGAAGACCTTCGGTCAAAGTGGTGGTCGAACGGGTGAGAGTGCCGTCGGTCGCCGTGATGGTGAAGGACGGGCCGAAGTCGCCGGCGGCGTCCTGGGCCACTCGGAAATCGGCGGCCGCAGTCGAGCCCGATTCGAAGGCGGCGGCGCTGATCTTGCCAGCGAAGGTGGCGACGTTCGGCGAGAGGACCAGACGAAGATCGTCGATGGCTTGTCCGGTGGCGAGATCGAGGGTGGTGCTGGCAAGACCGCGTCCGGCGACACGCGCGTCGAGAACATACGTGGCAGGTGACGACAGATTCCGGAAGACGAATCGCCCGAGATCGTCGCCCGAGGTCGGCGTCGAGAGCGAATACGTGATCGCGCCGTCGGTCAGCGTCACGTCGACGCCGCCGAGGGGAGCGCCCGATGCATCGACGGTGAGGCCGCCGATGACACCCGTTCCGGGTTCGAGGACGACTTCCAGGGTGACCGGCTGTCCGTTCGGCTGGACGATCAACGTCTTCGTCTGGTGGCCGGCCTTGGAGAACGAGAACTCGTAGAGGCCGAGCGCGTCGAGGCCGGCCACGACGAACGCACCGGTTTCATCGGTTTGGGTCTGTTGCAGCGCCACGTCCGGGGAGTCGCTGGCCGTCCCGGCGGCGACCTTGCCGTCGGTGGCGGCGTCGCCGAGGCTGACGGTCCGCCAGGTGACCACCACACCCGACCCGTCGGGAACTGCCGTGACGGTTCCGTTCACGTCGACGAGGATCGGTTCGGCTCCCGCAGCTCCGGCCCCGTCCTGGTCGCTTCCGCCGTCGACGACCGGAACCCCTTCGGCGCCCGCGGTCGATTCGGTCGTGGCTGGCGACACGAGGCGCATCACGGCCAAAGTGGACGCGGCCCACACGATCAAAATGGTGAGAAGGGTGAACAGTCCCTTCACGTTCTTGCCGATCATCGGCATTTGGCGCACGTTGCCGCGGCTGTAGACCGGTGTTCCGGCGCCTTCGCCGACGATCGAGTACCACCGTTCCTTCTGCTTGCCGAAATAGAAGGCTTTGGATTTCACCTTGGCCGACACGCGAACGACCTCACCCGGTCGAATCGAGAGCTCGTCGAGTTCGAGCTTGACTTCGGTCTCTGAGTCGTCAGGTTCCGCGCGAAGGCGGAGATGTTGGGTCTCTTCGTCGTGGTTCCGCACGATCAATCGCACGCGACCGCGTCGACGCCGGCGAATCGACGCCGGCGACATGTGCATGCGAAGGGCCTTGGTGTGCTGGACATCGACGGAAGTCTCGAGCGACTCGAGGACCGATCCGGTGCCGCGGTCGACCACTTCGAAGAGGAAGTTGTGCTGCCCGGGTGGCATGCCGTGGGGAATCGACACCTCGACGTCGACCTCGACGGTCTGATCGGCTTCAACGCGAACTTGTCGGGCCGGCAGAGGACCAGTGAGATTTCCGAGTACGCGCACGATGACGTCCCGTGACGTCCCCGACAGATCGGTGAGGTGCATCGCTACCGTCGTGGCCCGACCGATCTCGGCGAAGATGCGTTCGGGCGGAGTGAGAGCGATGACGCGGCGCTGACTCATGGCACCGTCACCCCGATCGAGAGGGACTGACTCGCACCCAACGACACCAGTCGAGAGGTGATGGCCGGATCACCGGCGACCGCGGCCACCTCGATCACGTAGCGGGTCGGGGCGTCGAGTCCGTTGAAGGTCACCGAGCCGTCGGCGGCAGTGAGGAGAGACCCG
>CBFHWN010000081.1:0-9149 GCA_965659595.1 uncultured Ilumatobacteraceae bacterium | reverse complement strand
CGGCCACAGTGACCGCCGTCAGATGTTCGGTGAGACCGACGAGATCGTGGCCGCCAAAGTGGGATCGGTCCTGACCCATGGAATGACACCCATCGTGTGCGTCGGCGAAACGCAAGACGAACGCGAAGCCGGGCTCACGATCGATCGAGTGTCCGATCAGGTTCGGGGTTCGCTAGCCGGCAAGAGCGCCGCACAGGTCGCCGGCCTCGTCGTGGCCTACGAGCCCATCTGGGCCATCGGCACCGGACTGACCGCCACGGCCGAGGATGCTCAGACTGTTTGTCGGTCGATTCGCCGGACGATTGCCGAGATCTGGGACGACGAGACTGCCGGTTCGGTCCGTGTTCAGTACGGCGGTTCGGTGAAGGCCGGGAACATCGCCGAGATCATGGCCGGGACCGACGTGGACGGGGTTCTGGTGGGTGGGGCGAGCCTCGATCCCGACGAATTCGCCCGCATCGTCCAATATCCCCAGCACTCAGGTTGAGTCGGTTGTTGCGCTGATACTCTTTCGGCGCCGCGGCCTTCGGGGAGGATGGTCGTTGGGCGGGTCATCCCGTGGCCTCACGGCCCAGGAATTTCCTCCATGAAACGACCAGGAGGTCAACCATGACGAAGAAGACGAGCAGAGTGCTCGCCCTTCTCGCCGGTGCGTCTCTTGTCGTTGCGGCCTGTGGCGGCGACGACGGCGACTCATCGTCCAGCGAAACGGCGGCTCCGGCCACCGAAGCACCCGGTGATGGTGGCGACACCTCGGCCTGCGGCTCTGGCACCCTCGAAGGTGGAGCTGGCGGCGCAGAAGGCGAAGCCGCAATGCGTATCACCATCGACATCAACTCGGATGCCGTGTGGCAGGACGGGTGTCCGATCACCGTCGCCGACTTCCAGTGCTCGGTGAACGCCACACTCAACACACCTGGTTCGATCAGCACGACCGGGTACGACAAGATCATCTCGGTCGAAGCCGGTGCGAGCGATCAGCAGGTCGTCGTCGAATTCAACGAGGTCTACGCCCCGTACAAGTTGCTCTTCGGTGGCTTGATCCAGGCGACGGCTGTCGAAGACTGCACCGACATCTCCACCGACTTCTCCGACATCATTCAGATCTCGGGTCGTGAGTGGGTCATGGATTCGTGGAGCCCCGAACAACTGGTGTTCACGCCGAACGCCAATTACTGGGGTGACGCCCCGGCCACCGAGCGTGTGGTCATGGTGCCCTTCGCCGACTTCGACACCCAGAGCGCGGCCCTCCTGGCCGGCGAGGTCGACTTCATCTACCCGCAGTTCTTCGCTGGAATCACCGATGCGTTGTCGGACCCGAACATCACCAACAAGGTGGAGTTCGGAGGCGACTACGAGGGCTTCTACTTCCAGTCCGATCCGAACCGCGGCGGACCCTTCTCGGACCCCATCTTCCGTGAGGCCTTCGTCAAGTCAGTCGATCGTCAGGGTGTGTTCGAGCAGATCTACATCCCGCTGTCGGACGG
The DNA here is from genome assembly GCA_965659595.1 of uncultured Ilumatobacteraceae bacterium. Classification (GTDB taxonomy): domain Bacteria; phylum Actinomycetota; class Acidimicrobiia; order Acidimicrobiales; family Ilumatobacteraceae; genus Casp-actino8. Next base: position 7,662 of record CBFHWN010000081.1, on the reverse strand, counting down.
CCAGGGCAAGCTCCTCGAGTGCGGCCCAATCGTTCCCGGCCCCTACTGCAACGACTCCTTCGTGGGCCAGTACGCCCCGGAGGATGCGGTCGCACTCCTCGAGGCCAACGGCTGGGCCAAGGACGGCAGCGGCTACTGGGCCAAGGACGGTGGCGAAGCTCCGACGATCCGTTGGATCATCAACACCGGCAACACTCGCCGCGAGAACACCCAGGCCTATCTCATCCCGTTGATGCAGGCAGCTGGTTTCAACGTGGTCGCCGACAACTGTGATGCGGCTTGCTACTTCCAGCAGCGTCTCCCAGCCCTCGACTACGACATGGCGATGTACATCAGCACCGCTCCGCCGGATCCGGCGTACTTGAACGCTTCGTTCGCCTGTGACCAGATCCCGAGCGATGCCAACAACAACGCCGGTCAGAACTCGACCGGTTGGTGCAATGAGGAAGCAACGGCCCTTCTGAAAGAAGCCGACATCACGGTCGATGAAGGACCGCGTGCCGAACTCGTGAAGCAGGTCATGGATCTCATGGCTGGCGATTACGTGATGTTGCCGCTCTTCCAGTTCCCGAAGGCTGGCTTCTGGCGGACCGATCGCCTCGGCGGTCCGGTCGACGGCGAACTCAACAACTACCGCGCCTTCAACAACTTCTCCCAGTGGGAAGACGTCGACGGCGACGGGCAGGTCATCCTCGGAGCCGAGCAGTGGCCCGAGTGTCTGAACCCCGTGACCGAGTGCGCCAACTCATCCTGGATGGTCTGGACCACCGCTTTCCCGGTCCTGCCCAATGTCTGGGACACCACCAACGGTGGAACCTTCGAGATCACCAACCTGGTGGCCGGAGAGCCCACAGTCGAAGTTCTCTGATCGAGAACGTCTGACCAATCGAGTGTCTGGGGGCTGGCCTGCGGGTCAGCCCCCAGTACTTGTGCTAGTTCGACTGGGATTACTGTTCTGCCGAATCCGATCGGAAAGGGGGAAGGTCGATCATGTTTCGCTTCGTGGTTCGTCGCCTGCTGTGGGCCGTGCCCATGGTCTTGATCGTCACCTTTCTCGTGTACGTAGCTCTACGGGTGGGCACCAATCCTCTGGCGAGCTACCTCAGGGTGAATCAGCGGGCCTCGGCCAAAAAGATCGAGCAGTACATCGAGACCAACGGTCTCTACCAAGGTTTTGGTGGCTACCTGCGGGGCTACTTCCAGTGGCTACAAGGTTTCGTGACCTTCGACTGGCCTCGCTCCATCAAAGGCAGCCGTGAAGTCTGGCCCGAATTCCGGGACGCCATGATGAACACCCTCCGGCTCGGATTGACGGCGACCGGGATCGGAATCCTGATCGGTTTGTCTCTCGGGGTGTTCGTGGCACTGAAGCCGGGAGGTCTCCGCGACACCACGGTCAATACCGGTGCCTTCGTGGCCATCTCCACACCCCCCTACGTGTCGGCTCTCATCCTCCAGTTGGTGTTCGCCGTCTACTGGAATCGCTGGTTCGGGTCGTCCCTACTACCCACCTCAGGCGTTTATCCGCCGGGTCATCGTGGTTTCGACCTGTTTCTCATGATCAAACACATGATCCTTCCGGTGACAGTCGTGGTCATCCAGATCGTTGCCGTCTACACGCGTTACATGCGGGCGTCCCTTCTCGAGGTTCTCAACTCCGAGTACATGAGAACTGCTCGATCGAAGGGCATCAGTGAGCGACGAGTTCTCGTGCGCCACGCCCTACGCAACGCTCTCATCCCGATCGTGACCGTGGCCGCCATCGACATCGGCGCCATCCTGGGTGGACTCATCATCACCGAGCGCATTTTTTCGTACCCCGGCCTCGGCGACTTCTTCCTCGGCGCCTACGACAACGGCGACTTCCCTCAAATGATGCCGTGGATGTTCTTCTTCACGCTCGTCGTGATCTTCTTCAATCTCATCGCCGACGTCTCGTACGCGGTTCTTGACCCGAGGATTCGCCTTGGACGCTGAACGACCCACCACCGATGCCGCCGTCGGCTTGTCGTCCGAGTCTTTGTCGCCCGGCCGTATGGCCTTTCGGCGCTTCGTCAGACACCGTGGCGCTCTCGTATCGTCGATCTTCCTGGGAATCCTCGTTCTGTTCGTGATTTTGGCGCCGTTCACGGCCCGGTACGGAGTGAACGAGGCGGTCTTCAAGACCTCGATCGAGAGTCCGAATCAGTTCCTGTCTCCCCGTGGAGTCGCGTGGCTAGGGACCGACGACATCGGGCGTGATCTCTACAGCCGTCTCATCTACGGACTACGTGTCTCGATCTTCATCGGTCTCGCCGCTGCCTTCTTCGGCACTGTGCTCGGAGTGACCATCGGCGCCATCGCCGGACTCCGTGGCGGATGGATCGACGATGTGTTGATGCGTGTCACCGATCTGTTCCTCGCATTTCCCTTCCTCGTGACCCTGCTCGTTCTGCGAAGCGTGATGTCGAGCGTCACGTGGCTCGAACCGATCGTCGGAAAACCAACGTCCATCCGATTCGTGATCGTCCTTTTCGTTCTATTCGGTTGGATGGGAGTCGCGCGTCTGATGCGCGGTCAGGTCCTGGCCTTGAAAGAACGAGAGTTCGTGGAGGCTGCTCGTGCACTCGGAGCGGGTCCAGTACGTATCGTCGTTCGGCATCTCTTGCCAAACGCCATCGGTCCGATTCTGGTCGCTCTCACATTCGCGGTCTCGTCGGCGATCATCGGCGAAGCCACCCTCGGATTCTTCGGATACGGCCCACAGCCGGGAGCGGGTTCGACGTCGCTCGGCAAGTTGGTCGGAGGGGCGAAGGGCGCCTTGCTTCCGGGCTACTGGTGGCTCGTTGTCTTCCCGAGTGTTCTGCTCGTCCTCACCACTTTGTTCGTGAACTTCATCGGCGACGGCTTGCGGGATGCGACCGACCCCAAACTGGATGGTTCCAGATGACCGAGAGCGTGTTGTCGCTTCGCGACTTTCGGGTGACTTTTCCGACCTTGTTCGGAGACGTGCAAGCGGTTCGTGGCGTCGACCTCGACGTGCGAGCCGGTGAGATTCTCGGAGTGGTCGGGGAATCCGGTTCGGGTAAGTCGGTGACATTCCTCGGGGTCATGGGCCTCTTGCCGAAGTCGGCTCGGATCACCGGGTCGGCGACGGTAGGGGAAACCGAACTGGTTGGAGCGTCGGCCAAGATCATGCGCGAGGTTCGAGGCCGTCGAGTCGCAATGATCTTCCAGGACCCACTGTCAGCTCTCAATCCCACCCATCGCATTGGCAACCAGATCGTCGAGATGATCCAGGCCCACAACAAGGTCACGACGAAGGTCGCCATGGCCCGTGCGATCGAACTGCTCGGCGACGTCGGAATTCCTCAACCCGCTGAGCGGGCACGACAGTATCCGCACGAATTCTCGGGCGGAATGAGACAAAGAGTCATGATTGCGATGGCGATCGCCAATGAGCCCGAAGTATTGATTGCCGACGAGCCGACCACCGCGCTCGACGTCACGGTGCAGGCTCAGATTCTCGAAATTCTGCAGAGGATTCAGTCCGAGTCGAAGGCCGCTGTCGTCCTCATCACCCACGACCTCGGTGTCGTGGCTCGTGTCGCCGATCGAGTGCAGGGGATGTACGCCGGTCGTGTCGTCGAGCGCGGCAACGTCGAAGCGCTGTACGACCATCCATCGCATCCGTACACGCGAGGTCTCCTTCAGTCGCTGCCGACAGTTGGCCGCGATCGCCTTCAGCCGATTCCGGGCGCCCCACCCAACATGATGGACCCTCCTTCGGGTTGCGCGTTTCGTGTGCGATGCGAGTATGCGATCGATCTCTGCGCGGCAGAGATGCCGAGCCTGCGAGCCGTTGGCGATCTGGAGTCGGCATGTTGGCGAGCCGAAGACTTGTCGAAAGTTGCGAAGTCATGACTGGTGCCGAGCCCATCCTCGAAGTGCGGAACCTGGTCAAGAATTTCACGGTTCGGGGCTCCGATGGGCTTCGGGCGACGAAACGGGTCGTCCAAGCGGTGTCTGACGTCTCGTTCGACGTGCGTCCCGGCGAAACACTCGGTCTGGTGGGGGAGTCGGGTTCGGGTAAGACAACGGTGGGACGCTGTATTTTGCGTCTCCTCGAGCCGACCGATGGGTCCGTTCACTTCGAAGGGCGTGAGCTCGTCGGAATGAAGTCGCGAAAGCTTCGAGAGTTGCGTCGTCGCATGCAGATCGTGTTCCAGGATCCGTACGCGTCGCTTGACCCTCGGATGACAGTGGGTGCATCGATCGCCGAACCTCTGGACGTACAGAAGATCCCCGGCGATCACGATGCCCGCGTCCGAGAACTCCTCGAACTGGTCGGATTGTCTCCCGATCACGCTCGGCGCTTCCCGCATGAGTTCTCGGGAGGTCAACGCCAGCGCATCGGAATCGCCCGGGCGCTCGCGAGTGAGCCTCGTCTTCTGGTTCTCGACGAACCCGTGTCGGCACTCGACGTCAGCATCCAGGCCGGAGTCGTGAACTTGTTGGAAGACCTCCAAGATCGCCTTGGCTTGGCCTTCGTCTTCATCGCCCATGACCTGTCGGTGGTTCGCCACATCTCCGACACGGTGGCTGTGATGTATCTCGGCAAACTGGTCGAAGTGGCCGACGCCGAAACCCTGTACGAGCGGGCGGCTCACCCGTACACGCAGGCCCTCCTGTCGGCGATTCCTGTTCCGGATCCGGTCTCGGAGCGAGTCCGCCGTCGGATCATGCTGGAAGGCGATGTCCCGTCTCCGATCGATCCGCCATCGGGATGCCGGTTCCGGTCCCGGTGCCCTCGGGCCGAGGCGCGGTGCGCTGAGGAGGAGCCGGCCTTGGTCGACCGTGGACAGGGACATCCGGTCGCCTGTCACTTTCCGGGCTGATCCGTTAGAATCGCCGATTGTGCGTGATCTAGTGATGTATGTGATGGTCGTGATCAACGTTCTGTCGACGATCGGCATGGTGGCCGGGATCCTCATGCACAGCGGAAAAGGTGGAGGCCTATCCGACATGTTCGGCGGTGGAGGCAGTACTGCGCTCGGCTCGGCGGCCGCCGAACGCAATCTCAACCGGATCACGTTCGTGTTCGTCCTGATCTGGGTGGTGTCGATCCTCAGTCTGGGTTTCCTGCTCGTCAAGTGAGGGTCGGGCTCACGAACACGGTTTCAATGTCGCCACCTAGCGGTATCGTGGCGTTCCTCGTCGAAGTGGCGGAATAGGCAGACGCGCTAGCTTGAGGGGCTAGTGATCGTAAGATCGTGGGGGTTCAAGTCCCCCCTTCGACACCAGTATTGAGGCGGGGAAGCGGGACAAGTGTCCGTATCTCGTGGCCGGCCGCTCCGACACGGTCGCCACTACAGTTTCGCTGTGCGTTCGTCCCGACTTTTCATCGCCATCATGGTCGTTGCGTCGTTGGTTGCACTGAACACTGCTCCGGTGGCTGCCGATCCCGTCCCAGCCGACGATGCCGTGCAGCCGATGATCGTCGGAGGCGCCCCGGCGGATGCCAAGTGGGGATCGATCGTGACGCGAATCGACATTGGGGGATCGCTCTGCAGCGGAACACTTCTCAGTCAGGAGTGGATACTCACCGCTGGACATTGTGTCGAAGATCGAGCAATGGTGTACGTGGGCTCGACCTCGGTTCCGAGTCTCGTGTCGCTCGGAGGGGCGACGGGATACGCGCACCCGTATTACTCGTACAACGCCTTCCAGCTGATCTACGACTTCGGGCTCTATCGTCTCGATTCTCCGGCGGCGATCGATGTGTCGTCCCTCCCTCGAATCGCTTCCTACGACGACAGCGAAGCGTGGGCCCCTGGGACAGTCGTTCGAGCAATCGGTTGGGGGGTGACGGTGCCCGGTGGCAGCGTCTCTCCCACCATGCTGAGTGGGACGATGCAGATCGTCGACAAGTCGAGTTGCTCCGATCTCGATCTGTCTCTCGGCAATGTCTTCGACGCCAGCACCGCCATGTGCACCTTTGCCACAGGTGTGTCGTCGTGTAACGGAGATTCGGGTGGTCCGGTCGTGGCCAGTGTCGGCGGAGTCGACACCGTTGTTGGAGTCACCAGTTACGGTCCGGTCGCGTGCGACGGTCATTCGGTCGCTGCCTGGACACCGAGTGCTCTCACGTGGATACGTTCCAAGACCGGCCTTCCACTCGGCTCGGGAGCCGGACTTCCGTCCACCGGACTCGAGATCACCCGAGTGTTCGGACTCGATCGCTACGAGACCGCTGCAGCAGTGGGGGCCATCTGGCAGGAAGCCGGGACGGTATTCGTCGCGACAGGAGCCAAGTTTCCCGACGCGCTAGCCGCAGGGGCCGCGGCCAGCGCCTATGGGGTTCCTGTCCTGCTCGTTCGGCCCGACTCCGTTCCCGAATCGACCCGTCTTCTTCTCGAACGTCTGGCGCCGACGACGATCGTGCTGGCCGGCGGTCCAGCAGCCATCAGTCTGACCGTTGAGGAACAATTGCGAGCCCTCACTGGCGCCACCATTGAACGCAAAGGAGGGCTCGACCGTTACGAGACGGCCGATCTGCTCACTGGCGACGCGTGGGAGGGTTACGTGAGTGATCGAGTTTGGGTGGCGAGCGGGCGCGACTTCGCCGATCCGCTCATCGCCTCTACGGCAGCGGCGGTGTTCGGCGACGCCTTCGTGCTGATCGACGGACTGCGTCCGCTTCCCGAGTTCACCAGAAATCGGCTTGTTTCCTTGGCGCCCAGCCGGATCACTTTGGTGGGGTCGGAGGCAGCATTCTCGTCGACGACGATTGACGAATTGACCTCGCTCTCGACGTTGACGATGGTTTCCGACCCGGACGTCACCCGTCGATCAGTTGCCGTTTGGGACGACCTCGACGTGTCGGAATGGGCCGCCTTGGCCACCGTCGCCAACTTCCCTGACGCTTTGTCGGCGGTCCCCTTCTCGGCGCTCGAGCCGGTGTCGCCGCTGATGCTCGTGCCACCCGCGTGTGTGCCGACCGGAGTACGTGACGAGATGACTCGCCTGGGAGTGTCGTCCCTGGCCATCTTTGGCGGCCCGGCGGCGCTCAGTGAGAACGTCGAAGCCCTGGTCGCCTGCGCGTGATCACAGCAGACGGGTGAACGCGTCGAGGAGATCTTCGTAGCGGTCGTAGGCCGGAAAATGCGGGAACTCCGTCTTGACGTTGTCGGGCGCGTGAAAGAGAAAGCCAGCGTCGGCTTCGGCCAGCATGGTTGTGTCGTTGTACGAATCGCCGGCCGCGAAGATGCGATAGTTGAGTCGGCGTAGCGCTTTGACGGCTTCGCGCTTCTGGTCCGGCATACGCAATCGGTAGTCGGTGACGTAATCATCGGCCACGATCAAGCGATGGCACAGGATCGTCGGCATACCGAGATGGCGCATGAGTGGACGTGCGAACTGCTCGAACGTGTCCGACAGAATCACCACCTGAGTTCTGTTCCGAAGTTCGTCCAGGAAGTCTCGAGCGCCTGGAAGCGGGGAGAGGCCTCCGATCACCTCCTCGATCGACGACATCGTGAGGCCGTGCTCGGCGAGGATTCGTAGACGACCCTGCATCAGGACGTCGTAATCCGGCTCGTCGCGGGTGGTTCGTCGCAACTCGTCGATTCCCGTGGTCTCGGCCACGGCGATCCAGATCTCGGGAACCAGGACTCCTTCTAG
>CBFHWN010000080.1:0-9235 GCA_965659595.1 uncultured Ilumatobacteraceae bacterium | reverse complement strand
CGTTCGAGGATCTGATCGAGTGTCTGGGCGGCCTGGGGGATCGGGTGCTCGGCGAAGAACGACTGCACGTCGACCTCGGCATCAGCGGTGTTGAGAAGTTTGACCGGATCGATCATGCGTACGATCGTGTTCGACGGGAATCTTTCGTTCGCGTCGTTCCAGTGACGGCGAACGAACTCCCAGGCTTCTCGGCCGTGCTTGCGATGCGCGATGCAGCGCCCGAGCAGGAACGGCGCGTTCTGGGTCTTCACGTCGGGGCCGAGGGCGAATTCACAGGTGCGTCGTAGCAGTTCTGCGGAATCGAACTCGGCGAGGGCGTAGAGGTGACGCAGTTGTTCTTGCGGTGTGTCGGCGTTTCGAAAACGTTCGACCATGTCGTCGTAGTCGGAGGTGTCGCCGTGGGCGGCGACCACCGTGGTGGACGCGGCGACCAGTTCGGGATGGACCGAGTTCGGCTCGTCGTGCGAGCGACGGAGAAGTTCACGGCAACGCTCGATGGCCACTGGGTCGCCTCCGTTCACGGCCATGAGCGCGACGAGCAACCCGCGCAGTTTCCCGCGAAGGTCGTCCTCCCCGGGTGTCGGTTCCCAGCCGAGGTCGGTGAATGCCGGTTCGACCAGCCGGCGCACGTGGGGGCGGAACGCTTCGTACGATGCGTCGTCGAGGAGCCGCCCGAGACCACGGATCCCGTTCGCCATCACCTGCCAGACGGCGAGGTCGCGTTCGTCGACGAACGAGCCGATGAAGTCGAGGTAGGCCGAGGCCGACAGTCGCCCGGCCACGACGGCGTTCCAGGCGTCGTCGACGAGGTTGTAGCGCTCGATCGTGGACGACGCGGCCAACGTCGAGCGATCGATGAGGGCAAGGAGGTCGGGGGAGTAGGCCACTCGGTAGAAGCCATGGCCGTCGGCATTGACGATGACGGCACCGTCGGTTGGGACAGGGACCTCGATCGGGTCGTCCTGCAGGAGGACCCGGGTCTCGTCGGATCCGACACGAAGGTGAATCGGCACGAGCCACGACTGGTGTGGAACGTCGGCCTCGGCGTCGAAGAGGAAGCGCTGTTGAGCGAGTCGTACACGCCTGCGGTCGCCGTCCTCGACGAGGCTCGCCGAGACGAGAGGGAATCCGGGTTGCCAGATCCACGAATCCATGATTCGTCGGACCGGTTCTCCTCCGTCGTCGGCCACGGCCTCCTCGATCGAGTCCCAGAGATCGGAAGTCTCGGTGTTGCCGTAGGAGTGGGTGGACAGGTACCGCCGCACACCATCTCGGAAGCGATCGGGGCCAAGATACTGCTCGAGCATCCGAAGAAGGGCGCCGCCCTTCTGGTACGTGAGGACGTCGAACATTCCCTCGCAGTCCTCGGGTGTACGGACCTCGTACTCGACCGAGCGAGTCGCCACGAGCGAGTCCGTCTCGAAGGCGACCGAACGCTCGAGCGAGAAACTCGTCCAGCGCTCCCAGGCGGGCCGGTAGGCGTCGACCGCGGCGATTTCCATGAAGGTGGCGAACGCTTCGTTCAGCCAGATGCCGTTCCACCACTTCATCGTCACCAGGTCGCCGAACCACATGTGGGCGAGTTCGTGGCTCACGACATCGGCCACCAGTTCGCGCTCGACCTGGGTGCTGGTGGCCGGATCGACCAGGAGCAGGCTTTCGCGGAACGTGATGCACCCGACGTTCTCCATGGCGCCGGCCGCGAAGTCGGGGAGAGCGATCATGTCGATTTTGGCATCGGCGTAAGGGATGCCGTAGTACTCGGTGAACCAACGAAGACTCGCGGCACCGACGTCGAGACCGAAGTCCGTGAGATGGGCCTGGCCCGGAACGTGCACGATGCGTAGCGGAACCCCGCCGACGTCGATTGCCGGGGTGGCATCGAGTCGCCCGACGACGAAGGCGACGAGGTAGGTGCTCATGGGCATGGTGTCGGCGAAGGACACCACTATTTTTCCGTCGCGCTCACGACGGTCGATCTCGGGGCCGTTGCTCACCGCCAAGAGCCCGTCGTCCACGATCAACGTCACGGAGAAGACGGCCTTGAAGTCGGGTTCGTCGAAGCACGGGAAAGCCCGTCGGCAATCAGTGGCCTGCATTTGCGTACAGGCGACGACATGCTCGACCTCTTCATCGTCGCGGTAGGTGCTGCGATAAAAGCCGCGCAGTTTGTCGTTCAGAACTCCGGTGAACTCCACGTCGATCGCCACGGGTCCGGGGGCGACCTCGTCGAGAGTGCCGATGATCAGGCGCTCGCTCTCGTCGTCGACCGAGTAGGGCGATGGAACGCCATCGATGAAGACCTGACGGATATCGAGCTCGGCGACGTTGAGAACGATCCGACGTGTGATCTCGGTCGCCTCGGCCGAGATCACGACCCGTCCCGAGAAAGTCGCGTCGACGAGATCAGGTTCGAGTTCGAGTTCGTATCGATTCGGCACGACGTGCCTCGGAAGCCGGTGCGGATCGAGGCCGTTCTCACTGCTGGTCACGTCGGCGAGCGTAGTGGCACGGTACGGTGAACGTCCGTGCCGTTTCCTGATCCGAGCAGCCGATTCGTTCCGCGAGCCGACGGTTCGCGTTTCGACGTGGTCGGGATCGGCAACGCTCTCGTCGACGTGATCTCGCACGCCGACGACACCTTCATCGAACGGCAGGCGCTGACGAAGGGTTCGATGACTCTCGTCGACACCGATCGAGCTCTCCACCTCTATCGAGCCCTCGGTTCGGCGATCGAGATGAGTGGAGGTTCGGCCGCCAACACCGTGAGTGGAGTGGCCAGTTTCGGAGGACTCGGCGCTTACGTTGGCAAGGTCAGCTCCGATGAGCTCGGAGAAGTGTTCGGCCACGATCTCCATGCAGTCGGCGTTCACTTCGCTCCGGGAGCGCATCTCGACGAGATCCCGACCGGCCGCTGCATCATCGTCGTGACACCCGACGCGCAGCGGACCATGAACACCTATCTCGGCGTGTCGTCGTATTTGTGTCCCGACGATGTCGACGAGGCGGTCGTGGCCGACGGACGCATTCTGTACATGGAGGGCTACCTCTTCGATCGCGATGACGCCAAGGAGGCCTTCCGGCACGCGGCACGCATTGCCCACCGCGCCGGGCGGCAGGTGTCGCTCACCTTGTCCGACAGTTTCTGCGTCGATCGGCACCGTGACGATTTTCGCGCCTTGGTCGAGGACGAGGTCGACGTACTATTCGCCAACGAGGACGAACTGTGCTCGCTCTACGAAACCGAGAATTTCGAGGCGGCGATCGCATCGGTACGCCGCGACAGCGCTCTCGCAGTGGTCACACGCGGTCCGCTCGGAGCGGCAGTCGTGACACGCGACGAGATTCTCCCGATAGCTGCCGAGCCGGTCGAACACGTTCTCGACACGACCGGAGCCGGGGATCTCTTCGCCGCCGGCTTTCTCTACGGCCTCACGAACGGCCGCTCGCTCGCCGAGGCCGGACGACTCGGGGCCATCGCCGCCTCGGAAGTCATCTCGCACGTCGGCCCTCGTCCTCTCGTCGAACTACGTGCCCTCGATTCGCGTCAGTAGCGCGAAACTTTCGCTGTGACCGAGAAGAACGAGCAGTCGCCCTCGGACGACGAGATCCGTGCCGTGGCTGCGGCTTGGCGCGATGCCGAGCCCGACGACGACATCCGGCGTGAGATCGACGAATTGTCGGCCGGACCGGTCGACGTCCTTCGCGAGCGTTTCAACGGCGGTCTCGCGTTCGGCACGGCGGGACTCCGAGCCGCCATCGGCGCCGGTCCGCGACGGATGAATCGTTTAGTGGTCCGTCGTGCGGCGGCCGGACTCGTCGATCGTCTTCTTGCCGATGACGTTCGAGTCGCCGAGCGGGGCCTGGTGGTGGGGTGGGACGCCCGGCGGAAGAGTCATGACTTCGCAGTCGACACGGCGCGGGTGGCGGCGGCACGAGGCATGAAGGTCTTCCTCATGCCTCATGAAGTACCGACGCCGGTGCTGGCCTGGAACATCACTCGCCTCGGATGCGTGGCTGGGGTGATGGTGACCGCAAGCCACAATCCCCCTTCTGACAACGGCTACAAGGTGTATCTCGGCACCGGGGCGCAGATCATTCCTCCCATCGACGCCGAGATAGCCGCGGCCATCGACGCTCTCGACCCCACGAAGATCTTGCTGTCGTCCGTCGACGATCCGCTCATCGTGCGGCTCGACGTACCAGTTGTCGACGACTACGTGCGTTTCGTGCCGTCCGTGTCGTTGGTTTCACTCGCCGACCGAAGCGAAGTCGGGGTGACGGTCGCTTACACCGCACTTCACGGAGTGGGAGGCGAGATCGTCGGACGGGTCCTCGGGTCGCGCGACGGTGTCGAGGTCGTCGTGGTCGAATCACAGCAGGAGCCCGACGGCACCTTTCCGACCGTTCCGTTCCCGAATCCCGAAGAACCCGGTGCCATGGACGCAGTAGTCGATCTGGCTCGTCGACATGATGCCGACGTCGCGTTGGCGAACGATCCCGACGCCGATCGTCTCGGTGTGGCCATCCCGACGGCGGACGGCGGCTGGAGACGATTGGCCGGTGACGAGATCGGGTGGCTCTTGGCCGATCACGTGTTGGCCCACACGTCCGGAGAGGATCGGCTCGTGGTGAGCACACTCGTGTCATCGTCTCTCGTCGGACGCATGGCTCGCGAGGCTGGGGTGCATTACGAGGAGAGCTACACCGGATTCAAGTGGATAGCCGACGTGGCTCGACGCTTCCCGAACGAGCGACTCGTCTTCGCGTACGAGCAAGCCCTCGGTTACCTGGTCGGTGGCGATCCCCTCGACAAGGACGGAATCAGTGCTGCGCTGACTCTGGTCGACATCACCCGACTCGCCAGGTCCGAGGGGACCACCATCGAAGGCCGCCTGGACGCGATCGCCCGACGTTTCGGTGCGTATCGAACCGCCGAGGTGTCGGTCCCCATGTCGCCCGACGACGGTATTCGAGTGGTGGAGAGGTTTCAGTCGTCTCCACCGCAGGAGATCGGAGGCCGACACGTCTCAACGATCGAGAGTCACCCGGAGGCCTCACTCGTTCGGGTCTACCTGTCCGGGCCCAACTCGGTACGGGTGCAGATCAGGCCGAGTGGAACCGAACCGAAAGTGAAACTCTACGGTGAGGCTGTCGACGTCGATCCGATGCCGTTCTTGCTGGCTTTACGTGACGTGCTGATCGAACATTGAAGCGCTCGATCGAATCGGCCGGTTATTCGGCGCGACCGACCGGTTGACCGTCGATGATCTGGTCGAGGTACTCCGACAGGCCGTATCCCTTCTTCCCGGCGTGCTCGGCGGAAGTCATGGTCCATTCGGTCATGCCCTCACTGATTCGAGTCGTGAGCCATTCGCCGTCAGGGGTCTGTCGACGATTACGAAGTGGGATGAGACTTTTCACTTCACCGGTGAAGGTCCACTCCCGTCCGCTTCGTGACGAGCGAAGTACCGCCTCGATCTTTTCGTGATACGAATCGTCGCCTCGGAATTCGGTCGAAATCTCGGCTTGGTCGCACAGGTGCAGTTGTCCGTCTTCCCAGACGAATCCGCCCCGGGTCCCGGGCCCGTCCTTCTTGGCGACCCTCGACAACATGAAGCCGAGATCGCGATCGAAGTTGGCGGTCAACCAGCGGTAGTACCACGGTGCCTGCCAGTAACGCGGACCCCACGAATGATCTCGCAGTCCGAAACCTTGGATGTCCCACTCCTGATCGCCGACCCGGATGGTTCCGCGCGCTTCCACGAGTTGTTCGTAGTGGCCCTTCGCGAATTCTTCACCGGGGGTTTCGTGCGGTGTGTCGGGTTCACCACCGAACATGCTCGGTCGACCCTGCCCAGAGAAAGTGATGTGTACCTCGCACTCCGAATACGGGTTGTCGGTGAACGCCTTCTTCGGGTCGACCATCTGCTCGGGCTCGGACAGGACCACGACCTTGCCGAGAAAGTCGATCTTCAACTCTTCGAAGGGCTCGACCATGGTCCAGGTGAGTCCGGCGGCATCGAGGCGATCATTGTTGTCGATGGGCGGTCGCTTGAACATGAAGCCGACCGAACCATCTGGCAGGTAAATGCACACGGTCATTTCCGCGTAGCCCTCGTTGGCGCGGTTGCCCATACGAAACCAGCCGCCGACTTTGTGTCGGGGATCGAAGCAGTTGATGTACATGCTCTCGTTGAAGTTCGACTCGGGGCCGAGTTCGTGCATGTATTCGTCGGAAGGATCGAGACGTACGCCCATGAGACGACCGTAGTCGTTCAAAAGAGCGTGAGTTGCTCCCAGGTGAGGGCCACGTCGGGGACCGGGTGCCAGGCCAATTTGCCGCGTCGTCCGGGACGCTTGACTTCCAGCCGTTCGGGTCGGAGAGATCGCGCTGCTCCATGCGCGTCGTGGACGGTGATGCTTCCGTCTCGCTCGACCCAGGAGATGCGACCTTCCTGCCAACGGCCGCGATCGGCGCGTCGGAAACGAGCCTCTTCGCCGGCGCGGAGGCCGATCCGTCGAAGGATCTCGGACTGTTCCGGGTTCGCTCGTGGTGCCATCAGAGTTCTCCGAGAACGCGTCGTTGGAGCCGACGCATACCGGCGAGCCATCGGTCTCGGTCGGCGACTTTCTTCGCTTCGAACTCGGCGACTTGCGGGTGAGGGAGGATCAGGAAACGTTCGTCGGCGATGGCGGCCGCCACGACGTCGGCGACTTGTTCGGGTTCGAGGACGTCGCCGGCGGCGCGGACCACGTCTCCGGCGCCGTTGTCGCCGATGTCGCCACCGTTCAGCATGGCGGTGTTGACGCCCTGCGGGCAGAGGCAACTGACCCGGACACCGCGATCTCCGTAGGTGATCGAGAGCCATTCGGCGAACGCGACGGCCGCGTGTTTCGAGACGGAGTACGGGGCCGAGCCGATCTGGGCGAGGAGCCCGGCGGCCGACGCCGTGGAACAGAAGTAGCCCGAGCCGCGTTCGAGCCATTCGGGCAGAAGGGCCGTGGCCGCCCAACGATGAGCATTGAGGTTGACGTCGAACGATGTCGACCAGTCGTTCTCAGTGGTGGTTTCGAGAAGTGTTCCGAGGCCGACGCCGGCGTTGGCGACGAACAGGTCGATCCCTCCGAGCATTCGACGTGACGCCTCGACGAGAGAACGATTACCGGTTTCCGTGGACACGTCGGCCACGACCGAATGGGCCGAGTCGGAACGAATGGCGTTCAAGTGCTCGGCGACGGCGCGAATTCCCTCGGTGTTGGTGTCGGCGACCACGACCGACGCTCCGTCGGCGTGGAAGCGACGAGCCAGAGCGGCCCCGATTCCTCCGGCGGCCCCGGTGACGACGACGCGAGAAGAGGCCAGATCCACGACGGGATCGTAGGCCACCCGTACGGGGTTCGGAGATTCGACCCGTTTGTGCCGGATGCCTCGCTATCAGGTCATTCGCCGGTGGGCGCTCCCGTATCCACGCCATTACGATCAGTGTGCGCGACGATGTCGCACACAGGTCCTGACCGGACGAACGAGCAAGCGCGAGGAGTCGACGATGACGGGAACACAGGTCGTAGAGCCGGTGAACGACAAGACGTCCAACGACGACGTGATCGCGGAGGCGTTGGAGATCGTCGATGCTGCGCTGTCGCAGATGGTGCGTCGTGAACTCGTGTCGGCGAGCGAAGTGAGCGATCTGCTGCTCGACGTTCGCAACCTTCTCACTCGTAGCTGAAAGGTTCGACCGGCGGCAGTCAGGCCGTCGGCTTCGACGTCTTTCGGGTCGCCGGGTTTCGTTCCGACGACTTCTTGCTCGTCTTTTTCTCCGGCTTCTTCGCCATCGTTTTGCGAGATGGCGCATCGACCAGTTCGCCAAACGATTCGCCGAGAAGCTCGCGCAGGCGCTCGGGATGTTCGACCGCCGAACTGTCGACGTTGAGGCCCATGTCGAGACTGCCCACGTGAGACAACAAGGTGAGATTGAACGCCACTCCGCCGAGTGGTCCGAACGGGAAGTTGTGCACGATCTCGGAGCCGGCCACGAAGACCGGCATCGGAGTTCCCTTGACGTTGGACGTTGCGAAATCGACCGTCTGCGCCTGAAGTCGTGCCACCCGCGTGAGGACGGCCGTGGGCAGCGACGAGGCCAGCGTGGCGATGGTGGCCAGACTTCCTCCGACTGAGGCCGACGCCTCGTGCGAACGCT
Organism: uncultured Ilumatobacteraceae bacterium; assembly: GCA_965659595.1. Lineage (GTDB taxonomy): Bacteria > Actinomycetota > Acidimicrobiia > Acidimicrobiales > Ilumatobacteraceae > Casp-actino8. Next base: position 1,034 of record CBFHWN010000080.1, on the reverse strand, counting down.
CGGCGACCTGTCGGAATCGGTCGGCCGGGCCCATCTCGCCGGTCGGGACGAGGAATCGGGCGAGTGAGAAGGCATTGGCGGATCCAGCGTCGTCGGAGCGCAAGCGAGTACTGACTGCCATCGACGCTCGCAGGTCGTCGACGGGAGTGCCGAACTCGCGGTGATAGCGACCGGCCGCATCGCTCGCCGCCGACAGCAGTGCGGTGTTGAGCGTGCCGCCGAGTCGTCGGGCCGTGTCGCGAACCTCGGCGAACGGAACACGTAAAACCTCGGCCCGTCGCCGAGTGGAGCGTCGTGTCCAGAGCGGTGAATGCGCCGACTCCACATCGGTGAGTTGTCCCATGGCCACTCGCAACGATTCGAGTGTCGAAGTTCCGTGTGACGGAATGCTGGCCGGATCGGCCACCAGATCTCGCACCTGACGAACCATGGCGAGCGGAAGACGCAAAGAACCCGAGATGATGTCGCGCCACATTTCGTTGTGAGCATGCGACTCGTCGAGAAGAGCGCGGGCGGGGTCGTTCTCGATTGGCCCGGGATCGGGAGCTTCTCGTTCGAAGTCGAAGAATTGCAGCGACAGTTGCACCGTTCCCTCGCCGTCGGCGATGGTGTGATGGAGTTTTTCGACGAGAGCGGCACGTCCTCCCTCGAGTCCTTCCACGACCACGAACTGCCACAGCGGCCGGGTGCGATCGAACGGATCGGCCACCACCAATGTGACGTAGTCGAGCAGTTGGCGCATGGAACCCGGAGCCGGAAGCGCAACCCGGCGAACGTGGAAGTCGATGTCGAAGTCGGAGTCCTCGACCCAGATAGGTGGCGAGACGTTGGCCGGGGTCGAGTGCACCCGTTGACGGAGACGAGGGATGACGGCCGTGGCTCGCTCCATACGACGACGCAATCGATCCACATCGGGAGGGCGATCGAGGATCGACACGTTGGCGAACGTGGAGGACAAGTGGGGGTCCTTCTCGAGGCGCCACATGAGGCCCTCGGCATCGGACATTCGACGTTCGAACGAGATCTCCTGAACC
>CBFHWN010000079.1:0-9269 GCA_965659595.1 uncultured Ilumatobacteraceae bacterium | reverse complement strand
GCAAACAACTCGCCGGAACGTTCGTCGTGTCTCGCGTCGAACACGTCTTCGGAGTCGGTCGACCTCTGATCTCGCGCTTCGAAGGCGGCCGTCACGCCGGAGGCTCACTCGCCGACCATCTCGTATCGGCCCAACGCGGTTCGATCCGCAATCGCCGTCAGTTCGCCATCGGCACCGTCACCAACGTGAAGGATCCCGAGAAGGCCGGGCGCGTGAAGGTGAAGTTGCCCACGGTTTCCGACGCCGACGAATCGGCGTGGGCGCGCGTGGTCTCACCCGGTGCCGGCAACAAGCGCGGCCTTCATCTGATGCCCGACGTGGGCGACGAGGTCCTGGTGGCCTTTCTCGGCGGCGACTTCCGCAGCCCGGTAGTACTCGGTGGCATCTGGAGCAAGAAGAACGCTCCCCCTACGCCCGAACCGGCCAAAGGCGACAAGGTCACCGAACGTTCTTTGACCCTTGCGTCGGGCGCCAAGCTGGTCTTCACCGAAGACACCGACAAGTCGAAGGCCGTCGTCGCTCTTCAGCACGCCGAGGCCGAGACCAACCTTCAGTTCGACAAGGACGGTGTGAAGCTCAACGCGAAGAAGGGCACCAAGATCAAGATCGTCGTCGGCGACGCGCAACTCGAGCTTGCCGGCGACGGAACGATCACCGTCAAGGGTGGCGCGATCACGATCAAGGCCGACAAGAACCTCACCCTCCAAGGCCAGAAGGTCACGATCAAAGGCGCAACCGGTGCCGTCGTCGACGGTGGCGGCTCGAAGGTCGATCTCAGTCCGGCCGCCGCCAAGGTCTCGTCCGGCGGAATCACCGAGATCAAGGGCTCGATGGTGAAGCTCAACTAGGACCGATGACATGACGACGAACGCAGCACACATCAGAAAAGGGGTACCGAAATGTCCGATGACTTCGTAGGACGCGGTTTTCCGTTCCCCCTTCGTATCGACGAACGCGGCTCGATGACCCTGGTCGGAGGAGCCGAAGAGCTCGAGCGCTCCATGACCGTGGTGATCTCGACCGCGCCCGGCGAGCGGCCCTTCCGTCCTCGATTCGGTTGCCGCATCTGGGAGCTCATGTTCGAACCGATCAACGAAGCGACCTTGGGCCTCATGGAGATGTACGTCGAAGAGGCGATACGCATGTGGGAACCGCGCGTCGACGTCGATCAAATCCTTGTCGAACCCGACTCGATGGATGGCGCCGTTCGTATCTCGATCGATTACACGGTTCGTTCCACCAACGACCGTCGCAACCTGGTGTACCCCTTCTACACCATTCCACCGGAGGATGAATCGTGAGTTTCCCACGTCCCGATCTCGACGATCGTCGCTTCCAGGATCTGGTCGACGAAGCGAAGCGCATGATTCCGCGTTTCCTTCCCGAGTGGACCAACCACAACGTCTCCGATCCCGGAGTCGCGCTCATCGAGCTGTTCGCTTGGATGACTGAACTCACCCTCTATCGACTGAATCGCGTCCCCGATCGCGTCTACACGAGCTTTCTCGACCTCGTCGGCGTGAGCCCGTATCCGGCTGTCGCCGCGCGCGCCGATGTGACTTTCGCGTTCTCCACGGTCCCCGACGAAACGGTCCTCGTTCCGGCCGGCAGCGAGGTGTCGACCTCGGGTGAAGATCCCATCGTGTTTTCCACGGTGGCCGATCTGCTCGTCACTCAACCCGACCGGATCTTCGCCTGGACCGCACCGAGCGACGGACGCGGCGAACCCGACGAAGGCCGAACGATCGACGTCCAGCAGGACTTGGTCCTGGCCAATGAAGTGGTTCGGGTCTTCCCATCCGATCCTGTCGCTCCAGGAGACGCCTTCTACCTCGGATTCCGCGAGACCCTCGGCGGCTACGTGATCCGAGTCGACGTCACGGCCGACGTGGAAGGAATCGGCGTGAACCCCACTCGTCCGCCGCTGGTCTGGGAGGTCTGGACCGCCGACGGATGGCTCGCCTGCCGACTCGAGTCCGACTCCACCGGTGGCCTCAACCGCGACGGAAGCATCCAATTGGCCGTGCCGATGGGACACCTTCCGCTGACTGTCGGCAGCGAACGCGCCCATTGGCTCCGCCTTCGCCTCCTGGCACCCGGTCCCGACGGGGCCGGCTATCGAACCTCCCCCCTCATTCGCGACATCGAGGTGCACGCCATCGGCGGGACCGCACCGGCCGAACATGCCGAGCCCTACGGCGCCGAGTACATCGGCGTCTCATCCGGACAACCGAACCAAACGTTCGACGTGCAGACCTCACCCGTGCTTCCGCGTCGACCCGACGAGCGCGTCGAACTGCGGATCGGCGAACTGGTCGAACCCTGGACCGAAGTGTCCGACTTCTCACGTTCGACATCGGACGACCACCACTACACGTGGGACAGCGTCAGTGGCCGCATCTCGTTCGGCCCCCGGATCAGACAACCCGACGGCTCCTGGGTGCAGCACGGCGCCATGCCGCCAGCTGGAGCCGCCGTCTGGGTGTCGGGATACCGCCGAGGTGGCGGCGCACGCGGAAACGTCGGACCCGGAGCTCTCAACGTCTTGAGGTCGGCCGTTCCGTACGTCGATCGAGTGACCAATCCCACGCCGGCCACCGGCGGCATCGATGCCGAGACTCTCGACAACGCCAAACTTCGGGCGCCGCTCACACTGGTGTCCGGAGGACGTGCGGTCACCGCCGGAGACCACGAGCGCTTGGCCAAGGAAGCCTCTCCCCGCGTGAGTCGCTCGCTGTGTGCTCCGCCGGCCGATGCCGGCGACCCGTCGCGTCTGTTGGTCGTTCCCGATCCCGGGCGCCCCGCCGATGCGATCACGATCGACGACCTCGCGCTCGACGACGACCTGTACACGACGTTGCGCGACCATCTCGAACCCCGTCGGGTCATCGGTACGTCTCTCGAGATCGGAACGCCCACCTATCTCGGCGTCTCTGTAGCGGCGATGGTTCGCGTGCAGCCCGGACGAGCGCCCGCTGCAGTGCGCCAACGCTGCCTCGATGCCATCGCCACCTATCTTTCTCCGCATCTCGGCGGACCCCAAGGAGATGGATGGCCGTTCGGACTCGACGTCACATCGGGAGCGATCGCCAACCTTCTCGGCGAGGTACCCGGAGTCGAGCAGGTCGAAGAGATCGTGCTGTTCGAATCCGATCTCCGCAACGGCCAACGCATCGGAGGCGGAGTCGACACCGTGCGCCTCGCCGACCTGTCTCTTCCCCTGTCCTTCCGCCCTCAGGTGGTCGTCCGATGAGTCGCGAGCCGGGCTGGCTGATTCGCCGTCTGCCGATCTCGATGCAGGACGACCGCGTCATGTGCGGTCTCCTCGGAATACTCGAAGAGGTTGCCGAATCGGTTCAAGTCCACGCCGACCAGATCCCTTTTCTGGCCGATCCGATGGTCACACCCGAGCATCTCTTGTCGTGGCTCGGACGATTCGTCGATGCGCCGGACACCGAGACACTTCCCGTCGAGCGACGTCGCGATCTTCTCGCTCGCACCGGTGCTCTCATCCTCCGAAAAGGAACCCGCGAGCATCTGGAGTCGCTCATCGAGCCGTTCGTCGAGGGACCTATCGACGTCGACGACGACGGCGGAATTCATCGTCTCGGCGAGGCGCCGAACTGTGACGGACGTGTGACCGTTTCGGTGGCCGGTATCACGCACGGCACCCCGACCGACCTGGTGAAATTGATGAGAGAGATCACCCCGGCCCATTGCGTCGTCGAGCTGCGCGTGGCCGGTACGACAGTGGAGGCGGAGACGTGATGACTCGGATCACCTGTCCCAATTGCGGAACCGAGAACGACGACCCGCAGGGCGCCCGATCATCGCATGCGTTCTGCGCCGCCTGCGACTACCCGCTCTTCTTTTCCCGTGGCGCGACCCGACTTGTCGACGACGAATCCGACATGGCTCGTGAACGGCACCCCGGGGTCGCCGGCCTGTCGCAGCGTTCGTGGCTCCCGTGCCCCGATTGCGGAGAACTCAACCCTCGAAACGGAGTCAACTGCCTGCGGTGTGGGGCGATCCTCGTCGTCCCCGTGGTCGAAGAGGTACCCGACGAGATCGAAGTTCGTTCCATCATTCGAGAAGTTCTGGTTCCAGCCGAGAAGGTTCGGCGATGGCCGATCCTTCTCTTCGGCTCGATCATCGGCTCGGCCCTCACCGTTGCGATCTATTACCTCGTGACCTGGATCTGGTGACCGACGATGCTCCACGTTCTCGACGACGTCCTCGAACAACACCTTCGCAAGACGGTTCCCCTCGGCCGTGAAATAGCGGTGTCGTTCGCCATGCCCGATCGAGAGTGGAGCACCGGCATCACCCGTCCGACGGTCAACGCATTCATGTGGGACATCCGACGCGAAGACAAGCGAGTCGGCAGTGGAGTCGAGCTCGTCGGAGACGGGAGTTCCAAGACTCGTCGACTGTCGTTGCCGCGCGTCCGCGTGAGTTATTTCGTCTCGACCTGGACCGGCGACCAGCGCGACGAACACGTGCTGCTCGGACGTCTTCTGCAAGGTCTTCTTCGCGTCCGCAGACTCGACATGGACGACATGCCGCCCGAATTCGCGTCGCTCGGATCTCCGATCGAATTGCTCATCGGTGCTGGCGACACCCGGACGTCGAAGGACTTCTGGGGCGCGGTCGACGGAAAGTTCCGGCCCGGTCTCGACTTGCAGGTGATCCTTCCCGTCGATCCTGGATTCGGAACTCTTGCCGGTCCCCCCACCGAGGGCATCGGCCTCAAGACGACCGACTCGCGCCAGCCATCCCGTCAATCCGAACGCGTCCGCTCCTACGTCGAAGAAGTTCCATCCGGCGGTGACGACGGATGAGGGCTCGCCTGACCACCCAGCAATACAACGCCTTCGTCGGTGTGCCTTTTGAAATCGTCGTCCAAGTGCAGAACGACGAAGAGACGATCAAGGAAGTGCATGCTCGGCCGGGTCTCATCCCGACCGAGAACTACTCCGCACGGCCACTCGTCGTATCGCTGTTCCCGGGTGAGACGGCCGACATCGAGCTCGAAATCACACTCCCTCGTGAGACGCCGGCTGGTCTCTACCAATTGCCGATCGAGATCAACGACGAGAACGGCCAGGTGGGCACCCTCACCGCCAACGTTCAAGTGGCGCCACACGACGAGTTGTCGGTGTCGGTCGCCCCCAAAGTCGTGCTCGGTGGAGGTTCGACCTCTTTCATCGTCACGGCCACCAACCGCGGCACCCGACCGACCGGCGTGAGCGTCACGGCCGGCGACACCGATCGAGCCCTCAAGTACGTGATCGAACCGAGACGCGCCCAGCTAGAAGGCGGACAGGCCCTCGCTTTCCGAGTCAACGCCAAGGGCAAGCGTCCCTTGTCGGGCAATGCGATCCCGCGCGCTATTCAGATCGACGTGGCGAGCCGGTCGGCCAGCCTGAGCGAAACTGTCACCTTCACGCAGAAGCCCCGACTCAGCCGAGGCCTTCTCACCGCCGTCGTCCTGTTGTCGATCATCGTCCTGTGGGCGTTGGTGTTCTCGGCTGGTTTCCGAGCCGCCCTCGCAGGGCAACAAGCCAAGAAGGCGGTCGCCGAGAGTTGGCTGGAAGGCGCCAAACCTGACCCGTCGGTGTCGATCGGATCGATCACGGCCCGCATCGTGGCCGCATCCGACGGTCGCGCCCTCCCCCGTCTGATCCTCACTGCGACTCCGATCGACAGTGGACGCCCACCGATCGCCGGCTCGAGCGATGTCGATGGTGTGGTGCTGCTCGCCGGCCTCGCGCCCGGTCGCTACGAACTCGAAGTGTCCGGCGCCGGCTACGAGAGTCAGAAGATTCCTTTCGATCAACGCGTCGTTCCGTCAGACGAATCCATCGAACTGCCCGATGTCGAAGTGGTGGGCGAATCGGCCACCATCAAGGGAGCGGTCTCGGGTGGCGAACCGGCACCGATCGCCAACATCGAAGCACGCCTCATGATCGACGACTCCCCGAGTGACACGATCGTGTCGGCGACGTCGACCGCCGATGGCACCTTCGAGATTCCCGACCTGCCGTCTCCCGGTCGTTTCCGCTTGTCGTTCACCGCACCTGGTTTCGAACCGATCCAGCTCTTCCAAGAAGTGTCGGCCGGCGAAACCCTTGCCATTCCGACGGTCAAGTTGCAGGCCGGACCGGGTTCCATCACCGGTCTCGTCGTCGATCAGGCCGGCACCCCACTCGGCGGTGCGGCGATCACGGCAACCGCTGGCGCCGACACCATCTCGTCCACGACGCCGACGACCGGCGAGGACGTCGGCGTATTCGTCCTCGGTGAACTCAGGTCGCCGGCCACCTATCTCGTACAGATCGCGCTCGAGGGTTACGGGACGCAAACACTCACCGTCAAGGTCGGACCGGGCGAATCGATCGTTCTGCCCAACAGCATCGTCATGAGTCGCGGAACCGGCGTGGTACGCGGCGCAGTCACCGACGGCAGTGGTGCGGCCCTCGGTGGCGTGTCGATCACGGCGAGCAATGGAGCGATCGTCGGTCAGACGATCTCGGTCGACGCCGGCGGCGAGTACTCATTGGCCGGTCTGCCGGCACCGGGCAACTACGTCCTGACGTTCAGCAAAGAGGGATACCAGACCGAGACCGTGGCCGTCCGACTGACCACCACTTCGGGAGCCTCCACCGTCAACATCTCACTCGACCGCTCACTCAGTGTGGTGACCGGCCTCGTGAAGAACGCCACGACGACCGCCCTTCCCGGAGTCACGATCGTGGCCACGAGTGGCGATCTGGCCCTCAGCACCTTGTCGACCGATCCCAACGGAGCGTTCCGACTCGAGAACGTGACCTCGGGCTGGTGGACGTTGACCTTCTCCCTCGACGGCTACGCCGACACCGTCGTCCTCGTTCAGATCGCCAATGCCGATCAAGATCTTGGCACCGTCACCATGAGGGTCCCGACGTGAGCCTCCGGGCGAGCATCGAACCGACGCGTACTCCCGCCTACGCCGGCATTCCTGTTTCGGCGACCGTTTCCGTTGCCAACACTGCCCACCTCGTCGACGCGTTCGACATTCGAATTCTCGGCATCGACCGCGACTGGATCCGCGTCTCGCCCGAGCGCCTGCAACTCTTTCCAGAGTCGACCGGAACCTTCGATCTGACGATCGATCTCCCCGACGATTTCCCATCGGGTCTGAAGATTCTCACGGTTCAGATTCGATCCGAACTGAAACCGGAGAATCCGACTCTTCTCACCTTCACTCTCGACGTCGATGCTCGCCCCCATTTGAACGTTCAGGTACAGCCGATTCAGGTCGTGGGTGGCAGCAAGGGTGAATTCGCCGTCACCATCCAGAACTTGGGCAACACCGAATCGGTCGCTCGGCTCAATGTGTCCGACCCCGAAGCCTTGGTGCGTGGGATCTTCGACCGCCCCGAGATCGATATCCCGCCCGGGGAGCAGCGCTCGACTCCGTTGCGCGTGACCGCCAAACGGCCGTGGGCCGGACCGCCCATGGTTCGCAATCTGTCCATCGGCGTCGACGACGGCATTCCTGGCTCCGAGCAAATGGTGACCTTCGTCCAGACCCCTCGGATCAGTCGCCTGATGTTCTCGTTCATCGGGCTCCTGATCGCCGCGTCGATCTTCGGAGTCGTGTTCTCGCGCAACCTTCAGAACGTCGTCGACGCGACGACGACCGACGACAAACTCCTCGAGCAGGCCTTCGGCGCCGCTGATCCGAGCGCCGGCTTCTCGCCTGGCACGATCACCGGCACCGTCGTGGCACGATCGTCCAAAGACGGCATCGCCGGTGCCACCGTCGAGGTGTACCTCACCGCCGTGACCGAGCGGCCGATCCGCTCGGTGGCCACCGCCGAGGACGGAACCTTCGTGGTCGACAATCTCGGTCCCGGGCCGTTCCGATTTCGTGCCGTGGCCGCCGGGTACGACTCACGCTGGTTCGGCGACGTGAGCGAATTCGACAATTCGCCCGACGTCGGACTGAACTCCGGCCAGACACGCGACGGCATCGACATGCTTCTCGGTGGACAACCGGCAACGGTGCGTGGAGTCGTCGTCGGTGGAGTCGTGGAAGGGACGATTGTCGACCTCATCGTTCCAGCGGCGGTGACCGGCGGCATCAACGACGCCGTCATCGGCAATGTGATCACCGACAACACAGGAACTTTCGAGTTCACCGACGTCCCCGCTCCTGGCGCCTACACCCTCCGCATTCGCAAGGTGGGCTCCATCACGACGCAGCTGTCGATCCAGCTGGCCGGTGGAGAGACGCGTTCGGGCATCACCGTCCAATTGCGGGCCGGCGATGGGCGCATCGACGGCATCGTGAACGGACCCGACGGCCCTCTCGGCGCGGCCACCATCACCGTCGAGTCCGCCGACCTCGACACCGCGACGCTGTCGTTGACCACCGGCAACGTCGGATCCTTCGTCCTGCCCGATCTGCTCACACCGGCGAGCTACGCGCTCACCGTCTCGCTCGACGGTTACGCCACGAAGTCGCTCACGATCTCGCTCGCCAGTGGTCAGCAGCTGACCGGACTCAACGTCGTACTCGATCCCTCCACCGGATCGATCTCGGGTCTGGTGCGGAACACGGCCGGTTCGGCGATCGGAGGTGTCGCCGTGTCGGCCACCGACGGGGAGAACACCTTCACCACGACCACCGTGAGCGTCGACGACCAGTCCACGACGACTCTGAACGAGATCGGCACCTTCTCGCTCTCTGGCCTCCCGGCACCTGGCATCTACACACTGTCGGTGGGTGGCGGTGACTTCTCGACCGTCGTCCGAAACGTCGTCCTGAGTTCGAGTTCGCTCAATGTTCAATTGAACTTCGATCTCGTGGCGTCGACTGGTCAGGTCAGTGGTCGCGTCACCGACGCCAGCGGTCCGGTCGGCGGGGTGACGGTGCGCATCAGCAACGGCCTCGTGACACGCCTCACGACCACGGCGTCGTCGTGTCCACCCGGAGTCACCGACTGCGTCGGCCGGTATCGCCTGGAGGGCATCGCACCAGGCACCTACACACTGTCGTTCACGCGGACTGGTTCCGAACCGGCCGCCCGTCAGGTCGTGATCGTGCCGGGCGGCGATGTGACCGCCGACGTCGTCCTTCGGCCTCGGGCCGGGATCAAGGTCTTCGTCTGCACGAGTGTCACGGCGACCTCTCCGACGTCGTGCACCGGTGGCGCGAAGTCCGGCTACCAAGTTCGAATCTGGAAGGAATCCGCCTATCCCGGTGGCGCGCCAGTCGGGTC
>CBFHWN010000078.1:2306-9379 GCA_965659595.1 uncultured Ilumatobacteraceae bacterium | reverse complement strand
GTGGTGACCGGCGCCGACGACACCACGGTGCCGAGTTCTTCCACGATGCCGGTGAACACGTGGTCAGGGTATCGGGGAGTGGCTCCCTGGCCGGACCCGACCTCCGGTGGAACGGGCGTCACTCACCCCTAGGCTGGCCAGGTCCGTTGGGGCTCCGGCTCTGGCGTGATGCTCCGGATATCCGGGGCGACCTCCGCTTCAAACACTACGGAAGGCAACAGTCATGGCAGCAACGCCCAAGGTCGACACGATTGCGAAGCATCGCAAGCACGACTCCGACACCGGATCACCCGAGGTGCAGATCGCTCTCCTGAGCGACCGCATCACCCACCTCACTGATCACCTGAAGACCCATCCGAAGGACCACCACAGCCGTCGTGGCCTCCTGATGCTGGTCGGACGCCGTCGTCGGCTCCTCGACTACGTGAAGAGCTGCAACGTCGAGCGGTACCGCGAAATCGTGGCCGAACTCGGTCTGCGTCGCTAAGACTGTGGGTGGCCGACACACGGTCGGCCATCACATAGGCACCTCATGACGAGGTGCACCACACATACCGAGCAGTGAAGGATCGGTTGTCAGTCGCCCGTACCGTCTCCGAGGACGCGGTGCCGCCGACTGGGAACCGTCCCGCTGCTCCTGATGCGGCGAGAGTTCGCCGCCCGAAAGGAGCTCGTCATGGCGGATGCCATTCGAGTGTCTGGTGCCGTTTCTGGTACTGACAAGAGCCTGTCCTTCGAGACCGGCCGATTTGCCCTGCAGAGTCAGGGTGCGGTGGTTGCGACCATCGGTAACAGCATTGTCCTCGCCACCGCTAACGCGGCTAAGGACGTACGACCGGGAGTCGATTTCTTCCCGCTCACCGTCGACGTGGAAGAGCGGGCCTACGCGGCCGGCAAGATCCCCGGCTCGTTCTTCCGTCGTGAAGGACGTCCCACCGAGGACGCCATCCTGACCTGTCGTCTCACCGACCGCCCGCTTCGTCCGGCGTTCCCCGATGGCTTCCGGAACGAAGTGCAGATCGTGCTCACCGTTCTCGGCGCCGATCAGGTCAACCCTCACGATGTGCTGAGCATCAACGCGGCGTCGGCTGCGCTCATGATCTCGGGTATCCCATTCGACGGACCGATTGGTGCCGTGCGCATCGCATTCGCACAGGACGGAACCTGGATTCCTCATCCCACCTACGCGGAGGGTGACGAGAGCACCTTCGAACTCGTGGTCGCCGGCCGCGAGCTCGACAACGGCGACGTCGCCATCATGATGGTGGAAGCCGGTGGTACCGAGAAGTCGTTCGAGTTCTACGAGAGTGGCGCGCCGAAGGTTGACGAAGCAGTGCTCGCCGGTGGCCTCGAAGCCTCGAAGCAGTGGATCAAGGAGTCGATCGCTCTGCAGCGTCAGCTCGTCGCTTCGGTCATCAGCACCAAGGGCCCGATCACGCCGCTGGCGTACACGCCCGTGCTCGACTACACCGATGACGTCTACGCCGCCGTCGAATCGGCTATCTCGTCCGATCTGGCTTCGGCCATCACGATCGCCAAGAAGTCCGATCGCAATGATGCCACCGACGCCGCCTCGGCCAAGGCCATCGCCGGGCTGTGCGGTGAAGGTCAGGCCTTCGCCGGCCGCGAGAAGGAAGTGAAGGAAGCGGTTCGCAGCCTTACCAAGAAGCTTGTTCGCAAGCGCATCGTCGACGAAGGCATGCGAATCGACGGACGAGGCCCGCGCGATCTTCGCCCGGTGTCGGCCGAAGTGCGAGTGCTCCCATCGGCTCACGGTTCGGGTCTCTTCCAGCGTGGTGAGACGCAGGTCATGAACGTGACCACACTGGCCATGCCGCGTATGAACCAGATGATCGACTCGCTCTCCCCGGTGAACGAGAAGCGTTACATGCACCACTACAACATGGCGCCGTGGGCCAACGGTGAAACCGGTCGCGTGGGTTCGCCCAAGCGCCGTGAGATCGGCCACGGTGCACTTGCTGCCCGTGCACTTCTGCCGGTGGTTCCGAGCCAGGAAGAATTCGCCTACGCGTTGCGTCTGGTGTCGGAAGTGATGTCATCGAACGGGTCCACCTCGATGGCGTCGGTGTGCTCGTCGTCGCTGTCGCTCATGGACGCCGGCGTGCCGATCAAGGCGCCGGTCGCCGGTATCGCCATGGGTCTCGTATATGCAGAAGGCAAGTACACGAGCCTGACCGACATCCTCGGGGCCGAAGACGCTTTCGGCGACATGGACTTCAAGGTCGCTGGAACCGCCGATGTGGTCACTGCGTTGCAGCTCGACACCAAGATCGACGGCATCCCGGCCGACGTTCTGACGGCTGCACTCGGACAGGCCAAAGAAGCCCGTCTCGCGATCCTCGATGTGATGAACGCGGCGATCGCCGCACCGCGCACCGAAGTAGCCGAGTCGGCACCGAAGATCATCTCGATCACCATCCCGCTCGACAAGGTGGGCGAAGTGATCGGCCCGAAGGGCAAGATCATCAACACCATCCAGCAGGAAACGGGTGCCGACATCAGTGTCGACGACGACGGAGTGGTGGGCATCGTGACAATCGGAGCCGTCGAAGGTTTCCGGATGGAAGACGCCAAGGCTCGTATCCTCGCCATCGTCGACCCGCCCAAGGCCGAACTCGGCGCGGTGTACAACGGTCGTGTGGTGTCGATCACCAAGTTCGGCGCCTTCGTCAACATCCTTCCCGGACGTGACGGACTCGTGCACATCTCGAAGTTGGGTCGCGGTAAGCGCATCAACAACGTCGAAGACGTACTCACCCTCGGTCAGGAACTCGAAGTTCGCGTCGATGACATCGACGACAAGGGCAAGGTGTCGCTCACTCCGGTCGGCGATGGTCCCGAGCCCACGAGCAACGGCGACACGGCTCCGGCGTCGTCGTCGGGTGGTCCGGTGTCGGTGAGTTTCGACGACGCGTTCGACTCCGAAATTGCGAGCCAGATCGGCGACCTTGGTCCCGGTGGCGAAGCCGGTAGCGAAGAGCGCGGTGAGCGTCGTGGCGGCCGTGATGGCGGTCGAGACGGTGGTCGCGGTGGTCGCGATCGTGGCCCGCGTCGTCACCGCTGACTCAGTCGCAACCGACAAACACACGAAGCATGCCCGGGGTCCTGGTTTAGGATCTCGGGCATGTCCGCGTCACGGCCTCGATCAGGTTCTGTGTCTCCCATCAAAGTCGGTGTCTTCGGTGCCGGAGGCCGTATGGGTGCCACGGTGTGCGACGCGGTCGCAGCCGATCCCGATCTCGAGTTGGTCGCCGCTGTCGATCCGGCGGCGAGTGGTCAGATGGTGCACGGCATCACGATCTCGTCCGATCCCCGCGCCATGGCCGACGCCGGAGTCGAAGTCGCCGTCGACTTCACAGTGGCCGCGGCATCACGTACCAATCTTCAGTGGTGTGCTCTTCACGGAGTGCACGCGGTGGTCGGAACCACCGGATTCACCGACGACGACTACGCAGTCTTTCGCTCGGCGTTCTCGTCGTCGAACTGTCTCATCGCCGCCAACTTCGCGATCAGCGCTGTCCTCATGATGAAGTTCGCCGAGATGGCGTCCGCGTGGTTCGACACGGCCGAGATCATCGAGCTGCACCACGACAACAAAGCCGATGCGCCGAGTGGAACGGCGGTCGCCACGGCGCGCCGCATGGCCGCCGCGTCGTGCGACTGGGCTCCCGACCCCACCACTCACGAAGTGATCGAAGGCGCGCGCGGAGGCAAAGGACCGGCCGACATCCGTGTGCACGCCGTACGTATGCGCGGCATGGTGGCACATCAAGAAGTGATCCTCGGCGCGGCCGGTCAGACTCTGACCATTCGTCAGGACAGCTACGACCGCGTGAGTTTCATGCCCGGTGTGGTGCTGGCGTGCAAGAAAATCGGGTCGTTGCCCGGCCTCACGATCGGGCTCGACGCCGCTATCGAGGTCTAGATGTATTTCTCGGTCAGAGGTGACCGAGCACCACTTCGCAGGCGCTCACACTCACGCCGGGTCCGTCCTCGACGTTGATCTCGGTGACCACACCGTTGTCGAGGATGGCCGAGTAACGCTGCGAGCGGTTGCCGAGACCGAAGCCTGAGCCGTCCATCTGCAAACCCATCTCTTGGGTGAATTCGCCACCGTCGGCGAGCATCACGATTCCGTCGGCGCCCTGGGCCTTGCCCCACGCATCCATCACCCACGGATCGTTCACACTGACGCACGCGATCGTCTGTACGCCCTTGGCCTGCAAAGCCTCACGGTTCTGCACGTAGCCAGGCAGGTGGATCATCGAGCAACCGGGGGTGAAAGCTCCCGGCACCGCAAACAGGACGACCTTGCCCGATCCGAGTACGTCGTGCGAGTTGACGGTCTGCGGCATGCCATCGGCGCCGAGGACTCGAAGGGTGGTGTTGGGAATGGTGTCGCCGACCTTGATGGACATGGGAACTCCTTGTTGAGAGAGGCTCGAAAGCGCCCGAAAACTAGGTTAGTTCTCGGGGTGCTGCGTAGTCGTGCCCGTCTCGCCGTCGAGCGTCGGGTGCTCGATCTCGTGAATGACGTCGGGGATGGAACGTCGAGCCTGACGTCCCGACTGGAGGAACGACAACAGGAACAGCCCACCCACGACCCACCATTGGTAGTCCTCGATCCAGCCGAGAAACGAGCGGATCTGATCCTCGAAAATTCGCCCGCCGGCCCAGAGCACGGCGAGTTTGAGGACGATTCCGATCGCGACGAGCGGAACGAACAGGCGAGGCGCCATTCGCCGGTAGCCGGCCATGATGCAGACGAGATTGCTGCCCGGCATGAGGATCACGAGGAGCCAGCCGGCTCGGTCGATACCAGTCTGGAACCAGCGGTAGATCGGAGGCAGTTCGCCCACCTTCGTCTCGGTCCAGGTGATGGCGCGATGCCCGTACCAACGGCCGAGGTAGAAGAGCACCACTGCGGCGGCGAGGATCCGGCTGAAGCCGATGATCGAGTAGGGCAGCGCGTCGATGAACGGCACCGAGCCGAACAGGTTCCGATTTCGAGACGACAGCGCGAGCACCACGGCCGGCCGTTCGTCGATCCAGGCCGGTCCGATGTTCGATCCGAAAGTACCAAGGGCGAAGAGGAGGCCGGCTGAGACGAGGATGCCCCGACGAGCCCACGGAGCGACGTGTTCGGACGGTCCGGACATCTAGAGCATCCTAGGGATGAGGACTACCCTTCGGTAGGTCAGGTCGCCGTGAGCGTGAACCTCGGGGGAAACATGAACACGAATGATTCGAAGCCGACTTTCACCGGACTCATGCAAGACGTGCCGCTGTCGATTCTTCACTTGTTCGACCGCGCCGAGCGCTACTACGGGCGCAAGACGATCACGACCGCCACGGCGACAGGTATCGAACGGACCACCTACGCCGAGTGGGCCACGCGTACCCGCAAGTTGGGAACGGTGCTCGATCGGCTCGGCATCTCGTCGTCAGGACGTGTCGCCACCTTCGCCTGGAACACTGCCCGGCATCTCGAGTTGTACTTCGCGGCGCCGTGCACCGGCCGAGTCCTTCACACCCTCAACATCCGACTCTTCCCCGAACAACTCACCTACATCGTGAACCATGCCGAGGACGAGGTGATCTTCGTCGATCGTTCTCTGATCGGCTTGCTTGCACCGCTGCTGCCGACGTTCGCGACGGTGAAGCGTCTCGTGATCATGGACGACGGCAAGGGCGATGTCCCCGATGATCTCGCCGGAATCACAAGGCACGACTACGAAGAATTGTTGGCGACCGCCGAACCGGCCGAGTTCGTCGAGGTGAACGAGAACACCGCGGCGTCGATGTGTTACACGAGCGGCACAACGGGCAATCCGAAGGGTGTCGTGTATTCGCACCGCAGCACGTTCCTGCACACCATGGCGGCGATGATGGCCGAGGGGCTCGGTGTATCGGAGCGTGATTCGATCCTGCCGGTCGTACCCATGTTCCACGCCAATGCGTGGGGTCTCGCCCATGCCGCCGTCGCCGCCGGTGCCGATCTCGTGATGCCGGGCCCCGACCTGTCGCCGAAGGCTGTGGCCGATCTGGTGGTGAACGAGAAAGTCACCGTGGCCGCCGGAGTGCCGACGATCTGGATGGGTGTGCTTCCCGAGTTGAAGGGACGCGACACGTCGAGCTTGCGAGCTATTCCGTGCGGAGGCTCAGCGGTGCCGCGAGCTTTGTCGGAGGCTTTCCGCGAGCAGACCGGCCTCCCGATTCTCCAGGCGTGGGGTATGACCGAGACCAGCCCGCTGGCGGCGGTGTGCCACCTCGACAGCGACCAATTGCTCCTCGACGCCGATTCACAGGCTGATCTGCGAACACAGGTCGGCCGCATCATGTTCGGTGTGGAGTGTCGAGTCGTCGAGCCGGGTACCACCACGAGTGTTCCGTGGGACGGCGAGTCGAGCGGCGAGTTGCAGTGTCGCGGCAACTGGATCGCTGCCACCTACTACAACGACGAACGGGCGGGTGAAAGTTTCACCGACGACGGTTGGTTGCGGACGGGAGACGTGGCGTCGATCGACGAGCGTGGACGCATTCGCCTCCTCGACCGAACCAAGGACCTCATCAAGTCGGGTGGCGAATGGATCAGTTCGGTCGAGATCGAGAACGAATTGATGGCTCATCCCAAGATTCGTGAAGCGGCGGTGATCGGTGTTCCGCACCCGAAATGGAGCGAGCGACCACTGGCCTGCGTCGTACTCGAGTCGGGGCAGGAGATGACGCGCGACGACGTACTCGCTCATCTCGCGCCGATCCTCGCCAAGTGGCAGCTGCCCGACGACGTGGTGTTCATCGACGAGGTGCCGAAGACAAGTGTGGGCAAGTTCTCGAAGAAGACTCTTCGCGACCGTTTTGCCGATTACGAACTTCCGGGGGCCTGAACCTCGGTCAGAGTCGTCCGGAGTCGATCACTCGTTGAAGGAATTGCCGGGTCCGTTCTTCGGTCGGGTCGGAGAAGAGTCGTTCGGGCGGACCTTGCTCGAGGATGGACCCTTCGTCAAGGAAGCACACGCGGTCGGCGATCTCTCGGGCGAAAGCCATCTCGT
>CBFHWN010000078.1:0-2296 GCA_965659595.1 uncultured Ilumatobacteraceae bacterium | reverse complement strand
TTGCCAAAAGCATGGTCATTCCGTTTGCTTTGAGTTCACGCACCACGTCGAGAACCTCGCCCACCAGTTCAGGGTCGAGAGCGGAGGTGATCTCGTCGAGGAGCATCACTTCTGGTTCGACGGCCAGGCTTCGTGCGATGGCGACCCGTTGCTGTTGACCTCCGGAGAGTTGGTCGGGATAAGCATCGGCTCGATCGGATAGTCCGAGGCGCGCCACCAGGTTGCGTGCGCGCGCTCGGGCATCGCGCCTCGAGACCCCCATGACTTTGCGCGGGCCGAGGGCGACGTTGTCGACGACACTCAGATGGGGGAAGAGGTTGAAGCTCTGGAAGACCATTCCCACTCGACGGCGAATGGGGTCGGGCGGAAGCCCGGGCACGCTGATGTCGTCGCCGTCGAGCAGGATTCGGCCGTCGTCGATGGGCTCGAGGAGGTTGATGCAACGCAGCAGAGTGCTCTTGCCGCTTCCGGACGATCCGACGAACGCCACGACTTCGCTCTCAGCGATCGACAACGACACCCCGGACAGGACGGTCCGGTCACCGAAGTTCTTGCGAACGTCGTCGAGGACGAGCTTCATTGCACGGCCGTTCCACTGGTTCGACGTCGCTCCCGGGCAACGAGGTAGTCGACGAAGCGAGTTTCGGGAATCGTCAGGATCAGGAAGATGATCGCCGCTCCCACGTACGGGGTGAAGTTGGCGAACTTCGACTTCTCGATGCCGGCTCGACGAAGAATCTCAATGGGTCCGATGAGACTCACGAGTGCCACATCCTTCTGCAACGACACGAGGTCGTTCATGAGAGGGGGAATCACCCGGCGTACTGCTTGGGGGAGGACCACATGGCGCATCGTCTGCCCGGAGGAAAGACCCAGCGAGCGTGCACCGGCGCGCTGACTCTCGTGCACGCTTTCGATGCCGGCTCGGAATACTTCGGCGACGTACGCCGAGTAGGCGAGGATCAATGCGACCGATCCCCACAGATACGGCGAGTTGTACGGGCGCTCCAGGCCGAGGCCGGGCACGCCAAAGCCGATGAGAAGAATCGTGAGGATGACCGGAACCCCACGGAAGATGTCGGTGTAAGCGGCGGCGAACATGCGCAGCGGAAATAGCGCAGGAGTTCGCACATTGCGGCAGATGGCGATGAACATGCCCCAGACGAGGATGACAGGGGTGCACCACGCGAAGATCTGGAGGTTCTTGACGAAGGCCTCGAGCAGCAGAGGAAAAGTGTCACCGAAGACTTCGCTGTTGAAGAACGAGCGACGAACCTTGTACCAGCCGGGAGTTTTCGGTACGAGGACGACGATCGCCGCGACGACGACGAACGTCGACGTGGCCGCGATCACAATCGAGCGACGACGTTGGCGACGTTCAAAGAGTTGCCGCCGTGTGGGCGAGCCGAGGCTGGGGTCGGACGCGACGGTGCCCGGGAGATCGCTCGTCCCGGGCACCTGCTTGTTCATGTCGGTCGGTTGATCAGCCGACGCTGATGACCGGAGCGCCGGTCTTGTCGCTCAACCACTGCTGCTCGATCGAAGCAAGTTCGCCCGAGCTCTTCAACGACGCGAGTGCCGCGTTCACGCAGCCGACGAGGGTGTTGTCCTTCTCGAACACGAAGCCGAACTCGTCGGTCGTGCCGCCGGAGTCAGCGGGGAACTGGCCGACGACCGAGGCACCGTCGATCTCGACGGCCGCGATGTAGAAAGCGGTCGGGAGGTCGACCACGATGGCGTCGATCTGACCGGCTTCGAGAGCGGCCTTGGCGCCGGCGTTGTCGTCGTACACGAAGGACTCAGTGTTCGGAGCGATCACGTCGGTGATGAACGAGAGGCTCGTAGTGCCGGCCTGAGCACCGAACTTCACGTCGACCAGGTCGGCCGTCGTCGAGGCGCCGACGGCCGGTGAACCGTCGAGGGCCACCAGTGCCTGGTTGGTCGTGTAGTACGGATCGCTGAAGCTGATGGTCTCGGCGCGCTCGGGCGTGATCGAGTACTGCTGGACGTTGAAGTCGAAGTTCTTGGCGCCGGGCTGGATCGCCTCGTCGAAGGTGGTGCGCACCCACACGACCGACTCGCCTTCGTAGCCGAGTTCGCCGGCTACGGCGAGTGCGACGGCCGCTTCGAAGCCTGCACCCGATTCGGGTGCATCGTTCTCGACCCAGGGGGAGTAGGCCGGCTCACCGGTGGCGATGGTCAGCACGCCGTCGGAGATCGTGGGGCAGTCGTCGCCGGCGGCGACGCTGTCGGTCGAGGGCTCGCTCGACGAGTCGCCGTCGTCGCCACCGCAGGC
>CBFHWN010000077.1:267-9414 GCA_965659595.1 uncultured Ilumatobacteraceae bacterium | reverse complement strand
TGCGATCCCGAACCGGCGTCGGGGCGAACGATCGGCACGATCGAGAGTCCGGTCGAGGCGCGGTTGATCCGGAGACCGGCTGGGCGGAGGCGTGCGTCGAGGACGCTCACCGCTGCGGTCACCTCTTCCAACGTCGCCCCGATGGCCGCTTTGGGTTGGGGCCCGGACGCTCGGGACCCACGGCCTGAGGCCTCCACCAAGCGGGGGCTGTTCCAGTCAGCCAGCACGGCCCGCTGTGTCCTTCGTGCTCTTTGCATGAGGACTCAATCGGCAGCCTGTGCCGGTGCGTGGATCACCCGAACGGGTGAGGGCGGTAGCCCTGGCAGGGGACGGAACCCGGGGCTCAGGCGCCCACTGTCATGGCTGGCCGCGAGGTGAGAAATGATTGGTCACCCCCAGCCAGCTCCGTGCGGGAACCCAGCCGACAGCGACTGTGCATGGCCCGTACTCGGACTGTCACAGATGGATGGCGCGATGTTCCAAGGGAGGGGAGTGGTGATGACAAGCGCAGTTGCCGAGCGCGCTGGGGTCCTCGCGCCCGCGACAAGGGGTGTCGCCGCATGAGCCTGGCGTCGGTCTCCGACCGATCCCTCGAGTCCTGGCTGTGGGACGCCGCGAACATCCTGCGTGGCCCCGTCGACGCGTCGGACTTCAAGGCCTAGGTGTTCCCGCTGCTGTTCCTGAAGCGCATCAGCGATGTCTACGACGAGGAACGCACAGCCGCGCTGGCGGAGTCCGGTGGGGACGAGGAGTGCGACTCGTTGCCCGAACAGCACCCCTTCCGGGTCCGGTGGGTGCGCACGGCGATAGTGAACGCCGACCCGAGCTGGCCACTCGGCGCGTCCGTGGCAGTCCCGAGGGTAAACGACCTCAGACCAACATTGAGTTCAGCAGCAAGGGTAGTCAGATGGAGCAAATGTCCATCGCTGGCAGCTGATGGCCGGCGCCGGTGAGGTTGGGTGCGACCTCGAGATCGGCCGATGCGAACAGGACGAGCCGCACGACAGGGCATTTCGGTCCAGCGGCACCTGGTCGGGCGTCAGCGGTTGCGGAATGTCGCTGGCCGCTTCTCGAGGAACGCTGTGACGGCCTCGCTCATGTCGTCTGTCAACAGAGCGAGGTTCTGGGTGCGGTTCTCGACGGCCATCGCTGCGGCGAGCGATGGTGCCGTGAGGTTCGTCCACAGCACGTCCTTGGTCATTGCCACCCCAAACGGCGAGTGGGCAATGATCGATCCTGCGACTTCCACGGCTCGAACCGTCGGGTGGTCATCGAGCGCAACCGCCAGGCCCATCTCTCGACACTCGTCGGCGCTGACCTTTCGACCGGTGAGAAGGATCTCCGCGGCTCGCGAGGCGCCGACCAGGTGAGGTAGGAGATAGCTGATACCGAAGTCGCACGCACTGAGACCGATCCGGATGAACGCGGCCGTCAACGATGCGGTTGGCGACATCACGCGGATGTCGGCGCCGAGCGCGAGTGCCATCCCCATCCCGACAGCTGCTCCCTGGACCGCAGCGATGATCGGCTTCGGGTGGTGATGCAGCAACGGAACCAGACTGACCAGGTGCTCCTGGGTGGCGAGCCCAGCTTGGACCCGACCGAGGCCCTCGGTGCCTGGCAAGGGGCGGAGGTCGGTCAGGTCGAGTCCGGCCGAGAACACCCGGCCCTCGGCAGCGAGCACGACGGCCCGCACGTCGTTGTCCGCGGCGACCTCGTTCATCGCGTCCGTGAGCGCATCGACGAGCGCGAAGTTGAATGCGTTGAGCGTGTCCGGCCGGTTGAGGGTGACAACGGCAACGCCTGAATCCGGGTGGTCGATCGAGACGAGTTGGTCCATGGGGATGTCCTTCTTGGCTGGGCAGGTGCGGCTCAGCGCTGGGCCAACGGGCGCGGCCGCGACTCCGGTAGGACGTCGGCGAACGTGGGGGCGCCCACCTCGTGTGGGACCCGCGCGCCGTTGGCTGCATAGCTGATGGCGTGGTACCAGCCGACGAGCATCATGGCGTCGAGCAGCTGCTCATCGGAGAGCTGCGCTCGAAGCCGACTCCAGAGGTCGTCGGAGATGTCGGCGTCGTCGTGCAGCGCATCCGACATCTCGATGAGGAGGCGGTCCCGTTCCTCGGTCCAGCAGGGATCCGATGGTGAACCGTGGGTGATCGAGGTGATCTGCGCTGCAGTCAGCCCGACGCGGTCAGCGAAGAACGCGACATGCACCCCCCACTCGTACTCGCATCGACACCTCGCACAGGTCCTGTCGATGAGGACCTCTCGATCGCGCATCGTGAGCGAAAGGCGCCTGCTCAGCTCATATCCGCCCCAAGTGGCCATGGACGTTGCCATCGGCAGATTCCGCACGAAAGTCCGAAAGAGTCCGATGGGCGGAATCCCCGGAGGCATCATCCGCTCAAGCTGATCCGCCACCTCTGCGGTGTACGGCTGGTCCAATGGTTTGATGCGGTCCATCAGGGCTCCTCGCGGCAGCAGACGTTCCGTATTTCGAAACGCAGGAGCAAGGTAACATTTCGGTATTCGAAACGCAACGGCCCTTACTGAGAAGACAACGCCATGACCTCCCGACCCTCACCCCGACCGGGGCGACCAGCCCGCGGATCAACCACGGGTCGACCGCTGATGGCCGCCATGGATCTGCTCGGGCGTCGATGGACACTGCGCATCATGTGGGAACTGCGCGACGGCCCACTCGGCGCCCGCACGCTGCGCACCCGCTGTGACGACATGTCCTCGAGCGTCCTCTACGAACGTCTGCACGACCTTGCTGATGCCCAGCTCGTCTCACAGGACGAGAATGACGAGTACCGACTCACCGACCTCGGCGTGAGCCTCGGTTCAGCGCTGGACCAGCTAGACGCTTGGGCGCGGAGCTGGTCCAGCGCAGTCAACCCGCCCAAGACGTGATCAGAGCCCCGACTGCGGGTAGCGGCCCAGCCGGAGATGTGGGAAGAACTGTGCGGTGTCGGTCCAGCTCGGTGTGAAGTGGAGCGGCGACACATCCATCACGCCTCATTGTGTGCGTGACCCCTGGCTCGGCGGCGGATGCCCACCTCGCGACGTCTGTGAGGCTGGTCCGAGCAGGAGACTGTGCCAACCGGAGTACTACCGACGCCGGTGCGACCTCAGCCCAGCTTCGTTCGCCGCAGCTGAAGGCCGATGTCACTCGGACTGAAACTCGGACGTCACTCGACAGCTGAGTGGCGCGCTGGAACCCGTGAGTCACGGCGAACGGACGACGATAGATAGTGGCGTGTGAGCGCCACCATCTATCACAACCCGCATTGAAACAGCAGTAGCAATGCCGTGCGCATTGCCGAGGAACTCGGTGTGAAGGTCGAGATCGTGCTGTACATCAAAACTCCGCCCGACGCCGCGACGTTGCGGGGCATCATCTCCAAACTCGAAGATCCGGTCACCGATCTGGTTCGGCGCGACAGCCTCTGGAAGAAGTTGGGTATCACCGATGATGACGTGGCGACCGCTGATCAGGTGGTGGACGTACTCGTGAGGCACAAGCAACTTCTGCAGCGTCCGGTCGTCGTGACCGACACACGGGCCATCATCGGGCGGCCGAAAGAGCGAGTGAGAGAACTACTCGGCGATCTCGTGTGAAGATGGCGTCGTGACGATCGAGTCCGATCTCGTTTCCTCGCGTGGCCTGATCGTGCCGGCCAGCGCGATGCAGTGGACGTTCGCCCGGGCCGGGGGAGCGGGTGGCCAGAACGTCAACAAGGTGTCGACTCGCGCCGTATTGCGCGTCCGTCGAGACGACGTGGAAGGACGGACCGTCTTGAAGGACCGTCTTGCCGCCGCGCTGCCCGACACCATCACGGTGTCGAGCCAGACTGCACGCAGCCAATGGCGGAATCGCCAGCTCTGTCAGGAACGATTGATCGACATTCTCGACCGTGCCGCTGCACCCCCGCCACAAGCACGCCGCGCCACCCGACCGACCAAGGGCTCGGTCGAGCGCCGACTCACGTCGAAGAAGAAGGCGTCACAACGCAAGTCGGAACGACGTCGCGTCTCTGACGACTGAAACGTCGCGAATCTGCAGTCAGTTGCGTGGGACCTTCGTCCAGGGAAGATCCTTGTCGACACGCGGTTCGCCGGGCAGGCCGAGAACCTGCTCGCCGAGGATGTTGCGCATGATCTCGCTGGTGCCGCCCTCGATCGAGTTGGCGCGAGCGCGCAAGAATGAGTGACGTACGCCGCCCTCTGATCCATCGACCGAAAGGTCTTCGGGTCGGCGGAACGTGAAGTCGAAGTCGACCATGCCCTCGGCGCCGAGCAACTCGACCGAGAACTCGGTGACCTTCTTGTTGAATTCGGCCATCATCAACTTGGCGATGGAGCCCTCGGGTCCGGGGTTGCCGGCCTTGGCGGCCTGTGAAGCGCGCATATTGGTGAGGCGCAACGCTTCGCTCTTGCACCACAACGACATGAGACGATCGCGCTGCGCAGCCCCGTGGCCTTTCTCGCTGAAAATGCGTACGGCTTCGTCGATCGGGCCGCGTCGGCGCCCGTTGCCACCACCGCCACCGCCGATGGCCGTGCGCTCGTTCATGAGTGTGGTGAGCGCAACACGCCATCCCTCTCCGACTTCGCCGATGCGCATGCCGTCAGGCACGCGGGCATCGGTCATGTAGACCTCGTTGAATTCGGCCTCGCCGGTGATCTGGCGCAGCGGACGTACCTCCACACCGGGTGCACGCATGTCGAGGGCGAAGTAGGTCATGCCCTTGTGCTTGGGCTGATCGGGATCGGTGCGCGCGACGAGCATGCCCCAGTCGCCGAGATGGGCGAGCGTGTTCCAGACCTTCTGGCCATTGACGACCCACTCGTCGCCGTCGCGCACGGCGCGAGTGCCGAGGCCGGCGAAGTCCGAGCCGGCGCCCGGTTCGCTGAAGAGCTGACACCAGCGCTCTTCACCCGTGAACATCGGGCGCAAGAAGCGCTTCTTCACCTCGTCGGATCCGTGGGTGACGATCGTGGGCCCGGCCAGGGCGATGAAGAAGGTCGAGGGATCTTGAGGCTTCGCCCCGGCCTTGCGGAGACGCTCCTCGACCACCTTGTTGAGTTCGGGACGGACACCGAGTCCACCGTGGCCCGCCGGGAAATGAACCCAGGCCAGACCAGCGTCGAAACGGTGACCACGGAACGTGACGTTGTCCATCGACGTCGGGTCGTGGGCGGCGAGAAGCGCGTCGAGGGCGGCCTCGACCTGGACGCGGGCGGTGTCGGTGCTCATCGGGTCAGTCTCCCATGAACAAAGGGCCCGATCGAAAGCGAGCGATCAGCGCGACAGAGCGGCGGCCACGGCCGGATGAACAACGCGACCATGGGCCACGTTGACCGCCCCGGCCAGTTCGGGATGGCGGGTGAGGGCGACGTCGACACCCTCGGCGAGGGCCGACACGTAGGGGAGGGTGGCGGCCACGAGAGCTGCCGTGGCCGAGCGTGGCACGGCAGCTGGCATGTTGGGTGTGGCTGACACTCGGACGTGGCCCATCGAACGAAGCGGTTCGGCATGGGTCGTCGGTTGGACGCCTTCCACGCATCCGCCCTGATCGATCGCGATGTCGACGATCACCGAACCTTCGGGCATGAGGGTGAGAGTCGACGAGGTGATGACGACAGGCGCCTTCTTGCCCGGCGCGAGGACGGCTCCAACCATCACCTCGGCGGTGGGAGCGATTTCGTCGATCACACCTGGACCGGCCTGAATCGCTCGCGCAGGCGGTCCGCACGCCTCGGCTACGTCACGGGCGCGATCGAGATCGAGATCGATGACGACGACCTCGGCGCCCATAGCAGAGGCGACGAGTGCGGCATGCCGTCCCGACGTTCCAGCACCGATCACGACGACGGTCGTCGGCTCAACTCCGGGTAGGCCGCCCATCAACATGCCTCGGCCTCCGTGACGTGCTTCGAGGAACGAAGCGGCGAACTGGGTAGCCAGTCGTCCGGCCACGATGCTCATCGGAACGAGGAGTGGCAAGTGCCCGTCGACGTCGACCGACTCGTAGGCGATTGCTCGGCATCCTGATGCACACAAAGCGTCGGCGACGTCGGGTTCGGCCGCAAGGTGCAGATAAGTGAAAAGTGTGTGGTGCGGACGAAAGAATTCGAACTCGCTCGGCTGCGGCTCCTTCACGTGAAGCAGAAGGGATGCGACGTCGAAGACCGAACGTGCGTCGGGAGCGATTTCGGCGCCGGCGGCACGGTATTCGTCGTTGCGGAAACCCGATCCCAACCCGGCATCGATCTCGACGACGACACGGTGACCGCGCTCAGTGAGGGTGCGAGTGGCGGCGGGGGTGAGGGCGACGCGGCGTTCGAAGGCCTTCACTTCCCGAAGGACCCCGATGACCGAGGGGGAGATGTCGGAGGAAGGTGCCATACCTCGATTCAACCAGAGTGAAATTCGCCTTGAAGCGAAAGAAACGAGCATTTACGATCGAACATATATTCGATCACGATGACATCGCCCCAGCGTGTCATGATGAATTTCTGACGGCGGTAGAAGCCGCTGTCGACAGTTTGGTCGTCGATGTTCACAGGAGCGTTCACGCTGTGGGAGTGGGCAGCACCATTCAGCGTGTCGAACGTCTGCAACGACGCCTCGAAGGCGTCATGGTCGCAGCAGTCGGCGCAGCTCGGCGATCGGCTTCCTATCGCGATGACGGCCACCTCGACGTCACACCGTGGTTGGCGGCTCTCACTCGTTCGCCGCGCAACGAGTGTTCGGCGCGGGTTGCGAGCGCTCGTCTGGCCGAGCACGAGCCCAGGTGTCCGACGTAGGCGACACCGTCGTTCTCGACGCCACCGTCGGACTGGCTCAGGGACAGGTGATCGACCTGGGTCGACGAATTCGACTGTTCGGTGGTCCGAGCCGAGAAGCGGTCTGGATCCAAGGGGCAGGATGTGCGTGGCCCGGCTGCGGGTCACTGCACTGCGAGGTCGATCACATCGAGTCATGGCGTCGCGGAGGTACCACCTCGCCACCCAATGGTCTGGCGTTGTGTCGCTGGCACAACCGCTACAAAGAAGCCGGTTTCTGTGTCGACAACGCCAACGGTCGTGCCCGTTTCCGCCGCCCCGACGGTTCAGCGATGGTTCCGGTGTAACGACGTCGTCTCAGTCTGAGTCGGCGAGCTTCATCGCGCCTTTGGCGTGCAGACGGGCCAGGAAATCGAGTTCGTACGCCTGGGTCGGCTCGGCGCGCACCATCTGATCGAGCAGGACGGCGTCGTCGCCCACCAAGACTCGCCACTGGTCGTTTCGAACGGCATCGAGGATGATGCCGGTTGCCACCTCAGCCGACATGGGCGCTTGATCGCGGAATGCCTCGCCTTGAGCCTGGATGCCGACGCGGATGTCCTCGTCACTCGCTCCGGACAGATCGAGTCCGCTCTTGGCCAGACGGTCGCGCACCTTTTGTACTTGATCGCTCGTCATTTCCTTGGGGTCCTGGCCGAGGAGTTTGCGCGAGTTGATGGCGATCGATGTGCCGATGTGGCCGGGCATCACGACTGATGCCCGCAGATGCGGAGCGTTGATGCGGAAGTCGGTGATGAGGGCTTCGGTGAATCCCTTCACGGCGAACTTGGCCGCGCTGTAGGCGGTATGCGGAACACCCGGTCCGAGGGTGGCCCAGAACCCGTTGACCGAACTGGTGTTGATGACGTGACCGGCATCGGCCGACAGGAGAAGAGGAAGGAAGGCGAGGGTGTTGTAGTAGACCCCAAACCAACAGACGTTGAACGTCTTCTCCCATTCGGCGCGATCGACGTCGATCACACTGCCTCCGCCACCGATTCCGGCGTTGTTGAACAGTAGGTGGACGGTCGGACGCCAAGCCGCTACCGCATCACGAAAGGCGAGTACCTGCATCTCGTCGGACACATCGGCGATCCAGGTGAAAACCTCGCCGGGATGATCGGCACACAGCGCGCGCGTGTCGGCCACGTTCTCGTCGATCACATCGCAGGTGGCTACGTCGCATCCGTCGGCGGTCAGCTGCCGAACGAGCTCACGCCCCATGCCAGTCCCGCCACCGGTGACCACGGCAACCCGTCCCCGAAACCCCTGTTCGAACCTCATCGTTCCCCCTTTCGAACCCTGACGACTGTACATCTGCCCTGTTCGCGACCCTTCCTTGGGATTTCTCCTCAAGTTGGCTCGGGGAAGTCCGATACCTGTCCTCGTGTTCGATCGTCCTCGTCGCTCCGTGCGTGTCGCCCCACTCGTTCTCGTGGTTGCGCTCATCGCCTACGCGGCTGTGGTCGCCGCCATGGTGACGGCACCGTCGGTCGCCGGAGCAGCGGCAGTGGGCGACACGTCCGACAACACGCCGTGGACTTTGCCGTCGATGCCGCCCAAGTGCTCGAGTGAACAGATCGCATCAGGTGACGTGTCGACGTGTCTCATCAGCGATTGGGGAAAGATCGCGGAGAAGGGATGGGGGACACCTCCGTTTCCTTTCGAGACGGTGGGTGGTGAGTTGTCCGCCGGTTGGAAGTGGCTCGGCTGGGCGTACAACGGCTCGCCAGCTCTGGCCGATTGGGAAGGGAACATGTCGGCCAATCCCGACAAGGTCGGTCGTCTGAACGCCAAACAGATCAGGGCTCCCTACGCCGCCCATCTCTTGTTCATGGGCTTTCTCACCGAGATTCAGGATGCCGGCTATCGACTGAATGATGCGATGGCCTACAACTTCCGTTGCACCTCGAACTCTCGTAAGGACTGCTCGAACCTCGACAGGAACTCGCTGTCGTACCACTCGTACGGACTGGCCGTCGATATCAACGTCGTGAGCAATCCGGAGATTCGCTACTACCCGGATTCGACGCAGGGAATTCTCACCGCGTGTGCGATGCCCATGAAGACCAACATTCCTCAGTGGGTCGTGCAGACGGCGCAGAAGTGGGGTTTGTTGTGGGGAGGCTACGGATGGAGCGGAGGCTGCGCATCGCCGATGGCCTCGAAGGCGAACGTCATCCGAGACCCCATGCATTTCGAGTTCCGCGGTTCGGTCGACGACGCGCTCACCATCGCCCGCTTCAACGGAGTCGACGTCCAAGATCCCCGAGTCGAGACCCCAGACGAGATCGATGCCCCCGAGACTCC
>CBFHWN010000077.1:0-257 GCA_965659595.1 uncultured Ilumatobacteraceae bacterium | reverse complement strand
AAGACCGTGAAGCGAGTTCACGGTGCCGATCGCTTTGCTTCGGCGGCCGCCACTGCGACGTTCTGGTCGGCATCCGAGGCCGTGTACCTCGCCACCGGTACGAACTTTCCCGACTCGCTGGCCGCCGGCGTGACCGCGGCTCGGGTCGACGCTCCGGTCCTTCTCGTGACGGCCGATTCCGTCCCGGCATCGACTCGTGACCAATTGATTCGCTTGGCTCCCCGAACCGTGTACGTGGCCGGTGGTCCGGCCGTGAT
>CBFHWN010000076.1:0-9465 GCA_965659595.1 uncultured Ilumatobacteraceae bacterium | reverse complement strand
TCCGAGTACGTTCACCGACGCCACTGAAACCAGAACATACAGCACCGACGAGATTCCGAGCGACCACAACAGCGCGCGAGGCGTGATCCGAGTGGGGTCCTTAGTCTCTTCCGACAAGGTGGCTACTTCGTCGAAGCCGATGTAGGCGAAGAACACGAGGGCGGCCGCCGACATCACACCGCTGAAATCGTTCCAACCCGAGCCTCCCCGACCGGTGAGGAGTTCTCCGTCACCGATATGTCCGATACCGATGACGATCACGAAGAGGAGCCCGGCGACCTGAGCGGCGCTCAGGAGGACGACAAGTTTCGACCATCGATCCGAACCCCAGACGACGAGCAGAGACGACAGTCCGAGGACTCCGAGCGCCAACCATCGGTCGTCGACATTCCAGAAGTACTGGGCATAGCGGGCGAAACCCAGCGAGACCGTCGCACCGGCGATCACGAGCCCGGCCGCCATTCCCCAGCCGATGATGAAGGTCACTTGCCGGCCGAAGACATGGGACGAGTACTCGTATTCGCCGCCGGTTCTCGGGAACATCGACGCCAGTTCGGCGTAACTCATCGCTGTGAACGCGCACACGAACGCCGAAATCAGGAACGACAGCCACACCAATCCCCCGGCGTCTTCGGCGGCCGGCGCAAGGAGGACGTAGATCCCGGCACCCACGATGATGCCGACACCGCTGGCGACCACATGCACAAGACCGAGAACCCGCGGCAACTGAGAGGGCTCCTGTTCGCTCACTTTTCCTCCCGAGCAAGATGTTGATCAGACTCTGGACTCCCGCGGATCCCACTTCTGTCTAGCGTGATCACCAACTCTGTTGAGCGCGAAAACAGTGAGGAACATCACGACACCGGGAACGAACACCAGGTGCGGAGTTCTTCTCAGATCGTTTGCTCCTGCACTGATCATGTTTCCCCAGGTCGGCTCCGGTCTCGGAATCGACAGTCCCAAGAAACTGAGCGAGCCTTCGGCAACGATCAGAACGGCAAGGACGATGAAGGCGTACGACACCAATGGCAACAAAACATTCGGAAGAATCTCGCGAAAGAGCACCCTGCCGTGTCGGGCGCCCGTGCTCCGAGCGGCTGCAACGAATTCTTTCTGCCGAAATACGAGTGTGTTGGCACGGGCCAGTCGGACATACGTCG
This sequence comes from uncultured Ilumatobacteraceae bacterium, assembly GCA_965659595.1. Classification (GTDB taxonomy): domain Bacteria; phylum Actinomycetota; class Acidimicrobiia; order Acidimicrobiales; family Ilumatobacteraceae; genus Casp-actino8. The sequence goes on along the minus strand of CBFHWN010000076.1, from coordinate 8,305 downwards.
GAATTCCGAGCAGCGCGAGTGCAGCCGAGAGGTTGAACACACTCGGCTCGATGGCGACCATGAGCGCAATAAGGAAAATCAGGGGAGGAATCGCCAGAAGCGAGTTCGTCAGCACTCCCAAGATCTCATCGGTCGCCCCTCGAAAATACCCGGCCAGCATCCCGAGCATTCCCCCAACGACCAGCCCGATGACGACTGCACCAAAACTGATCTGCTGGGACAGACGGGCTCCATACACCACCCCGCCGAGTAGGTCGAGCCCGAATGTGTCGGTTCCCAGCGGATGCGAGCTGAATAGGTCTGGTCTCACTGCCACCGGGGAGGAGAACGACTTCGACGCGTCTCGTGACTCTGCGAAGGGCAGAAGATCGGCGAAAATTACCGACAGGCCGACGACTCCCAGCCACACGACAGACATCCAGTAGTCAACGGGAACGCGATGTCCGCGTAGTCTCCACAGCGTTGTGTGGAGCCCGACGTACAACAAACTGAGCCCGACCAGAACGACTGCAATACGAATGAGGCTCCCGGCTCCATCCATCACATCGCTTCCGACCCAGACCGTCAGAGCGCCGACGAGAAAGATAGGTACTCCAAGCCATCGACTTGGGAGGCGCTCAGACGATTCCACGTCGAATCCTCGGATCGAGGGCGGCATATGAGATGTCGACGAGCGCATTCAGAACGACGTAGAACACCGCGATCACGAGTACGCCACCTTGCACGATGGGGAAGTCGTTGACGATCACTCCTTCTTGGATGATCAGTCGACCCATGCCTGGCAGGTTGAAAATCGTCTCGACGATGACCGTTCCACCGATCAGTCGCCCCAACGACACACCAGCAACCGTCATCAGCGAGAAAGAAGACGGTCGCAACGCGTCCCGAAACAGGATTCGCAACAGAGGCTTTCCCTGGGCATTGGCCGCGAGGATGTAGTCCTCCTGCAGCGTGCTGATCATGTCGCTTCTGAGAAGGCGCGTGAATACCGCAATCTCCGACAGAGCGACTGTCAAGGCGGGAAGAAACGTGGTCCGCAGATTTTCTGCGAGTCCGTCTTCTCCGGTCAGGCGTGAAAATCCCTGCCGGGGAAACGACGGCCACCACAAATACGCCAATACGCCGAGTCCGGCCACGACACATCCGACGATGACAGATCCCGCGTCTTTCTCCCGGCCCGACACGACTCGCCGACACCAGTCGACGAGCAGCGTGAGAGCGACGAGCCACAGGAGGACCGCTGTTCCGATCCTCGGTACGTCGGGATTGAAGACGAACAACTGAACGATGAGGAGACCGGCTACGAATTGCGGCACTGAAATGAGCCCCGAGGTCACGGTTGCGACGCCCCGATCGAATCGCGAACCGACTTTGGCCGCCGCAACGACACCGACAGGAATCGAAATGAGCAAGGCCAAGGCCAAGGCCATCACGGTGATCTGCAACGTGACCGGCAATCGACTGGCAATCAGCGACCAGACGGACACCCCAGGACGGACAGCCGAATCACCAAAATCTCCCGTCGCAGCATCCGACAGCCAGTTCCCGTAACGCTCGAACAAAGGCTGATCGAGCCCCAGTTGCCCTCGAACTCGCTCGTATTCTTCCGCTGGAGCATCGGCCCCGAGGATGCTGATACTCGGGTCACCCGGGACAAGCTCCAATAGAGCAAGAGTCCCGAAACTGACGATCAGAAGAACGGGAACGAGTTGCAGAAGCTTGTGAAGGAAAGTCCTGATCACTCGACACCAATCGTAGTGATTCGGGTGGCCGCGTGCATGAATCCGCGGCCACCCGAACCGACCCGATCAACTCACCAGAAAAGCATCCCCCAGGAGGAGGACGGTCTGTTGAGTCGGAACAAGTCCCGCAACACTGTTGCTGATGGCGTAACCCTCTTCAACCGCTGCGTAAATAACGCTGGGGACGTCGTCGGTGAAGATCTCCGACATCTTGGCGATGGCTGCCGTTCGTGCTTCACGGTCCGGAGCGGCGAACATCTCGTCGATAGCCGCATCCATGTCGGGATTGCTGTAGCCGATTCGATTCGAAGGGCTGTCGCTTCGGAAGTTGAACCCGATCTGTCGATAGAGCGCCGAGTCGGAGATGTTCCAACCCCAGCACGCCATGTCGAAGTCCTTCTGAATCACGGCCCCGATACTCGAGTTCTGATCGGTGACGGTCGCCTCGACCGTCATACCCACCGCTTCGAGCGATGCAACGATCGCCACAGGCAGATTGGCATTGGTGTCACGACAGTTGAAGCGGATCGATCCGTCCCAACCCTCGGCCTTCAACTCGTCGACGAGAGCACGAGCCGCATCAGGATCCGCTGACGTTCCGGCAACACCCGAGTAGTAGGTCGAACGCTCGTCGATGAAGGCCTTCGATTCCAAGAGCTCTCCGCCGAAAGCTCTCTCGCTGATCACTGACGAATCGATGGCCAAGTTGACCGCTTGACGGAAGCGCTTGTCTGCAGTGACCGGGGTGTGAGTGCCAACACCGTTGTTGATCAGAATGACTTCACCAGCCGACTGGAGGAAGAAGGCTTCCGAGTACTGGCCACTAGCGCGCGCATCCGCAATGACATTCGCCGTACGAAGGAAGGCGAGGTCGAGCTCACCGAGACCGAGGGCCTCGAGCTTGGGCTGGTCACTCGTGATGTACACCATGTTCACGGTTTCGATACAGACCGGACCACCCCAGTAGTCGTCCCGTGCCTTCAGAACGAGGTACGGCGATTCACCCGGCGCGAACTTGTCGACCAGGTAGGGGCCAGCACCCGCTCCGTTGGGGTCGGTACTGATCAAGCTCACATCCGATGCATCTTTGGCGTCGCCAAGGCTCGGATTCACCACCATGCCTGCGGCGTCGCCGAGCAGATAGGCGAATTCGATCCAGGGGCTGAAGAGCTTGAAGGTGACCGAACGATCATCGATCACGGTCGAATTCTCCAGATCCACCCGGGCGATCAGACCACGCGATGCGTTGGCTCCCGGGCCGAGCAGACGGTTCATGTTGGCCAGAACATGCTCGGCCAGCATCGGATCACCGTTGGCGTAGGTCACGCCTTCGCGAAGGGTCAGGGTCCACTCCGTGAAGTCAGCGTTGGGCTCCAACGACTCGGCAAGGTGTGGAACCCACTCGCCAGTCGATTCGTCCCAACGCATCAACACGTCGTAGATAGCTGCGATATCGGTGCCACCGACGAGCGCGCCCGAAGTTCGCAACGGATCGAGGCTGCCCGTGGGCACGTATACGCCGATGTTCAGTTCTGAGCCAGCAACTGTGGCTTCACAACCTTCGCTTGCTGTCGGCTCGGTCGCAGCCACCGTTGCGTCCGTCGGTGCGTCGGTCACCTGTGGAGCCGATGTGGCCGGGTCGTCCGATGCCGTGCTTTCGCCATCGTCCCCTCCACAGGACGCCACGACCAACGAGGCACCAACGGCAACGGCCAGCAATCGACGGCGCGTCGAAATCTTTCTCTTCACTTTCTCCCCCTCCGTTCAACGCTTCGACCAATCGGCACGAAGTGATGCCGAAAGTAACAAACACAAGCAGTGTTGCGCCAAGATTCTTTTCGGATTTCGGCGACCAAGTCCGCATTTTTCGCACGGACGAAACATCGTGTTCCTAACGAAGGACCTCGAATCGTCCGTCGATTCGCCCCGATTACTCTTCAAACATGCCCAGCAAGGAGTTCGAGCAATTCGTGAACGCGATGGCACTTCGACCGAGCCCTCCGGAAGGCGAATCCCTCCAGGAGCAAAGAACTCGCATCGACTTGGCCATGTCGCAGATTCCCGTGCGCAGCGACGTCACCGTCGACGAAGTGCAAGTCGACGGGATCCCTGGACTTCGATGCACGAGCCACGAGTACTCGAATTCGTCGCCGACTGTCCTCTATCTCCACGGCGGAGGTTTTCGAATCGGCTCATCCGTGGCCTACCGGTCCTTCTGCGCACACTTGGCGGCCAGCATCGGGGGCCGAGTCATCGTGCCCGATTATCGACTGGCCCCCGAGAACCAATTCCCTGCAGCAATCGACGACGCGATAAGGGTCTGGCGAGGTATGGCCGTCGATGCCGAGGCCGCTCGGAGAACCGTCATCGCAGGAGATTCAGCCGGCGGAGGCCTCGCAGCCTCGGTTGCCCTTGCCCATCTCGGCAAAGGTCCGAGTCCGGCCGGAGTTGCCTGTTTTTCACCGTGGGTCGATTTGACCCTCACTTCAGAGACATTCGAGAGCCGCGCCTCGACCGATGGTCTCTTTTCCTTCCGATCGGCGCTAGAGGCCCGAGATATGTACTTGGGGACTCACTCCCCCGAAGACCCGCTCGCCTCACCAGTCCTCGGCCTCTGGCGGGAAACAACACCCGTCTTCGTCATCGCCGGAGGTGCCGAGGTCTTGCTCGGAGACTCTCTGCGTCTCGCTCAGAAAGTCGCCTCCGATGGAGGCGCCATCGAACTTCACGTCTTCGACGGGATGCCACACATCTGGATCACGAATCATCCCGCATTTCCGGAAGCGACCCGAGCCGTCGAGCTATTCACCTCGTTCGTCCGAAGAGTCACGGCCGACACCACACTCAATTGATCGCTGACGAAACACTCCGATCCTTGGGTGGTCGACCTCTGGCCTGGCGCGTGGCCTGAAGCGCGGCCTGCTTGATCTTCTCCGCCATCTCGAAACACTCTGACAGGCTCATCGGCGACTCGAATCCATACACCGTGATCGCGGCCGTGACGTTCGACTGCGCGTCGAAGATCGGTGCCGCGATCATGCCCACTTCGACGACGTCTTCGGCGTCGTTTTCGAAAGCGAAGTACTCCATGCTTCGTAGTGTGGACTGCAGCTTCTGGACGTCCTCGCGCAACTCGGCCTTTGAGGGGTCAGTCGCCAACGAGTAAAGACGTTCTCCCACTGATCGCTGAGTGTCGCTGTCGACGGTAATCAGTACCCCATTTTCACGAACTCGATCGAGTGTTCGCTTGAAGCGAGTGGATACCTCCCGAGACATCTCACCGGCCCGACGAAGCCAACCTTCGATCTCGTCGTCGCTCGACCAGGCGAGAAAGATCGTGCCGAACGGCGGAACGAAGGGGACCCGCTCGCCTTCCCTGACGTCGGGGAAGCGTGCCGAGTGCTGTCCGTTCCGAGCCACGAAGATGATGTCGTTACGGGTTCGAGCCGTGAGTACCGCTTCGACATCGAGTGCTGATGCCACTCCCGCCAGTTGCTGGCGACCGAACTCGATCGCCGGATGGTGCTCGAGCGCGACGACTCCGGCCACGACCAACGCCGGGCCGAGCGAATACACCTTCGGCCGCTGTTGCCGCGTGACGTAACCAGCGTCTTCGAGCACAGCCAAAATGGCGTGGGCCGAACCGAGGCTCATCCCGGTCAGCCGAACGAGCTCCGACAATGTGAACCTTTCGGTTGGTCGAGTCACCAGAAGGTCGAGGATGCCGAGCACGCGTTCGGCGGCCGGGGCTGGCCTCGCCATCAGATCGACTCTTGCGTACGTATGACGGTTGACATAGTGTGATCTCACTATATCGAACATTTTTTCGTAATAACGAAAAAATGCGACATCGTCAGAACTGCGTGATCGACATCAGGAGGGGAACATGAAACTCGATCTGCTCTACGAGTTCCAGCCGAAGATCGGCCCGTACATCGAGCCGTTTCCGGCCGGCCAAAAAAAGGCCGAGCAAGCTTGTTACGACGAAGCCATCGAAGAGATTCGCTTCGCCGACAGCCTCGGCTTCCAAACCGTGTGGTGCGTCGAACATCACTTTCGAGACGGGCGTTCCGCGTGCCCGAGCAACGAAGTGGTTCTCGGAGCGTTGTCGACGATCACCAAGAATTTGCGCTTGGGCTTCGGCGTGAGCCTGATGCCCCCCGGTTTTCAACACCCGGCCCGGGTCGCGGAAAAGGTCGCAACGGTCGATGTCTTGAGCCACGGTCGCGTGGAGTGGGGCACCGGCCGTTCGACACCGATGGAGCAGAACGCTTTCGGCGTGCCCGCTGACGATCGCAGTCGGGCCATGTGGCGCGAGGCCGTCGAATTCGTGGTCGAAGCATGGATGTCAGAGGAAATCGAGTGGCATTCGGACCTGATCGAGTTCCCCCGACGCAAGCAGTGTCCGAAGCCGTTCCAGGATCCGCATCCTCCCGCCTGGCTGGCTGCAGCGAGCGCACCTTCGGCCGTCACCGCTGGTCGAGAAGGATTTGGGCTCTTGTCATTCGCTCTCCTTCAACCCGTCGAGGCGATGGCCGACATCATCAACCAATACCGAGCCGCCCAACTCGAGGCTGAAATCGAAGGGATTCCTCCCCTCACTCGTGTACGCAACGATCGAGTCGGTGCCTACACACTCGTGCACTGTTGCGACGATCTCGAAGAAGCCAAGAACTACGGGCTGTGGGAATCGATTACCTGGTGGTACCGCCATCTTGCGGAATTCACCCTTGCCTGGGAGGCCCCGAATCTTTCGCCCGAAGAGCAAGCGAAGGTGTTCCCGCTACTCCAGGACACGATCGCTGGAACAGTCGATGTCGACAAGTACATCGACGAAGACATGATCATCGTCGGCACTCCCGAACAGTGTCTGGAAAAGATCATCCGTTACGACGAGGCAGGAGTCGACCAACTTCTCTGCTATGTCCAGTTCGGTTACCTCCCTCACGAGAAGGTGCTTCGAAACCTTGAGCTCCTCGGCACACACGTGATTCCGCAACTCGAGCGTCGGGGTCACCGAGTCGATTCGCGTGTCGCCTCGTTCAGCTGAAGGTCGTCCATGGACATGATCTCTGGGATCCGTGCCCAGGCCGCCCACGGAGACGGGACTGACGCGCCAAAACAGATCTCTCGCGACTTGCTGTCCAAACGCCTACTCGAAGAATTCACATTGACAGAGAAAGTGGCCGTCGTCACGGGGGCGGCCAGTGGAATCGGACGCGAGGCGGCCGTCGTCTTCGCCGAAGCCGGAGCCGACCTGGTTCTCGCTGACCTCGACGTGACCGGACTTGCCGAGACCGAAGCACTGCTCGCATCGAAAGGAGCGAAGGTCAAAGTGTCCGTATGTGACGTGGGCGACCGAGACTCGGTGAACCGCCTCGCAGTCGAAGCGATCAAGACCTTCGGGCATCTCAATGTGTGGGCGAACGTGGCCGGCATCATCACCAATTCGCCGGTGGTCGAGGTGACCGAGGACGATCTCGAACGAATCACGCGAGTCAACCAGTGGGGAACCTTCTGGGGCACCGCCGCAGCCGGCCGAGCCATGAAAACTGGAGGGAGCATCATCAACGTCTCCTCGGCGGGTGGCGAGATGCCGGCTCCGTCTCTGTCCGTCTACGCCATGACGAAAGCTGCCGTCGCTCAACTCACCCGATGTGCGGCCGCCGAACTCGGACCGAAGAACATTCGGGTCAATGCGATTGCCCCCGGCTTCACCGACACCTCCATGGTGCGTCGCAATTGGACGCGGCCCGACGGGACCGTCGACGAAGTGGTCCGTAGCCAACTCATCGAGATGAGGGCTGCTCAGTCGCCCATGAACATTACTGGCGAGGCAATCGACCAGGCTCTGGCGATGTTGTACCTTGCGAGCAACGCGTCGAAGTTCGTCACCGGTCAGGTGATTCGAGCCAACGGTGGGACGGTGATGGGATGACTCGATTCGACGACAGTGCCGTTCCCGATTTCTTGTCTCGGCTCAGGGTGGACGGGAAGAACTACGTCGTCGCCGGAGCCGGAGTCGGGATGGGACGTATGACCTGTCACGCCTTGGCTCAAGCCGGAGCCGCGAAGGTCGTCTGCGTCGACATCGACCCCGAGAGAGCCGAAGACGTTGCGCGTGAAGTGGGGGACGTCGCCATGCCCTGGTCCGGAGACGTGACGACACGTGAAGGGGTCACTCGACTTTCCGACGACTGCCAGCGCCTCACACCCCGTGTCGACGGACTCGTCGACATCATCGGAATGGCGAAGTGGGAGTCGATCCTCGACATGACCGACGAGACCTTCGATTGGGAGGTAGACATCTGTCTCCGCCACGCGTTCCTGCTCTCGCAGGTGTTCGGCCGAATGATGCGGGAAACCGGCGGCGGCACCATGGTGTTCATCGCATCCGTGAGCGGATTGACCGCGGCGCCCATGCATGCGGCGTACGGTGCCGCCAAGGCCGCTCTCATGGCGTGGGTGCAATCTCTCGCCATCGAACTCGGACCACATTCGATTCGAGCCAATGCGATTTCACCCGGGACGATTCTCAGCCCGAGGATGGACGCCATCTTCAC
>CBFHWN010000075.1:0-9590 GCA_965659595.1 uncultured Ilumatobacteraceae bacterium | reverse complement strand
TATCCCTACGATCGACTCGACACCTTCAAGGCATCAGGAGCACGGCTCGAGGGTGGTCTCGTCGATCTCTCGATCGGCACACCATGTGATCCTCCTCCGCAGTCGGTGCTCGACGCCTTGGCGTCGAGCGGCACCGAACGCAGTTATCCGCCGTCGATCGGATCGATACCTCTACGCGAGGCATTCTCACGGTGGATGTTGCGGCGGTTCGATGTCGACGTACGACCTGACCAGATCGCTGCCTGCGTGGGCAGCAAGGAGTTCGTCGTCACGCTCCCGCAGTGGATGCAACTTCGTTCGCCGAGGCGAGACACTGTGTTGTACCCGGCAGTGTCGTATCCGAGTTACGAGATGGGGGCGATCCTCGCCGGGTGTCGCGCCGTGGCCGTGCCGTGCGACGAGGCCGGACGCCTCCTTCTCGATGAAGTGACCGAGTCTGATGCGGAGCGGGCGCTCCTCCTGTGGGTCAATAGCCCGTCGAATCCTTCGGGCGCTCTCGACGATCTCGGCGCTGCAGCATCGTGGGGCCGAGAACGTGGTGTTCCGGTGGTGAGCGACGAGTGTTACGCCGAGTTCACGTGGTCGGGTGCTCCACAGTCGATCCTGCAACATGGAACCGACGGGGTTCTCGCGGTGCATTCGTTGTCGAAGCGTTCGAACCTCGCCGGTCTACGGGTGGGTGCATATGCGGGCGATGCCGATCTGGTGTCGTATTTGGCCGAAGTTCGCAAGCACGTGGGCATGATGGTGCCGGGTCCGGCTCAAGCGGCCGCCGTGGTTGCGCTCGACGACGACGCTCACGTGGCCGAGCAACGCCGGCTCTACTCCGAGCGTCTCGACACGATGGCGCAGGTCCTCTCGGCCTGGTCGGACGTGGAAATTCCCCGGCCCGATGGCGGCTTCTACCTCTGGTACCGCGTGGGTGACGCGTGGGCCTACGCCGAGCGCCTGGCTGCGGTCGGCGGTGCACTCGTGAGCCCGGGCGAGTTCTACGGTCCCCAAAGCGCCGACTACGTGCGAGTGGCCGTGGTGCAGCCGAACGACCGGATCGAACTGGTCGCTCGCCGTCTCGGCGGTTCCTGATGCGTCGTTGGCAGCGTTCGACCTGGGTGCTGGTCGTTGCGATAGCCGTGATCGTCGCCGGCTTCGCCACCGTGATCACGAGCATTTTTCGTGACCAGTCGATCGTTGGTGACTTCGTGCGAGTCCCGGTTGGTTGTGAGGGGATCATGACGGTCGACGTCGACACCACGGTGTACGCCTACGTCGAGACGCGCGGTCGTATCGACGACATCGGCGACTGCTCGAACGACGATCGGTCGTACGACATCTCGGGTCGACCGGCACCGTCGTTCACCGTGCGCTCGGCTGACGAGGATTCGGACGACTCTGCACCGTTCGTGGTGCCCGCTGGTTCGGGAGTGTCGTACGACGTACCTGACTACTCCGGTCGGGCCGTGGCTTCGTTCACGATGGAAGCCGGCCGTCGCTACGCAATCGTCGTGGAGTCCGACGATCTGGCCGACGTGATGGCGTTCGGACGTCGCGTCGTGCCTGTGGAATCTCCCGTGGCCATCACCGGTGCCGTGGTCGTGATGATCGGCGTGACAATGCTCATCATCGGCGTCGTCGCGTCCTCGATTGGGCGTCGCCGACGACGCCGCGGTCCGTGGGCTCCGCCGCGCCTGGCCGATCGGGCCGGTGTTACAGGCGACGTAGAACGGTGACGACCTTGCCGAAGACTCGCACGTCGTCGGCTGCGAAATCGAGCGGGGCGAGACGGCTGTTCGCCGGCTTCAACACCACACGCGTTCCCTGGCGGCTGAACGTCTTGACGGTCGCTTCGTCGCCCGGGATGCCCGCCACGACGATCTCACCATCGTTCGCCGTGGCCTGTTGGCGGGCGACCACGTAGTCACCGTCGAGAATGCCGGCTTCGATCATGGAGTCGCCTCGAACTCGCAGCATGAAGAGTTCGCCGTCGCCGGTGAAGTCGGCCGGGAGGGGGAGAAGCTCTTCCACGTTCTGCTGAGCGAGAACGTCGGTGCCGGCAGCCACGTCGCCGACGAGGGGCACGTGGTGCACGCGACTGCGGGCGATGATGGCCCCGGAGTTGCGGTCCCAGTTGACCTTGATGGCCCGCGGGAGGTTGGGGTCGCGCTCCAGGTATCCGAGGCGCTGGAGGGTGGAGAGGTGGTTGTGCACCGTGGACGGTGAGGTGAGGCCAACGGCTTCGCCGATTTCACGGACCGAGGGCGGGTAGCCCCGATCGGCCATGGTGGTCTCGATGAACTCGAGAATGCCGCGTTGACGGGTGGTGAGGGTCGCGTCGCTCATGGGAGCCATCGTACGGATGTTCGACTCGCAGGTCAAACATGTGTTCGGGAAACAGATGTTCGGAGGAGGTTGACAACGAACAGGTGTTCTCATATCCTGCGAACACCCGTTCGATTCGCCGGTCACCCGATGGCGTGTCACACCCCTGTGGCACGGTGTCGTCGACCAGTTCCACCAGACCCGACACGTCGTTACGAAAGGACGATCACCATGGCCCTTGCTCTCGATCCCCGCTACGTCATCGAAGTTCGTACCTCAGCTCGACCCCGCCCCGACATGGCCACGATTTACCGTCGCCGTCGCCTCGTGGTCGCCATCTCGATCGTGATCCTGACGGTTGCCGCCTCCGCTGGCATCCGTTCACTGGCGAGCCGCGGAGACGGTGCTGCCCCCGTCTCCGCGGTGACGCCCGGTGCTGTCTCGTCGGCCCAGGTGGTGTCGACCCAGATCTCTGGAGTCGACGTTTCCGGGGCCTACGTCATCAGCGACGGTGTCTACGTCGTGCAGCCAGGTGACACCCTCTGGTCGATCGCCTCGTCACTCACCTCGGGGAGTATCCGCGGGTACGTCGCCGATCTGGTGTCCTTGAACGGCGGCGCTTCGATCGACGTCGGTCAGATCCTCGTCCTGCCCTGACCATGATCCGCGCCCTCGGGGTGGCAGGGATACCCTGTGCGCCCATGAGGTGCGTGATCTGTCGCCATGACGACACCAAGGTCGTCGATTCGCGCACGGCCGAAGACGGTGGCGCCATTCGTCGCCGGCGGGAATGTCCGGCCTGTGGTCATCGCTTCACCACCTACGAGCGGGTCGACGAGGTGACCCTTATGGTGGTCAAAACCAAGGGCGGACGCGAATCGTTCGACCCGGTCAAGATCGTCTCAGGAGTCATGTCGGCGGCCAAGGGACGTCCGATCGACGCCGATTCAGCGACCATGCTCGCCGAATCGGTCGAAGAAGAGCTTCGCCTCAGCGGATCGGCCGAGGTCACGAGTGCACGGGTCGGCCTGGCGGTTCTCGAGCGTCTCCGTGAACTCGACGACGTCACGTACTTGCGCTTCGCGAGCGTCTACAAGAACTTCGACGCCGCCGAAGACTTCCAACGTGAAGTCGCACTACTCGACAAAACGCCCGTCGTCTGATCCGATCTAGAGTCACGTCGTGGGCGACGTCATCACCAAGTACCGCACGTGTCCGTTGTGCGAAGCCACCTGCGGTCTCGAGGTCTCCGTGGAGATCTCGTCATCTGGACCACGCGTGACGCGCATTCGCGGCGACCGTGACGACGTCTTCTCGCATGGTTACATCTGTCCGAAGGGTTCCACCCTGAAGCAATTGCACGACGACCCCGATCGTCTTCGCCGTCCGCTCGTGAGGCGCGACGGCCAGCACGTCGAGGTCGAGTGGGCCGAGGCCTGGGACGAAATCGCCGGGCGACTCACCGACATCATCGAACAGTACGGTCGCTCATCGATCGCGACCTACTTGGGTAATCCGGGCGCTCACAACATGGCGCCCATGATGTACAACCGGGCGTTGTTGCAAGCTCTCGGCACAAAACGTCGTTTCAGTGCCTCGACCGTCGACCAGATGCCGAAGCAGGTGGCGGCGGGTTACATGTTCGGCACTCCGGTCAGTGTTCCGGTTCCGGACCTCGATCACACCGACTACGTGCTGATGCTCGGAGCCAATCCCTATGCGTCGAACGGCAGCCTGTGCACGGCACCCGACTTTCCAGGGCGGCTCGAAGCCTTGCGGGCACGTGGAGGCCGTCTCGTCGTGGTCGACCCACGTCGTAGCCGCACCGTGGAGGAGGCCGACGAATGGGTGGCCATCCGGCCTGGAACCGATGCCCTCTTGTTGATGGCGATCGTCCATGTTCTCTTCGCCGAGGAGCTGGTGACGATCGACGACCGATTGGCGCCGTACCTCGCCGGGCTCGACGCCATGCGCGATTCCTGCTCGGCCTTCGCACCTGAACGAGTCGCCGAAGCGACCGGTGTCGCGGCCACCACCATTCGACGGCTGGCCCGCGAACTCGCCGCGGCCCCGACGGCAGTCGTGTACGGCCGCATCGGCACCACGACCACAGAGTTCGGTACGACAGCGTCGTGGCTCGTCGACGTCGTGAACACGTTGACTGGCAATCTCGATCGACGCGGTGGCGCGATGTTCACTGCACCGGTCATCGGCAATCCCACCACGCGGGGTACAGCCGGTTCCGGGGCCGGATTCCGCATCGGCCGCGGTGGCGGACGAACCGTCGTGAGCGGCTATCCCGAGGTGATGGGGGAGTATCCGGTGGCTGCGCTATCCGAAGAGATCGACGAGGCAGGGGACGAACGAATTCGCGCTCTCGTGACCGTAGCTGGCAATCCGGTTCTGTCGACTCCCCACTCCGAGCGTCTCTCCCGTGCTCTCGACGCACTCGACTTCATGGTGAGCGTCGACATCTATTTGAACGAGACCACGCGACACGCCGACGTGATTCTTCCTCCACCTTCACAGTTGCAGCGCGATCACTACGACGTCGCGTTGTACGGATTCGCAATTCGAAACGTGGCGAACTACAGCGAAGCCGTTCTTCCGCTCGACGAGGATCAGCCTGACGAGTGGGAGATCCTTCTCAAGCTCGCCTTGATCGCGCAAGGATTCGGGCCCGACGCCGACGTGTTCGCCGCCGACGACGCGAATGTGGAAAGCCTCGTGCGACACTCGGTCGGTGATCCGTCGTCGCCGATTCATGGTCGCGATGCCGACGAGATCTGTGCGTTGCTCGATGCGAAGGGTCGACGAGGTCCGGCACGGATACTCGATTTCATGTTGCAAACCGGCCCGTACGGAGCCGCCTTCGGTTCCGTCGAAAACGGCGCCAGTCTCGATGTGTTGATCGCCAATCCGCACGGAGTCGATTACGGCGCGCTGCAGCCCCGTCTTCCCGATGCGTTGCGTACTCGCTCGGGTCGAGTCGAACTGGCACCAGACGAGTTGCTCGCCGATGTCGCGCGACTCGATGCGTCGATCGCTGATCTCACCTCACGCGATCTCGTACTCGTGGGCCGTCGTCATCTGCGTTCGAACAATTCGTGGATGCACAACATCGAAGTGTTGGTGAAAGGCAAGCCGCGTTGCACCCTTCATGTTCATCCCGAGGACGCGGCCCGTCTCGGAGTGCGTGACGGCCATCGAGCGCGTGTCGCTTCTCGTGTCGGGGCGGTCGAAGCGGTCGTCGAAGTCACCGAAGACATTCGGCCGGGTGTGGTGAGCCTGCCCCACGGTTGGGGTCACGGAATGCCGGGAACTCGTCTGAACGTGGCGGCCGAGAGGGCTGGTGTGAACTCGAACGTGCTCACCGACGATCGAACGCTCGATCCTTTGTCGGGAACGTCGGTTCTGAACGGTATTCCGGTCACGGTTGTCCCCATCTGACACCCGTTTGTGCACAGGTCCTTCCACAGGCTTTTCCCCACAAAAAGCCCGTAATACACACGGTTGTCCACTTCCTTCCCACAGGGGTGTGCCCGTACGGTAGAGGGGTGACACAGGGGTGGTTGGCGGACCGTGGCGAGGAGACTCGTGGGGTGTCAGCGGCATCTGGTGGGCAGCTGGGAGGGTTCTCGACCCTTCTGAACCTGCGGTGGGCTGCCACCCCTGTGAAGCAGTGTTGCGACAGATCGTTCACGGGCCGAATCCGCGAATTCGCTCTCACCAGGGACTTCGCGAAGGGTCGTTGACATGGCTGTAGTTACACTGCTGTAATCTCCCAACCAGTTGTGGTGGAACGCGTGACGGGGGGATCGCAGACACCACATCTTGTGCTTCCTAGACCGCCAAGTTCGCTCACCAACGACCCCAGAGCCAGACACCCAGTAAAGGACCAGACATGTCTCTCGCACCCGACCGCCTCGCCATCGGCATCAACCGGCATTTCACGACGGCTGGTGTGCATCCGTACGACCAGGTCGAGTGGGAGAAGCGTGACGCTCGTATCTCCAACTGGAAAGACGGCTCGGTCGCTTTCGAGCAGCTCGGCGTCGAATTCCCGACTTTTTGGTCGTTGAACGCCACCAACATCGTGGCCCAGAAGTACTTCCGCGGCACGCCCGGTACCCCCGAGCGCGAGTCCTCGCTGCGCCAGGTGATCGACCGTGTGGTCGACACCATCACGCAGTGGGGTCGTGAGGGCGGGTACTTCGTCGACGAGTCCGAGGCGGCGGCCTTCAGCGACGAGCTGAAGTTCATCCTCGTGACCCAGCGCGCGGCCTTCAACAGTCCGGTCTGGTTCAACATCGGCGTGAAGGGTGTGCCCCAGCAGGCGAGCGCCTGCTTCATCCTCGCCGTCGACGACACCATGGATGGCATCCTCAACTGGTACCGCGAAGAAGGAGTCATCTTCAAGGGCGGTTCGGGCTCGGGCATCAACTTGTCGAAGATCCGTTCGAGCGTCGAACTGCTGAACGGTGGCGGCACGGCCTCGGGTCCGGTGTCGTTCATGCGCGGTGCCGATGCGTCCGCCGGCACCATCAAGTCGGGCGGCAAGACGCGCCGCGCCGCCAAGATGGTCATTCTGAACGTCGATCACCCCGACGTCGAAGAGTTCATCTGGTGCAAGTCGAAAGAGGAGAAGAAGGCTCGCGTTCTGCGTGATGCTGGCTTCGACATGGACCTCGATGGATCCGACTCGTTCAGCATCCAATACCAGAACGCCAACAACTCGGTGCGCGTCACCGACGATTTCATGCAGGCCGTCGTCGACGACGCCGACTGGTCGTATCGGGCGGTTACCGACGGCTCGCCGGTCCGTACGGTGCGCGCGCGCGAGGTGTGGCGCCAGATCGCTCAGGCGTCGTGGGAATGCGCCGATCCCGGGCTGCAGTTCGACACCACGATCAACAAATGGCACACCGCTCATGCGGCAGGCCGCATCAACGGATCCAACCCGTGCAGTGAATACATGCACATCGACAACTCGGCCTGCAACCTGGCCTCGATCAACCTGTTGAAGTACCTCGACGAGTCGGGCCACTTCGACGTCGAGGCGTACCGCCACACCATCGAGACGGTCTTCACCGCCCAAGAGATCCTCGTCGGCCGCGCCGACTACCCGACCGAAAAGATCGGCGAGAACAGCCGCAAGTTCCGTCAGCTCGGTCTCGGCTACGCCAACCTCGGAGCGTTGCTCATGGCCATCGGCCTTCCCTACGACTCGCCGCAGGGGCGAGCCTGGGCTGCAGCGCTCACGAGCCTCATGACCGGTCACGCCTACGCCACCAGTGCTCGTACGGCCAGCCGTATGGGTCCCTTCGCCGGGTTCGCCGAGAACGAGCGATACATGCTGAACGTTCTGCGCATGCACCGTGACGCCAGCTATCAGATCGAGCACAGTGACGTGGTCCCGGCCGACCTCGTGCGGGCCGGTCAGGAAGCCTGGGAGTCAGCCGTGCGCGATGGCGAGGAGTACGGCGTTCGCAACAGCCAGTCGACCGTGCTCGCCCCCACTGGCACCATCGGCCTCATGATGGACTGTGACACCACCGGTATCGAGCCCGACCTCGGTCTCGTCAAGATGAAGAAGCTGGTCGGTGGCGGAACCATGGTCATCGTCAACCAGACCATCCCGTGGGCGTTGCGCCATCTCGGCTACTCGGCCGCGCAGATCGACGACATCATCGCCTACATCGACTCCGAGAAGTCGATCCTCGGTGCACCGCACCTGAAGGCCGAGCATGTCGCCGTGTTCGCCTGCTCGATGGGTGACAACACGATTCACTACGAGGGTCACGTCCGCATGATGGGTGCGGTGCAGCCGTTCCTGTCGGGAGCGATCTCCAAGACCGTCAACATGCCCGAAGAGGCCTCGGTCGAAGATGTCGAAGCCCTGCACCTCCTGTCGTGGGAACTCGGCCTGAAGGCCGTGGCCATCTACCGCGACAACTGCAAGGTGGCCCAGCCGCTGTCGACAGCGAAGAAGGACAGCGCCGACTCTGGTGATTCCGGCACGGCTGCCGACTCGGCCACTCAGGTGATCGAAAAGATCGTCGAGAAGGTCATTCAGAAGCCTGTCCGTCAGAAGTTGCCACGTAGCCGCAAGGGACGCACGTTCGAATTCCGGGTGGCCGACTGCAAGGGATTCGCCACGATCGGCGAGTACGAAGACGGCCGTCCTGGTGAAGTGTTCCTCACGGTGTCGAAGCAGGGCTCCACTCTGTCGGGCATCATGGACGCCTTCGCCAAAAGCATCAGCTACGGCCTCCAGTACGGCGTACCGCTGCGAGCCTTCGTCGAAGCGTTCGTCAACATGCGCTTTGAGCCGGCCGGCATGACCGACGATCCCGACATTCGATTTGCATCGTCAATCATGGACTACCTGTTCCGCCGTTTGGCGCTCGAGTACATGACCTACGACGAGCGTCAGGAACTTGGCATCTTCTCGGTCGACGAACGTCTGCAGCCCACGCTGCCCGGCGTCGAAGAGTCGGCTGTCGAGTCGTTCACTGGCAGTGAAGTGGTGGCTGACCCGAAGAGCATTCCGTCGGTCGACGAACTCGTCACGCAGATGGAGATGGGTATCGCTCCGCCGGCACCCGTCAGCGACATCTCGGCCGAGATCGACCGTCCGAAGGTGCGGCACGGAGACTCGCCGATGTGCATGCAGTGCGGTGTGAGCATGGTGCGAGCCGGTTCGTGCCACGCCTGCCCGTCGTGCGGGACCACCAGCGGCTGCAGCTGATGTGAAGTGACATCGAGATTTCAGTGGAAGTGACATCGAAATTTCAGTGAGTGACATCGGATTTCAGTAGCTGTCGAGTGACTCCGAGATTTCAGTGGAGTGACGCGCTGATTTCAGTCGGTGACATCGACTTGCAGTTGTCCGTCGCACCCCTGTGGAGGCGCGCCATGGGGCGCTACCCCGCTCGACGAGCGGCCCCGTGAGCAATGACTGTCAGGTCAGGCTGGGTTTGGCAGCCCGAACGCGGTCATGGCGCGCTCGGTCAGCCTCAGCTCGTTCGCCTCGTTGACGACAAGCCCGGCGCCCTCGAGGCGGCTCAGGTTGACGGTCCCGTTGTTCGTCGCTGCAATCGTGTTCGCGGGCGCCCGCTGGGTGAGGATCCGATGGAGCAGGACCATGTCGCCCTGGTTGAGGTTGCCCAGGTAGAGGGCGCGTTCGCGGTGCGATCCCGAACCGGCGTCGGGGCGAACGATCGGCACGATCGAGAGGCCGGTCGAGGCGCGGTTGATCCGGAGACCGGCTG
>CBFHWN010000074.1:0-9655 GCA_965659595.1 uncultured Ilumatobacteraceae bacterium | reverse complement strand
ACTCACCCAGGCGCTTCCTTTCTTCGTGATCGTGATCGCCATGTTCTTGCGCGGCAAGTCGCTTCCTGTGCGAGGTGCGATCTCGGTGGGGAAGATGCCCTTTGCGGCCACGCCGAAGCACGTGTTTCCACTCACTTTGGCGACGTCAGCTTTCGTTCTCTTCTTGTTGTTCGGATTCGGTTACGCCTGGCGTCAGTCGACCATCAATACGCTCGTGGCGACCGTGATCGCGCTCTCACTGGTGGTGTTGGTGGGATTCGTCGGCCAAATCTCGCTCGCCCAAATGGCGTTGGCTGGCACAGCCGGTTTCTTCATGTCGAAGTATTTCTCGGGCCTTCCATTCCCCATCGCGCCCGTTGTCGGGGCCTTGGTTGCTGCGGCCTTCGGTGTGATCGTGTCGATTCCGGCTCTTCGCCTACGAGGTGTCAACCTGGCCGTGATCACTTTGGCGGCTGCAGTTGCCATCGAACAGCTGATCTTCAAGAACAAGACCTTCGCTGGCTCGCTGGGTGCGTTGCCCGTCGATCCACCGAAGATCGGTGGGAAGGACTTCGGCCCCAATAATGCGGCACTCAAGGTGCTTGGTCTGAAGGGACGAGATGACATCCCGCCGAACGTCTGGTTCGGCGTCGTGTGTCTGATTTTCGTGATCGTGCTGTGTCTGATGGTGGTCAACGTCCGCCGTTCGAACACAGGTCGCCAGTTCCTTGCCGTGCGATCCAACGAACGGGCGGCTGCGGCGGCTGGAATCGATGTGGCCCGCACCAAGATCATCGCCTTCGGTCTGGCCGCTTTCGTGGCCGGAATCGGCGGAACCTTGTCCGGTTATCGCTTCGGTTCGGTGACACCGACCTACTTCGGCGCCTTTGCGTCGCTCACGTTCTTGTCGTTCGCCTATCTCGGCGGGATCGCGTCGGTGAGCGGTGCCGTAGTGGCTGGCTTTCTGGCGCCGAATGGCATCAACTTCAACTTCTTGGAGACGGTCCTACACATCGACCAGGGGTACGCCTCGCTGATCGGCGGCATAGGCCTCATCGCCACGGCGATCTTCAATCCCGAGGGCATTGCGGGCGCGCCCCGTCTGATCAAACAGAAACGTATCGACAAGGCGGTTCGACGGGCTGCGCTCTCGGATCGAACTAGAGTCGGGTCGACCCAGGGGGAGGGTTTGTCATGAGCTTGTTGCAGACATCGGGGATGTCGGTCACCTTCGGTGGTCTACGGGCCGTCAACGACGTCGACCTCACCGTCGAAAAGGGCAAATTAGTCGGGCTGATCGGCCCGAACGGGGCCGGCAAGACCACCTTCATCGACGGGATCACCGGCTTCGTGCCGACGACCGGCCGCATCGAGTTCGACGGTCGTGAGATCACCTCGATGCCGGTGCACAAGCGGGCGCGTTTGGGTCTCGGGCGAACGTGGCAGTCACTCGAATTGTTCGACGACCTCACCATCCGGGAGAACGTGCAGGTCGCGTCCGAGCAGCAGACCACCAAGAACTTCCTCCTCGATCTGATTCGACCGAATCGACGGCGTGACACGTCCGGAGTCGAGTTCGCCTTCGACGTCCTCGGAATCGGCGATCTGGCGGATAAGTATCCCAACGAGATCAGCCAGGGTCAGCGCAAGTTGGTGTCGGCGGCACGTGCGTTGGCCGCTCGGCCGGAGCTCGTCTGCATGGACGAGCCGGCGGCCGGACTCGACACCACCGAGTCCCAGGAGTTGGGCAAGCGCCTGCGTCAGATCATCGACGCAGGTATCACGATCTTCCTAGTCGACCACGACATGGGACTCGTGCTCGATGTATGCGATTACATCTACGTCATCGAGTTTGGAGTCAAGATCGCCGAGGGAACACCGGATCAGATCAAGCGCGACCCCAAGGTGATCGAGGCGTACCTCGGTAGCAGTGCGAAGGAGTCATGAGGTGAGCGAACTTCTGTCGATCGAAGATCTCAACACCGGCTACAACGGCGTGTCGGTCGTGCGAGACCTGAACGTTCACGTGAACGAGGGTGAGGTCGTAGCTCTGCTCGGGCCGAACGGAGCCGGTAAGACCACGACTCTCCTCACGGTGTCGGGCCTCGTTCCGGTCATTTCCGGTGACGTAAAAGTCTTCGGCAAGAGCGTGAAGGGCCGTCGTCCTCACATGGTCGCTCGTGACGGACTGGCTCATGTCCCCGAGGGCCGATCGCTCTTCTATCAGTTGACGGTGGCCGAGAACCTGCGACTCGGCGCCGCCAAGGGGTCGGCCGACGTGAAGAAGGCTCTCGGCTATTTTCCGGCTCTGGAGAAGATCCTCGATCGTCGGGCCGGACTCTTGTCGGGTGGTGAACAGCAGATGTTGGCCATGGCCCGTGCCCTCACGGTGAGTCCGAGGTTGCTCATGGTCGACGAGATGAGTCTCGGTCTGGCGCCCATCATCGTGGAACGTCTGTTGCCGATTCTGCGCCAGATCGCCGACGAGACCGGGGCCGGAGTCCTCCTCGTCGAACAGCACGTGCACATGGCCCTCGAAGTCGCTGATCGCGCCTATGTGCTCAGCCACGGCGAAATGGTCTTGGAGGGTGCTGCGTCGGATCTGGCGAAGGATCGAAGCCTGATCGAGGCCTCCTACCTCGGCGACAGTCATTGATCAGTGTTCTGGTTTGGGGTCTTCGTCTCATCGGTGAAGACCCCACACCAGAACCTCACGCACTCGGCATCTGTTTCATGTATGTGGCGGCATCGAAGTAGTCGCGCCACAAGGTGATCTTGCCGTCGACCACTTCCCAGACTCCGTTCACGGGCAACTCGAGCCAGCCGTGCGACATCTTGAAGCGGTCGAGACGTTCGTTGAAAACGGTGGTTCCCGATTCGGCCTCGCGATGAACGACCCACTCGATCTCGGTGCAGTCGGCGAACATCGGAGCGAGGATGCTCTTCACTCCCTCCGGACCGAAAACCTTGATCATCGGAACGTTGTCGTACTCGCAGTCCGGGGCGACCAATGCGCATGCCGCGTCGAGGTCGTTGGCCTCGAGGGTCCGAATGAAGGCGTTGACGGTTTCGAGCGGGGTCATGATGGTTTCTCCTTGTCGTGTTCGGTCGATGAGGGTTCCTTGCTCCACAAGACGTCGAAATCTCGTTCGATCCCGAGAACCTGGAAGGCTCGACCGAGGCCGACGCAGAATCCGATCGTCACGGTGAGTTCCAGTAGTTCGGGATCGGAATAGGCGGAGCGAAGTCTCGACCACAGATCCTCGTCGATCGCCGTGTGATCGATGGCGAATCGTTCGGCGTACTCGGCGGCGAGACGCTCACGATCGGTGAATCCCTCGTGATCGTGATAGTGCTGGACCGAGCCGTATATCTCGTCCGTGAGTCCTTGCTGCATCGCCGATGCAGCGCGAGTGTTCAGTCAAACGACACATTGATTGAGTTGAGCGATGCGCATACGGGCGACTTCGCGCTCTCGAATCGACAAAGTCGATTGCACGTAAACCGCTTCCGACATCGCGTGGACACCTTTGCCCATGTGTGGGGCGAGCGTCCACATGCGGGCGGCCTCGAGGCCTTCTCCGTCGGGTACGTCGATTCGAGCCATGTCTCCTCCTCGTGCAGATCTAGCGAACGGCAGACCCGTCGGCGCTTTCGAGCACCGAGATGCGGACGGGAATCGCACTCTGAACGACCATGCCGGTGATGCGGTCGTAGCCCCGGTCGACCGACACGAGTCGATTGGTTGGCGCACCGATGTCGCGGACCTTCTCGTCGGTGAGCGCCGATCCACCCCACGAATGGGCCATCGACACCACACCTCGCCGGACGTCGGGGGCCGCGGCGACGACGGCGTGGAGACTGGCACGTGGTGACGTGATCTCGATCAGATCGCCGGAGTCGAGCCCGAGGTCCGACATGTCGTCGGGGTTCATGTAGGCGTTGTTGGTGGTGCCCTTTGCGGCCAAACCGGGGAGTTCGGTACCAAGAGAGTTGAGAACGTGCTTCAGTCGTCGGCTCACCAGTCGGTACGGGTAGTCGGCCCAGGCCGGATCGAGTGCGGCGGCCGCGTCGGGTTCAGCCGCGACGTCGGATAGCTCGGACGCGACGTCGTCGGGCGCCAGAGAGAATGTGGCCGTGCACTCGGCGTCGGCTGGTGAGACGACGATGGCTCGGTCGGGATGGACGGTCATCCGATTGCTGCGGATCTCGTCCATCGGCATTCTCGATCCGGCGTAGGCCAGATCGAGAATCTCGTCGTCAGTCGGGCGATGGTCGGTCGGTGCGGGGCCACCGGCAAAGGGGAGGGGTGTTCCGAGTCGTCGACTGATCTCCCAGAACACCTCCCACTCGTTCAGCACGTCGCCTGGACGCGGCAAGATGGCGTCGGTGTAGTTGGTGTAGGGCTCGCGAAACCAGCGATCCATGAGATGGGGAACGTCGGCGCGCTCGAGCGACAGGGTGGGAGCGATGACGTAGTCGGCGAATTCGGCGGTGGCCGACATGCGATGGTCGACCACGATGAGAAGATCGAGATCCTGCATGGCGCGAATCGTGAGTTCCTGATCGGGCCAGGCCACCACCGGATTGCCCCCACTGACGATGAGGGCCCGAACCTGGCCCTCACCCGGAGTGAGAATTTCTTCGGCCAATGTGGTGGTGGGCATTTCGCCCCGCATGCCGCGCAGATTCCTGAATCGTGATGCCGGACCGGGTGTCGGATTGCGGGGAGCGATCACTTGAGCCCGCCGTGGCATCTCGGGATACAAGAAGTTCCCGCTCTCGATGCGATCGCCGGCTCGGTTCACGCGCCCGCAGATGGTGTTCAAAACGATGACGAAGTGCTCGGCGAGTCCCGAGTGCGGGGCCATGTTCGGACCGGTTCCGCACCCGGCGGTTCCTCGGGTGGCACTCGCGAACATGCGCGCCGCGGCGACGATGTCGTCGGTCGGGATGTCACAACGCCGTGAGACGTAGTCGACATCGAAGGGTCGGACTGCTTCGGCGAGCGCATCGAGATCGCCGACCCACTTCTCGCAGAAATCGTGGTCGAACAGATCTTCGTCGAGGATGACGCGCGTGATTCCTGCCAGCAGGGTCGGGTCCTCTCCGGGACGGACGGCGAGATGGATGTCGGCCTGCTGAGCGAGTTCGGTGCGACGCGGATCGATGACAATCAGCTTCAGGCCGCGTTGCTTGGCTTCGCGCAGCACAACCACCGGATTGGTGCCCTGCAAACCTCCGAGCGGGCCGAAACTCGAGACCATCGGGTTGTAGCCGACCGCCATCAACACGTCGGCGTCGGAGAAGTTGTGGTACCCGGCCTCCCAGATTCCGGTTCGGAAGGGTGCGGTGCCTTTGGCTGGTTGATCGATGGTCACCGACGTGTAGAAGGACGACGACCCGAGACCTTGATGAAAAGCCCGCGCCGCAGGAACGGCGAGCGAGTTCTGATACCCGCCGGTCCCGGTGTAACTCGCCACGGCGTTCGGGCCGTGCTCGGCGACGATGCGACGTAGACGGTCGGCGATGTCATCGAGGGCGATCGTCGACGTGACCTCCTCGAAGGTTCCGTCCGAACGGCGGCGTTGCACCGCGGTCAGGCGCGACTGGTGGGAGACCTGATCGGGTAGCTGTCGACCTTTGATACAGGTGTAACCGCCGAAGATCGGGTCGCTCGGGACGCCTCGCACGGCAACGGCCCGACCCATCTGGACGTCGACTTCGAGAGGGCAACTCGCATGGCACACCCGGCAGAACGTCTGATGTGTGGTGACTGCGTTCGGACCTGCCGACATGTCTGCCCCCTCGACTTCTCTTCTCGGGTCGATCCCCGTCGCCTCGCCCCACAAACTAATCGATCGATAACTTCATCGGAAGGCGTAGCCGTCGTGCGGGACGGGTTTTCAGGGGAGATGAAAATGGCGGAAGTCGCACCCGAGACAAAAATGAGGCTCGATGCTCTGATCGCCCGCGAACAGTCGGTGATCGCCTGTCCGTATCCGCTCTTCGGCGAGGTGCGTCGAACCAATGGGGTGGTGTTCAGCGAATCGCTCGGGGCTTGGGTCGTCACGCGCTACGACGATGTTCGGGCGATTCTTCGCGACACCGAACGCTTTTCCAGCCTCTTTCCGACCGGTCCGCAGGCCGGCGGCCAGTCGCTCATCGACGGAATCATGGAATTGATGAAGGATCCTGAGATGGCCGAGGTGATCGGCTCGGCGTCGGTTTCGCGAGGGCGGGCGGCCGTTCTCTTGAACGCCGATCCACCTGATCATCGGCGACAGCGGCGGCTCGTGAATCCGGCCTTTCGCCCCGATCGAATACGCAGTCTCGAACCCTTGATCGAGTCGACGGCGCGCTCACTGATGTCGAACGTGATCGACGAACTCGATCGCACGGGTCGAGTCGACGTGGTGGCGTCCTACGCCGTCGGTCTTCCCATGACGATCATCGCTCATGCTCTCGGCGTTCCCGAGCACGATCTGGCCACCTTCAAACGCTGGTCGGACGACATCGTCATGCCGGTCGGTAATCATGCGCCGTCGGTCGACCAGGTGCGAAGTTTCGTGATCTCGACCAAAGAGTTCAACGAGTACTTCTTGGCGCGCATCGCCGAACGCCGGATCTTGCCCACCGACGACATTCTTTCTGACATTGCCAATGCGGTGATCGACGGTGAAGAGCTCACCGATGACGAGCAGTTGGGGATGCTCACTCAGTTCTTGGTGGCCGGCAACGAGACCACCACGAAGCTCATCACCAACATTGTGCGACAGCTCGCCGAGAATCCCGAATTGCAGACCCGAGTGAGGCAGGACCGAACTCTCGTCGAACCCCTCGTGGAGGAGATGCTTCGCCTCGAAGCACCCGTCGGAGGGCTCTTCCGTCAAGCGAAGGTCGATGTCGAGATCAGCGGGACGACTGTTCTGGCCGGTCAGCACCTGTGGCTACTCTTCGCCTCGGCCAATCGTGACGAATGCAAGTTCGCCGAACCCGACACGGTCGACGTGGATCGCACCAACGTGAAAGAGCACCTTGCTTTCGGCAACGGCGAGCACTTCTGCCCGGGAGCGGGTCTGGCCCGAGCCGAGGCTCGAATCGCGATCGAGACCCTGTTCGACGGTCTGGTCGACCTGGCGCTGGCCGATGGGAACGAATTCCGATTCGGCGACTCGTTCGTTCTGCGGGGCCTCGAGAGCCTGGAGATCGTTGGGGCTCCCCGACGGTACGGGAATTCGACGAAGATGGCGCAAAACTGATCGCTGGATTAGTTTGTGGTCGCTGACAGGGGGTCGGCGACTGGGGGACGTCATGGTCAGATCCGAGGTTTCGACATGAGCCGGCCGTTCCGGTTCGGTGTACAGGGATACGCCCCGGCCACGGCATCCGAGTGGCGTGAGACCGTGCGCAAGGCCGAAGACCTCGGTTACTCGTCGTTCCACCTCGCCGATCACGTGATCGGACCGGGTCCGGCCCTCACGCCCACTGGTCATCCCGTTCAGACGGTGGCCGCGATTCCGGCCATGGCCGTGGCCGCCGAAGCGACCTCGACCATCAAGATCGGCTGTCGCGTTCTCTGCGTCGATTACCGCAATCCGGTGATGTTGGCCAAAGAACTTGCCACCCTCGACTTCTTCTCGGAGGGTCGACTCGAGATTGGCCTCGGAGCGGGGTGGCTGGAGAACGAATACGACGCCATGGGCATTCCGTTCGATCGAGCCGGGGTTCGTCTCGATCGCATGGAGGAAGTGATCGACCTGTTGCGATCGTCCTTCGCCGACGGGGAACTGAACACGACCGGCCGGCACGTCCACGCCGTTGGATTCGAAGCCGTGCCGAAGCCGGTGAATCCGCATCCGCCACTCATGATCGGCGGAGGGGCGCAACGAGTGCTCACGATCGCCGGACGCGAAGCCGACATCGTCAGTCTCAACTTCAACAACTCGTCCGGCCGTCTCGGCCCCGAAGGGATCGGTTCGTCGACTGCCGAGTTGACCGAGCAGAAGATCCAGTGGGTGAAGGATGGGGCCGGCGATCGGTTCGGCGACATCGAGCTCGAGATCGCCGCCTACTTCACCGTCGTCACGCCCGACGCGCCGACGACCCTCGGCAAGATGGCGCCGATGTTCGGTATGACGCCCGAAACCATGGGTGAGCATCCGCACGTCCTGATCGGATCGGTCGACGAAATTTGCGATCGGCTGGTCGAACGCCGCGAAAGATTCGGCATCTCCTACGTCTCGTTCGGCACTTCGAACATGGACGCCGTCGCCCCTGTCGTCAGCCGCTTGAGCGGCACCTGAGAAAGGAACCGTCGTGACCGTCGACCTCAGCACCTTCAACCCCTTCGACCCGGCAACCCTGCAGGGCCCCTTCCCGCACTACGAGAAGATGCGCGACGAACAGCCGATCTACGAAATCCCGGGGATGGGTATCAAGATGGTGACTCGTCACGATCTGGTGATGCAGACCCTCCGAGATCCGCAGACCTATTCATCGTCGTTCGGAACGTCGGGAATGCCGATGAACGAAGAGGTACGCAAGCGCTTCGCCGAAGTGTTCGCTGAGGGTTATCCGCGGGTGGGCACCATGCTCACCGTCGATCAGCCCGACCACACGCGATACCGGCGTCTGGTGTCACGTGCGTTCCACCCGAAAGTGATCGCCGAACTCGAGCCCGTGATCCGGGAGATCACCGTCGCCCTCATCGACTCCTGGATCGACAAGGGCCGTATCGAATTCGTCGAGGAGTTCGGTGTTGCGCTTCCGGTGCGTGTGATCGCCAAGGCACTGAACGTTCCCGATGATCGTCTCGCCGACTTCAAGCGCTGGTCCGACGACTCGATTGCCGGCATCGGCACCAACATCTCGATCGACGAGCGAATCCAGGCCGAGTACGGGGTCAACGAGTTCCAGCACTATTTCGCCGAACAGTTCGAACTGCGCAAGACGAACCCACAGGACGACTTGCTCACGAACCTGCTCAACGCCCGAGTCGATGACGACGATCCCGACGTCACCGACAAGCGCCCGCTCGACATGCCCGAGATGCTGAGCATCGTGCAACAACTCCTCGTCGCCGGCAACGAGACCACCACCAAGCTGCTCACCGAGACGGTTCGCCTGCTCGCCGAGAATCCGGACCAATGGCAGCAGCTGAAGAATGACCCGAGCCGCGCCCCTGCGATCGTCGAAGAGGCGCTGCGCCTCTCGACGCCCACCCAGGGCATGTTCCGAATTGCCACGAAGGACCACGAGTTGGAAGGCGTCCAGATTCCGAAGGGCGCACGGATCGTGATCGTGTTCGCCTCGGCGAATCGCGATGCCGAACTGTTCGGCGAGCCCGATGCCTTCGATCCCGACCGGGACAACTTGCGCGACCACCTGGCGTTCGGCAAGGGCATCCACTTCTGCCTCGGCGCAGCGCTTTCTCGCCTCGAGGGCAAGGTGGCGCTCGAGGAGTTCGCCCGCCGCGTCGACCGGTTCGAACTCGACGACTCGAACGACTTCGGGTATCACCCGAGCTTCCTGTTACGGGGCCTCAAACGTCTCGACATCACCGTGACCCCCGAGGGGAGCGACCGATGAGTGGCGTACTCAAGGGCAAGATCGCCGTGGTCACCGGATCAAGCCGCGGCATCGGACGTGGCACGGCGATCGCGCTCGGCGAGCA
>CBFHWN010000073.1:0-9679 GCA_965659595.1 uncultured Ilumatobacteraceae bacterium | reverse complement strand
GATCCCGGCCTCCACGGCCACGGCGTCGATCGACGCGCTCGCCCCGTCACGGCCGATCACCCGCTCGGCCGCATCCAAGATGGCATCGGGTCCGATGTCGAGGTGACCACCCCGAGGACGACCCGGACGTCGCGACATGGTCGACATGTGATCAGTCTGCTTCAGGACCGAACCCCCCTCCGAGCGATTTCTTACTCATGGTAACTTTTCCACGGCACAGAAGGGGACGCCATGGATACAACCGTGATCAACATGTTCGACCTGTCGAGCGACGTGGCCATCGTGACCGGAGCCGGACGAGGCATCGGTGAGGGCATCGCCACCACACTCGCCCGGGCTGGGGCCGCCGTGGTGTGCGCCGCCCGCCGAGCCGACGAGGTGGAGCGAGTCGCCAGCGACATTCGCGCCGCTGGGGGACGCGCCATCGCGGTTCCTACCGACGTCACCGACGACGGTGCCGTTCAGACTTTGGTCGATCGCGCCATCTCCGAATTCGGATCGCTCGACATCTTGGTGAACAATGCCGGCGGCTCACCGGTTCAGACCCCGCTCGTGAAACTTCCGCGCGAGGAATGGGACGCGACGATGCGACTCAACCTCACGTCGATCTGGGTGTGTACCAATATCGCGGCGAACCACATGCGCGACGGCGGTCGCATCGTGAACATCTCGTCGAAGGCCGCCGTCCAGACCGTGATGGGAAGCGGTCACTACGCAGCGGCCAAAGCAGCTGTGAACTCTCTCACCACCACGTATGCGAAGGAACTCGGTCCTCGTATTCGCGTGAACTGCATCATGCCCGGTGCCGTACCCACCGAAATCATGATGAAGGCGATGCGTCTGTCGGACGACGATCTTCCAAAGCTGGAAAAGGTTCTTCGGCTTCCGATGGCTCGTCTCGGAACACCGGAAGATCTCGGACTCGCCACGTTGTTCCTCGTGTCACCGGCGTCGAGTTGGGTCACCGGCCAGATCATCGGCATCGACGGAGGTCTCTGATGACTCGCAGTAATCCGCAAGTCGTCCTGCGACGTCGACCGTCTGGGCGTCCGGTTGCCGACGATTTCGAATACGTCGTGCATCCCGTCCCAGAACTCGAGGACGGTCAGGTGTGCGTGGAGGTCGAGCACCTCGGAATCGATGCCTTCATCCGCACGACTCTGGAAGAAGAGAGTTTCCACCAAGGAGCTCGAATCGGCGGAGTCATCCCGGCCCTCGGCGTCGGACGAGTGGTCGAGTCACGATTCGACGGTCTTACCGAGGGTGATCACGTCTTCGGTCCGCTGTGTTCGCAAACGTTCGCCGTGATGCCGGGTGCCATGATGCGCAAGGTCGACGTCTCGCGTGTTCCTGCTATTGCCTGGCTCGGGGCCCTCGGTCTCACGACCGGCCTCACGGCCTACGTGGGCATGACTCGTGTGGCGAAGGTGAAGTCAGGAGACGTCGTCGTGGTGTCAGCGGCCGCTGGTGCGGTGGGGTCGATGGCCGGCCAGATCGCTCGTCTTCTCGGAGCCTCGACGGTGATCGGCATCGCCGGAGGGCCGGCGAAGTGCGATTTTCTGGTGAAAGAACTCGGGTATCAGGCGGCGATCGACTATCGCAACGAAGACGTCGAAGCTCGCTTGCGTGAACTGGCTCCGGGTGGCGTCGACGTCTTCTTCGACAACGTGGGCGGTGACGTACTCGATGCCGTACTGCTCAACATCAAAGAAGGCACCCGCGTGGTCATCTGCGGAGCGATTTCGCAATACGACGATATGGCCAACGTCCGCGGACCCCGTAACTATCTGAAACTCGCCGAACGACACGCCGTGATGGAAGGGTTCGCCGTCTTTCACTTCGCTGACGCCTACGAGGAAGGTGAGGCTCGACTCGCCGACTGGTTCGTCGACGGTTCACTCGTCATGCCCGAACACGTGGAGGTCGGCGTCGAGCGCTTCCCGGCCGCCCTCGACATCCTCATGTCGGGTGGCCACACCGGCAAGTTGCTCGTGAAGGTGTCGTCCGACTGACGAACCGCCAAGATGTCGGGGTGGACGTCACCTCAGCCGCCTACGACTCGTTCCAGTACGAGAATCTCCCGTTTCGGATGTCGCATCCGGACTGGCTGTGCACCCTCGGCACGCTGGCCGGCCTCTATCCACCCTCTGTTGCGACGAGTCGTGTCCTCGAGATCGGCTGCGCTCGTGGTGGGCACCTCATTCCTCTGGCCGAACTCATGCCCGACGCCACGTTCGTCGGAATCGATCTGTCCCCGAGTCAGATCGACGACGCGCGAGCCGATGCACTCGGAGTCGACCTCGAGAACGTGTCGTTTCATGCTCTCGACGTCCGGGAACTCGGCGATGAATTCGGAAAGTTCGACTACATCGTGTGCCACGGCGTGTATTCGTGGGTTCCCGACGACGCACGCGAAGCGATTCTTCGAAGTTGTCGTGATCTTCTCACCGACGACGGCTTGGCCTACGTCAGCTACAACACGTATCCCGGTTGGCACGCGAGAGGAATGCTGCGGTCGATGTTCGCTCGTGTCGTCCCCGAAGGTCCGGCGCCCGAACGCGCCCAGTACGCCCGGACATTTCTCGATCTCCTAGACCGTTTCGTTCCCGACACGCTCCCGCTTCGTACGTGGCTCGACACCGAGATCAATCTGCTTCGCCACTACTCGGATCGCTATCTCTTCTTCGAGCATCTGGTCGAAGAGAATTCACCGTGCTTGTTCTCCGACTTCACGGAGCGCGTCCACTCATTCGATCTGATCCAGGTCACCGACGCCGAGGTGGCGAGTACATCGATCGAGCAACTGGGGACGGAGGGCGCCGCAGCCGTCGATCGACACTTGCGCGACACACCGACTCCGTATCTCGCCCATCTGGAAGCCCAGCAACTTCTCGACTTCCTGACCGTGCGTCATTTCCGTCGTTCGATCCTCACCCATTCACGTCATCTCGACCGACTCCGACCCGATTTCGACGTCGATGCGGTGTCGAAGACCTTCGTCTCCCTCGAGCGGGTGAGAACGAACGAACTCGGGGAGTCCGAGATCGAACTCGACGTCGATGCCGCCGACGGACTCGAGGTCGCACTCGACGACGACGGTCGGTTCGTCGTCACGTCCGGGGATCCGGTCCCGATCGTGACCATGTGGACTCTGGCGAACTCCCCACGACGCGGAATGTGGATCGACGATCTCGTCGACGTGGTCGCCTCACAGGTCGACGATTCCGGAGTCGGACGACGAATTTCGGAATGGGCACTGCCGGCGTTCATGGCCGGGGAGGTTCAGCTGAGTCGCTGGCCGCGTCCGGTCTCGTACGAACTGCCCGAACGTCCACGTATCTCTCGATGTGCCAGATGGCAGGCCTCGCAGATGCGCACTTCGGTGACCAACCTTCGGCACGAGGAACTCGAGATCGACGATCTCGATCGAGTGTTGATCGTCGAGATGGACGGATCGCAGTCGGTCGAGAATGTCGTGCAGGCCGGTCTCGTTGCCCTCACCGACGGAACCGTCGAGGTGGAGGTCGACGGAGAACCAGTGACCGACGTCGAACTGCTTCGAGATCTCGTGGAGACGAAGATCGGGCGTCTCGTCAATCGCGGATTGGTGATCGCCGACTGAGCGAACCCGCTATTCGCCCGCTGACACCGTGACCTTGGACGGTGTCCGGGTGAAGGTCATCACACCGTCGTCGACCGGCTGCTTGCCGATGATCTTCTTCTCCAGTTCGTACCGTTGCGAATTCGTCCAGGGCTCACGATCGCCTTGCTTGGGCATCTGGTCCATGACTCGTTGCATGTAGCCAGACGAGAAGTTCTCGATCCAGGGACGGGCCACCAAGTTGCGGTCTTGGGCGCGTAGACGTGGCGTGACCTGATTGGTGCCCGTCTCTCGCATGTGGGCGAGCAATTTGCACACGTAGGTGCTCACGAGATCCGCCCGCAAAGTCCACGAGGCATTGATGTAGCCGAACGTGGACACCAAGTTGGGAACGTCGGAGTACGCCATGCCGCGATACGTCCAGGTGTCGGCGAAATCGACGGTATGACCGTCTACCTCGATTTCGACTTCGCCGAGGGTCACCAGATTCAGTCCGGTCGCCGTCACGATGATGTCGGCTTCGAGTTCTTGGCCCGACTTCAGACGAATTCCGCTTTCGGTGAAGGTATCGATGTGATCGGTGACCACGCTCGCCTTTCCTGAGTTGATGGCTGCGAACAGATCGCCGTTCGGAATGAGGCACAGACGCTGATCCCACGGGTTGTACGTCGGGGTGAAATGCGTGTCGACGTCGAAGTCGGGACCAAGACCCTTGCGAACTCCACCGATGATCTTGGCCTTGACCTTCTCGGGTTGGGTTCGTGAACGGTTGTAGAAGAAGTTGCCGAGAACCGTGTTTTTCTTCCGCACTATTGCGTAGGCCACTCGATCGGGCAGCAACCTGCGCAAGAAATCGTTGATCGGATCGTGATCAGGTCGTGACACCACGTACGTGGGCGACCGCTGGAGCATCGTGATGTGGTCAACCTTGTCGGCCATCGCAGGCACGATCGTCACCGCCGTAGCTCCCGATCCGATCACGACGACTTTCTTACCGGTGTAATCAAGATCTTCAGGCCATTCCTGTGGATGAACGATCGTGCCTCGGAACTTTTCCCGCCCGTCGAAGTGTGGTGTAAAACCTTCTTTGTACGAGTAATAACCCGCACACATGTGGATGAAATTGCATGTGATGTTCTCGTACTCGCCGGTGTCGGCGCGCTGGGTGGTGAGAGTCCAGGTCGACGTCTCGGTGGACCATTCGGCCTTCTTCACGAGAGTGTTGAAGCGCATGTTGCGATCGATGTCGTATTCGCGCACCGTCTCTCGCAGATACTTCATGATCGACGGAGCGTCGGCGATGGCCTTGGCCTCGGTCCAGGGCTTGAACCTGAAGCCGAGCGTGTGCATGTCGCTGTCGGAGCGAATGCCGGGGTAACGGAACAGGTCCCACGTGCCACCGAGATCGGGGCGACCCTCGAGAATCACGTAACTGCGGTCGGGACACATCGTCTGCAAGTGATACGCCGAACCGATACCGGAGATGCCGGCCCCCACGATCACCACGTCCACATGATTCGTCATGTTGCCTCCTGTCCCCATGCTCGACGCTAGTGGGTTGGTCGAACACGATCATCACGTCACGCGACCCCTATGTTGAGGCCATGACCAGACCATCCGACCAAGTGGGACGAACCGATCTGTCCGGGAAGGTCTTCGTCGTCACCGGCGGCAACTCCGGTATCGGTCTCGGTATCGCCGAGGGCATCGCCGCCGTCGGCGGATCGGTCGCCATCTGGGGCCGACGGTCCGACAAGAACGACGAGGCCGTCGATCGGCTCCGCTCGCTCGGAGTCGAGGCCCGTGGATACGAGTGCGACGTGGGTGTCGAGGAGCAAGTGGTCGACAGCATGAATCGGACGGTGTCCGACTTCGGTCGTCTCGACGGCTGCTTCGCCAATGCCGGTCGACCGGGCAATGGCGTTCCATTTCTCGATCTGACCCTCGAACAGTGGCGGGCCGTCATGAAGATCAACCTCGACGGTGTCTTTCTGACCGTACGCGAAGCCGCGCGTCATCTCGTCGAGCAAGGTGAAGGCGGAAGCCTCGTTCTCGTCTCATCGACCTCGGCCATTCACGGTGCGGGCGGCAACGAGGCTTACGGGACGTCGAAGACCGCCCTCAACGGGCTGATGCGCGCGCTCGGAGTCGGACTCGCTCGTCACAAGATTCGAGTGAATTCGTTGATACCGGGGTGGACTATCACGGAAATGGCCGGCCCGGCCTACGCCCACGATGTGTTTCGCGAAACGACCACGAAGCGCACACCGGTACGACGATGGGCCGAGTGGTCAGAATTTCGTGAAGTTGGAGCGTTTCTCGCCGATCCGTCGATCACGTATCACACGGGCCAAGAGGTCGTCGTCGACGGTGGTTACACCGTTTTCTGATCGTTGCGTACGTTGTAATGTTCCGTCGACGTTTCGCTTGGATCATCGGGGGTGACGCAAGGTGAAAATTGTGTCTCGAGTCATTCGAGTGCTCGTCTGTGACGATCACGATCTATTCGCACAAACCTTGGCGTTCACACTCAGCGCCGATGAAGACATCGAAGTCGTTGCGACGGCGCATTCGGTCGAGGCTGCGATTCAGAAATTCGACAACGATCCCGACGTCGCCATTGTCGACGTGCGAATTGGTGACGACAACGGCCTGCGGCTCGTCGAATGGATCTCGTCGAATCGACCCGATTGCCACGTCATCGTCCTCACCGCATTCGAATCAGACGACTCCTTCGTCGCCTCACACGAACACGGCGCCAGCGCCTACCTCATCAAGAGCACGTCGTGCGATCATCTGACCGCCGTCATCCGTGACGTAGCAACCGGACGACGATTCATCTCTGATGTCAACGTGGCTCCCGCAAGAGCGCGTCTCGCCGGGAAGCAGTCCCGTCGACTCAAGGGCCTCACTGACTCCGACCAACGCTTGGTCGGCTTGATCGCCCAAGGTCTCCCCGACCGCCAGATCGCCGCCGAGATGCACCTCAGTCTGCAGACCATCCGCAACCGGGTGTCACGATTGCTTCACACCTTCGAAATTTCGAATCGGACCCAGTTGGCGCTCATCTTCAACACTGAAGCCGATGGATGAATCCCTCTCCTACGAGGAGTTGTCAGCGATTGTCGACGCGATGCCTGGCAGCGTCGCCGTTCACCTGCCGGAGTTCGACGACGACGGTCGAATCATCGATGCGCGTCTTCGCTGGTGGAACTCCAGTTACGGTGCACTGCACAACAAGACGTCGACCGTCAATCAGTCGATGCGAGCCATCTACTTCGAGCCTGACACCGCCCTCGACTACGTCCGACGAGCATGGGACGACGGTTCGACTCACCAGTACTTCTCGGTCGACGGTGACGTACTGGCTCGCTATTCGATGTTCGACGAGCCCATCACTCTGTCGGTCGACTGGATTCGCATCGGCGATCACGTGGTCGAAATCGGCGAGAACCTCACCTTGCTCACCGGGATCCAACGCCAGCTGGCCTCGTCCGACCTCGAACTTCTCGAAGCCTGGCGTATCCAACAGATCGCCGAAGCCAAGCAACGGGTAGCCCGCGACATCCACGACTCCGTGATGCAGAGATTGCTCGCCGTCGGTATGGGTGTTCGCCTAGCCATCAACACCCTCGAATTGTCCTCGTCGAACCGTCGCTACGCCGATGCTCTCCAGAGAAATCTCGACGAAGCGGTGACAGAGTTGAGGTCGATGGTCGATGCCCTCGCATCAGTACCTGAGCCGATCACCTCCGATGATCTGAGTAGAGGCCTCGTCGCCATCATGGCTTCGATGGAACCGCTACTCGGACACCGTCCTGAGTTCTCGTGCGCGGTCACGTGCGATGTGTCCAGTCGTGCGAGAAAAGACATTCACTCGGTGATCAGGGAGTCATTGGCGAACGTGGCCAAACATGCCTCGGCGAATCGCACCTACGTACGCGTCGAATGCGACTTCGACAATCTGACCGTGACCGTTCTCGACGACGGTGTCGGGATCGGTCCCACACCTTCCTCGGGCCATGGTCTCGCCAACCTCCGCCATCGAGCCGAGTCCTACGGAGGAACCGTGGTGGTCAAGGCTCGCTCCTCTCGCTCGGGGACTCGTGTGTCGTGGCGGATCCCGTGTTCGGCAGCAGCTGACGACGTCGCCTGATCACTTGCTGATTCCTGACACAATGACTGCATGTCCGACATGCTGGATCGTGCCGCCCGACTAATCGACGGCGTCGACGTCGATCTCGATATCGGCTCTCTGAAAGCACCACCTGCGGAGGCCGACGAGATCACCGATCGAGTCGCCATCGTCCAATCCTTCAGCAATGTCGTCTCGTTTGCGACCGCTGACGGTCTGGTCCTATTCGACGTCTCACATCAAATGTCGGCACCCGCTGTCGTGTCGGCCGTTCGCCACTGGTCGACTGATGAGATCAACCTCGCTGTGTACACCCACGGCCACATCGACCACGTGACTGGTGCCGGTGCCTTCATCGCCGATGCCGTCGAACGAAAACATCGCCCGATCACGTTCGTCGGGCACGAGGCGATACCGGCCCGTTTCGAACGCTACGACCTGACCAACGGCTACAACGGCCACATCAACAAACGGCAGTTCCGCCTTCCCGGTCCGTTCTTTCCGAGCGACTTCGTGCACCCTCATCACACGTACTCCGATCACACGACCCTCGACATCGGCGGAACGCACTTCGAACTGCACCATGCCAAGGGAGAAACCGACGATCACACGTGGGCCTGGGTACCCGAGCACAAGGCCGTGTGTGTCGGCGATCTCTTCATCTGGCAGTTCCCCAACGCCGGTAATCCGCAGAAGGTGCAACGGTTTGCATGGGAATGGGCGGTGGCCCTGCGCGAGATGGCGGCCCTTCGTCCAGAACTGTTGCTACCAGCGCACGGAATGGCGATCGGTGGGGCCGATCGTGTGGTGTCGGTACTGCAGAACACGGCTGAGGCCCTCGAGTCCCTCCACGAGCAGACACTCGCTCTCATGAACACCGGTGCACGTCTCGACGACGTGATCCACACCGTGAAACTGCCCGATCATCTGGCCGAACTTCCCTATCTGCAGCCGACGTACGACGAGCCTGAGTTCGTGGTGCGCAACATCTGGCGCTTGTACGGAGGTTGGTACGACGGCAACCCGGCTCATCTGAAGCCGGCTCGCGACGCCGATCTGGCCCGCGAGATGGCGTCCCTCGCCGGCGGGGCGTCGATTCTGGCGACCCGCGCCGAATCGCTGGCGACCGACGGAGATCTGCGACTCGCCTGTCACCTGGTCGAGATGGCGTATCTGGCCGATCCCGACGACGTCGCCGTTCACGCCATCCGAGCTGCGATCTACGAAGCCCGACGGAAAGTCGAGAAGTCGTTCATGGCCACCGGCATTTACCGTGCGGCCGCCCTTGATTCTCGGGATCGACTGAATTCTTGAGCTCCTGAGCAGGGCTGATAGCAATTTCTGCCAAAATCTTCCTCCCTCCTGTTGATATTCTTGACTATTTCAGTCATATTTGTCGGCATTCACGGGCCAAGCCCCGACCCAGGAGAGACCATGACTCATTCACTACCCACCGCCCCGGACGGCACCTTGTCGATCCCGTCGGCGACCGAACTCGGCCGCGCCTCATTAGCAGCCGTCCAACGACGGGCTCTCGCCATCGGGATCGCGTTGTCGGTTCTGCTCGTCGTGTACGTGGCCGCCACCCAGACCGCCGCCAAGGCAACCCTCGCCGGACTCGGCGTGGCACTCGGAGTCGCACTGTTCCACTCCCGATTCGGATTCACGTCGGCCTGGCGTCAACTCGTGGCCGTCGGACAGGGTCGCGCCCTGCAGGCCCACATGCTGATGTTGGCGATCGCCGTGCTCGGCTTCAGCATCGTCATCGCCAACGGCTCGGCTTTCTTCGGCAACACACCCGGCGGTTTCGTCGCCCCCATCACCCTCGGACTCTTCGTGGGTTCCTTCTTGTTCGGTATTGGTATGCAACTTGGTGGTTCGTGCGCGTCGGGCACCTTGTTCGCCACCGGGTCAGGGCACATCGGGGTGATCGTCACCCTCAC
>CBFHWN010000072.1:0-9803 GCA_965659595.1 uncultured Ilumatobacteraceae bacterium | reverse complement strand
CTACGGCATGACTCGTCGGCAGGTGGCGGGTGTCGAGGCAGTTCTCGGATCGGGCGAGACGGTGTCGCATCTCGCCGGTCTGGTGAAGGACAACACGGGTTACGACCTGGCCGGGCTCCTCTGCGGCAGCGAAGGCACGCTCGGTGTCGTGACGGCTGTTCGCCTGCAATTGGTGCCGAAACTCCCTCATGTGGTCACGGCGTTGATCTCGTGCGACGACGTCACAACCGCGATCGAGGTGGTGGCGTCGGTGTGTTCTCGCCTCGACACCGTCGATGCCGCCGAATTGGTGACCGCCGACGGCGTCGCGTTGGTTCGCGAGCAAGTCGGCCTCGACGTCGCGATTCCGAACCGGCTGGTCCACGTTCTCATCGAATGTTCGAGCACGGCCGAGCAGGTCGACGTTCTGTCGGCAGTACTGGACGACGTCGAGGGAATCGACGTCTCCGTCGCAGTGACTGGTTCGCAGCGCGAGCAGCTGTGGAGAATTCGGGAGGAGCAGACGCCGTCCATCAATCGGATCGGGATCCCGTTCAAGTTCGACGTCACGGTTCCTCTTGCTCGATTGGCAACTTTCGTCGATCGCATTCCGTCGGCTGTCGCCGGGGTCAGACCCGGGGCGCGTACGTTCGTGTTCGGACACGCGGCTGATGGGAACATGCACGTGAACGTGGTGGGCGGAGACGGTGACGAGGAGTCCCTCACCGAACGGGTGCTCGGTGAAGTGGTCGCGTGCGGAGGGAGCATCTCGGCCGAACACGGAATCGGGACCGCCAAGCAGCCCTATCTGCGTCTGGTGCGTTCGCAGGCCGAGATCGACGCCATGCGCGCGATCAAGACGGCACTCGATCCCGACGGGATCATGAATCCGGGCGTGTTGTTGCCGTAGCCGTCCGCTCCATCAGTCGAGTTGTTCAGCTGGTCATACCCTGCAGGCCGACGAAACTTCGCGCCAGTTCGATCTCTCCCATGTGGCGGAGTCCGTGCTGATAGAGCCAGCACTCGATGCCGTCGAGGACGCTGACACCGTCGTCGTTCGCCACCCGAGCACTGAACGTCGAGGCGATCTGGGGCGGGAACGGACGTGGGATCACGATGCGATCGAGGTCGGTCGAAGAAAGCGTTGCGAGCCAGGCTTCGGTCCGATCGAACACGGCCCGGATGTAGTCGCGAAAAGCGTCGAGATCACCGATCCGTTGGGCCGTCATCTCGTTCACGGTGCGGTGCTTTCCGTGATCGGCGATCGCCGGCTTCACCCGCGCCTCCCAGTCGTCGTTCCACAGGGGTGCTTGGCCGGTGAGGAGCATGAACGACGCGTCGTGCATGTTGGCGTAGTGGAAGAGAGAGAAGGCGATCGGCAAGACGCCGTCCTTTTCTTGATGATTGACGTGGCTTTCGTCCATGGTGGCGAGAGCGTCGTCGTACAGCGTGTGCATGGCGGCCAATCGGCGCCGGAGAGAGTCGAGGGTGCGTTCGTCCTGGGATCCCGTCATTCCTCAACCTTATGGCAGGCAAGGTGCCACTAGTGACCGGGAAACTGATACGGTCCGCGTATGCGCTTCGGAACCATCGACATGAACTACGCCGCCGACCTGGCCTCTCGTTCGCCCGAGAAGGATGGACCCATCTACATGGTGAATTTCATGAAGTACAAGACCGTTGCCGAGTATCGAGACGCCTCTGCCGCCGAGGCCGGAATTTCGGGCAAGGACGCCGACGACAAGTACGCGCCGGTCGACGTGCTCGAGCGCATCGGCGCCCATGTCGCCTTCCACGGGACCGTGGTGGCGCAGGGGTGCGACGGGGAGTGGGACCGTATGGGCATCGTGAAGTATCCGACTCGCAAGTCGTTCATCGACATGCAGAACCGCCCCGACTTCAAGACGAAGTACGTGCACAAAGAAGCGGGGATGGACTACACGATCGTCATGGGCACCTTGCCGATTGGAGGACACGTCGAGATACCTCGGCGGGGCTTCGTCACGTTTCGTCTGACTGCGGAACCCCACGGAGGAGAGTCGTCGGAGCAGTTGGCCCGTCTCGGCGTGGAGGGAACGATCGTCGGTGACGGGCGGGTGTGGTCGGATCTCACGATGACGTGGAGCGACGAAATCCCGTTGGTTTCGGCGTTGGAGCGAGGCGGGTCGGAAATCGTGGTGGTTGCTCAGGCCGAGATCGACCGAATGGGGAACCTTCTCATCGAGCCGTGAACGTGATCGGCACCGAATTCGGTCCGAGAACGAAGTTGCCGGTGCGCCATTCGATGTGATCGGTGTCGAGCTGCAGATCGCCGAGGCGAGTGAGCAGTTCCTCGAAGAGAATTCGTAATTCGAGTCGGGCGAGCGGAGCGCCGAGGCAGTGGTGGCGTCCGTAGGCGCCGAAGGCGACGTGTTCGTTCGGGTCTCGTGTGATGTCGAAGCGGAACGGATCGGCGAAGAC
The DNA here is from genome assembly GCA_965659595.1 of uncultured Ilumatobacteraceae bacterium. Lineage (GTDB taxonomy): Bacteria > Actinomycetota > Acidimicrobiia > Acidimicrobiales > Ilumatobacteraceae > Casp-actino8. Next base: position 7,364 of record CBFHWN010000072.1, on the reverse strand, counting down.
CTTGTCGTCGCGGTTGGCTGAGGGATACAGGAGCAGCACGCGATCGTTCTCACGGATGGTGAAGCCGTTCACCTCGACGTCACGAGTGGCGGTGCGATTCATGTTGCGCACCGGAGTCGCCCAGCGGAGCATCTCCTCGATGGCTCCGGGCAACAGGCTCATGTCGTTCTGTAGCTTGCGTAACTGATCGGGATTCTGCAGCAAGGCCGCCAATCCTCCGGAAATCACGTGACGGGTGGTCTCGTCACCTCCCACCAGAACCAGCATCGTCTCGAACATGATGTCGATATCGGAAAGCCGTTCGCCCTCCCATTCGGCGTTGACGATCAGACCCACCAGATCTTCGGCCTCGGAGTTCCGACGCTCGGCGACCTTGCCCATGATGTACTCGTTCCATTGCATCACGGCTTCCACGACCTCGGCTTGGATCTCGTCGCCGCCGGTGGCAAAGAGGTCCGACCAGTGCAAGAGCGTGTCGTGATCGGTCTCGGGGAGATCCATGAGCTGGCCGATCATGTACATCGGCAGTGGGGTGGCGATGTCGGCGACGACGTCGCAGTGGCCGGTGTCGATGACCGCATCGATGAGCTGAGTGACCTTGGCTCGCAAATACGGCTCGTGATCGGCGACGCGCCGTGGTGTGAAACCGTGTCCGACCAGCCGGCGACGTTTGGTGTGTTCGGGGGCGTCGAAATTGATCATCGACGGGACCGAACTTTCGGGTCGCGACCCTTGGCCCGAGCAGAACGTGTGCCACTCGCGACTCATCATCGACACCAGCTCATGTGAGGCAGCTCCCCAGATACCGGTCTCGTCGTCCCAGTAGAGCGGTGCTTCGGCGCGCATCCAGGTGGTCAGTTCGTCGAAATTCGCGTAGAACGCCGGATCGAGAAGGCGAATCTCGGGCCGGGTGGGATGGCCGGCGGCGCCTCGACCGCCTCGATTCAGGTCGACTCGGAAGTCGGGTTCTTCGTTCGAGGTCTCGCTCATGGGCGAACCATAGCGAGCGTTGCGAGATGACCGTTGATCAGCGGAAGGGTCAGCGTGCCGGGCGCGTTCCGACGAGGCTGGCCCGCTCCATGATGCGGATGTCGGGCCAGTAGTCGCTGCTGGCGTAGTGCTGACACGACCGATTGTCCCAGAAGGCCACCGAGTCGTCTTCCCAATGGAAGCGACACTGGTACTCGACGTTGTGGCTCTCGCGCCACAACAGGGTCATCAGTTCGTCGCTCTCGGCCTCGGAGACACCGAGGACCCGATTCATGAAGATGGGATTGTTGTACAGGTGCTTGCGGCCGGTCTCGGCATGACGAGCAACCAGCGGGTGGACGACGAGCGGGTACTTTTCGCGCATCTCGCTCACTCGGTCGGCTGGCACTTGACGTCCGAAGGCCTTGACGAAGTCGTGTTCGGCGTCGAGGTGATCGATGCGCGCCTTCATGTCGTCGGACAAGCCGTCGTAGGCCGCGTACATGTCGCAGAACAGCGTGTCGCCACCCGATTCGGGAACCGTGATGGCATGGAGAATAGCGCCCATCGACGGCGTCTCACGCCAGGTCACGTCGAAGTGCCAGGTGTTCTCGTAACCCTTCACATCGAACGACTTCTCGAAACGAACGAGTTCGGGAACGCCGGTGTTCGACGGAAGGAACGGATGAATCTCGAGCTCGCCGAACCGCTTGGCGAAAGCCACGTGGCGCTCGGTGGTGAGGGGCTGATCCCGGAAGAAGATCACCTTGTACTCGAGGAGAGCTCGCCGGATCTCGTCGACCACGGGCTGGGAGAGTTCGGACGTGATGTCGACGCCGTGGATCTCGGCCCCGATGGTGGCGCCCAAACGCTTCACGTCGAAGTTCTGCCATTCGAGTGCGGCCAAGCGGGCTCGCTCCTCGGCCAGGTGCATGACCGGACCGATGCGCTGACCGTTCATCTCGACTCGATCCTTCGAGATGTGAACGGCTGCGTCCTGGGTGGCGACGATGTCGGCGCGAGCAGTGCTGGACATGAACCCTCCTGACCGTTTCGGACGATCTGTCAAAAACCTAGCCCAGGTACTGACGGGAGGGCAGAATGTCGCCGGGGGAAGGGGACGTCATGTCGGATCGTCAGCCGGGAAGTGTGGAAGAAGCCGGATTCGTGTTCGTGGACCCGACGGCGTATGCCGACGAGGACTACTTCCATCGGGCCTGTGCCAAGTTGCGCGCCGAAGATCCCGTTCACTTGGTCGAGGGGCCGGGTTTCAACCCGTTCTACGCCATCACGAAGTCGGCCGACATCTTCGACATCGAAGCGAAGAACCAGATCTTTCTGAACGAACCGCGACCGGTGCTCGGTACTTCCGAAGACGACGCTCGTCGGGCACAGAACGGCGACATGTTGCGCACGTTGATCCATGTCGACGATCCGGAGCATCGAAACCTCCGTGGTGTCACGGCGGAATGGTTCCTGCCGAAGAATTTGTCGAAGTTGGAAGTGGTTCTCGACGAGTATGCGCGCCGATACGTCGACAAGATGTTCGAGCTAGGTGGCGAATGCGACTTCGCTCGCGACATCGCCATGTACATGCCGTTGAACGTGATTCTGTCGATTCTCGGGCTGCCCGAGAGTGACTACCCGAAGATGTTGAAGCTCACGCAGGAGTTGTTCGGAGCCGCCGATGAAGACCTGCAGCGCGGCGACGGCGATCCAACAGCCGATCTGATTGCGGTGGTGCAGGACTTCTTTGCCTACTTCACGAAGCTCACCGAAGACCGTCGCGCCGAGCCGACGAGTGATATGGCGTCGGTCGTGGCCAACGCGACGATAAATGGCGAGCCGTTGTCGCTCGTCCAGACGATCTCGTACTACGTGATCACGGCAACGGCCGGTCACGACACGACGGCGGCCGCCATGGCCGGTGGTCTGCACGCCCTCATCGAACATCCCGATCAACTGGCGCGCCTGCAGGCCGACCCCAATCTCATGAACACGGCTGTCGACGAGATGATCCGCTGGGTCACCCCGGTGAAGCACTTCATGCGGACGGCCACCGAGGATTACGTGTTGCGAGACAAGACGATCAAGGCCGGCGAATCGGTTCTGTTGTCGTATCCGTCAGGCAACCGCGACGAAGAGGCGCATCTTGACCCCTTCACCTTCGACGTCGGTCGCTCACCGAACAAGCACTTGGCTTTCGGTTTCGGCGTGCACTACTGCCTTGGGGCCATGCTGGCCCGTATGGAGTTGAAGGCACTGTTCAGAGAACTCCTGCCACGACTGAAGTCGGTGGAACTGGCCGGTGAGCCGAAGTGGATGAAGACGATCTTCGTCGGCGGTTTGAAGGCGTTGCCGATTCGCTACGAGGTCGCAGCGGCCTGATGTCAGCGAGGAGCCGGCGACACGAGCTGGCCGGGTCGCTCGTCGAGTGCCGATTCGATCAGGTGGCTGTCGCGCACGATCGCTCGTCCGTTGACGAATGTGTGCACCATGCCGGTGGGCTGATCGGCCGTGAGTCGCTCGCCGTCGGCCGGGAAGTCACGCACACGGCGAACGGGGCCGGGACCGACGGTTGAGGGGTCGAAGACCACCACGTCGGCGAAAGCACCTTCACGGAGTTCGCCGCGATCGGTGAACGAGAACAGGTCTGCTTGCACTTTGGTCAGCTTGTGAATCGCCGTCTCGAGAGAGAAGACCTTCTTCTCGCGTACCCACTTGCCGAGCAGATCGGTGGCGGCCACGGCATCGCACAACTGGCCGACATGCGCGCCGGCGTCCGACAGGCCGAGGGTGGTTCGGTCGACCTGGAGCAACTTCTCGACACCGGCCTCGTCGTCGTTGGCGACCATGGCCTTGAACCGCAGTTGGAGCCCTGGTTCGAGAAGGGCCAGATCGAGGAGTGTGTCGAACGGATCGGCGCCCACTCGCTCGGCGATCTCACTGACGCGCTGGCCGATCAGCTCGGGTGAGGCTTCCGACTCCATCACTTCGTAGCTGTCCCAGCGCGGAATGAGTCCCTGCTTGTTGTCCCATGCCGTGCGCACACGCCCGCGCCACTCGGGATCGGAGTAGGCGGCTCGACGTTCATCGATCGATTTCGGCATGAGTTCGGCGAAGACTGGATTCGTGTTGAGGGTGAACGGTTCGACCATCGTCTGCGAGAAGGCGAGTGGACGGCACGAGACCTGCGGCCAGACGTCGGCGCCAGTGGCGATGCCAGCCCGATGGGTTTCCACCGCCTTCAGATGGAAACCCTGAGCGGTCGTGAGGAGTGCGGTGAACGTGATCGGCGCGCCGACTTTGGGCTGAAGTTCGTAACAATCGGCGAGACTCAGGTTGTCGCCGCCGTTCACGCCGATGACACCTCGGCCGCTGTCGCCGACGGCTTTGCAGAGTGACTCGATTTCATGGCGCCCCGCCCATCGGCTCGGGATTGGCTGTCCGTCCGCCCCGCGGTGAGTCACTGCGAAACTTGACGCGAATCCGGCTGCGCCCGCGTTCATCGCTTCGCGAACGAGAGAGGCCATTTCCTCGACTTCTTCAGCAGTCGCTTCGCGACCGACGGCTTCGGCGCCCATCACGAAGAGGCGCAGCGGTGTGTGGCCGATGTAGGCGGCGTAGTTCAGAACGGTTCCGCGCCGACGAATCGAGTCGAGGTATTCGGGGAAGGTTTCGAAATCCCACGGGATGCCGGTCTTCAAGGTCTCGGGATCCATGTCTTCGACCTTTTCCATCGTGTGGGCGATGAGATCGCGATCGGATGCACGAGTGGGGGCGATGGAGAAGCCGCAATTACCGGCCACCACCGTGGTGACGCCGTGGAAGCACGACGGAGTCATCGCCGGATCCCAGAAGACCTGCGCGTCGTAATGGGTATGGATGTCGATGAAACCAGGAGCGACGACCAGGCCCGACACGTCGATCGTCTCGTCTCCGGCGAGATTGTCGCCGATGGCGACGATCCGGTCACCGCTCATGGCGATGTCGGCGACGAATCCGGGGCGGCCGGTGCCGTCGACGATGGTGCCGCCTTTCAGGACGGTGGTGCTTGTCGTGCTCATGGGTCCCCCTTCGACAACTGACGCCCCATCAGTTTCGCATCTCCCGAGCGTCCTGTCAGGGGCCGAGGAAGGAGATCGGGGTCACCCGCGGTAGGGTGGCGGTCCTGCTCAGGCCCGGGAAACCAGGTGGGAGCAGATGGCGATGTGGCCGAGTGGCTGAGGCAAGGGCCTGCAAAGCCCTCTACCTGGGTTCGATTCCCAGCATCGCCTCCAATGTCATCCGCCGAGGGTGGCGCCGAGGAGGACGAAAGCCATCCGACCTCCCGCAACGTGAAGTCCGGCTCGGTCGTCGAACAGAGACTCGAACGCCGCCGGCGTCAGTCGGGAGTCTGCGCCGTCGATGCAATCCGAGTCGGCGTAACAGATCGGCACCAGGCTGTCCTGTCGATGAAAGGTCAGTGCCGGCCCTCCCGTCGGCTGCCAGGCACCGAAGGGCATGAACGATTCGCCGAGTTCGACGGCTCGGAAGCGAGGCTCGTCGAACAGATTGACCGCAACATCGGCGTAGGAGGCCCCGGCTCGGAAGGGTTCGGTGACGAGTATCGAATACGCGTCGTGGAGTTCCACCAAGAAGTCGGCGAATGATGGGCCTTGGGCCAGCCACGAGTAATTGGTGTAGTACGAATCACCCTCGATCGGCTCGAGAGTTGCCGACATCTGGACGGAGAAATTGTCGTCGAGGCGAATACGGAATGTCTGACTCGTCTCGAGGGCTTCGTAGCGACCGGGCAGGTAATCGTTGATCGAGCAGTAGTAGACGTCGACCGCCTCCTCGGAGCCGCAGTCGACGACGCGCCAGACTTCCATCGTCAACCATTCCGGTTCGGCGGGGTCCCAATCAGAAATTGCTGCGAGATACAGGCCGTCACCGAGGTCGCGGGCGTCATCGGAGTCGGTGAGCTCGGGCGACCCGAACGTGGCGTCGAGTCCAGCATCGCAGCAGCCTTCTGCGGTCCAGACGAACGACGTGAAGCGCGAATCGTCCACCGACTCCACGAACGCTCCGACAGCGTCGTCGAATCGTGATGTCGACTCGACCCATCCAGCTGGAGCCACGTAATCGGACGGCAGGCCGTACGGGCTCGACGTGTCGATCGGGGCTTCGGCAGTCGTCGGGGGTGTCGTCGTCTCGGATGTGGTGACCGAGAGTTCGGGGGTGTTGCTCTCTTCGTTCTCGGAGCTTCCGCCGCAAGCGGCGAGCAGTGCCAAGGGGACAGCGGTCAAGAAGGCGAGCGCGGGAGTCAGCCGGTGGTGTGGGCGAGAAATCACGTCGGGATAGTAGACCTGAGCCCCCTCGGCGCCGAGCAATCCAACCTCAAGAAACCATCACAATTCGCCCACCCTGTTGCGCAAATGACCGCCGGCGGTGTCTAACGCAACAGGGTGCGCGAATTTCGTCGGTCAGGAGACGAGAGTGCAGACGGTGGAGTGGCCGGGATGTTCGGTCAGCTGGATCACCCCGGGGATCGTCGCCGTGAACACGAAAGTGACCTCGGTTCCGGTCAGCTCGATGTCGTACTCGTGCAGGTGATATTCCCTCTCGGTCGTGCTGGTGGCGACGAGCACCACATCGGTGCCGAGCGGGACTTCGAATGACTGATCCCTGCTCGAATCGGCGTCGCACACGATCTCGGTCGGCGATGGAATCGTGCTGGTCGAGGTGGCCTCAGTCGTCGTGTTCACAGTCGTCGCAGTGCTGAGGGGTGGTGAGGTCGAGGCAGGCACTGCGGTGGTGCCGATCGAGGGCTCGGGGGCACGGCTCGACGTTGATGCCGACTCGTCGGACGAGCAAGCAACAAGGCCGAAAAGAACAGCCGCAGTGATCAGCGTGGATCTCGTCCTCGTCCTCGTGCCCATGCCCATGAGTCTCCCGTTGCTCGTCCTCAGTTCCTGCAAAAGCGATGAAATTCGCGCACTCTGTTGCGCAAATGACCGCCGGTGGTGGCTAACGCAACAGGGTGGGCAGTTTTGGGGGGTTTCGGACGAGGAGGGTTTTGGCGCGGGAAGTCGATCCTGTGGTGACCTCCACGGCCGACATGCGCACACCGCACCAGGACGCCACCACTCGGCACAACTCGTCGTTCGCCTGGCCGTCCACCGGGCGGGCGGCCAGCTTCACCTTCAGCCGACCCTCCACCACCCCGACGATTTCGGAGGATCGAGCGCCCGGCACGACCCGCACCAGTAGTTCGACCCCACCGTCAACGACTCGGCGCCATTCGTCGACAGTGGACATCGTTCAGGGGCCGAGGACTTGGTGGAGATAGTCGTTCGCGAACACTCGCTCGGGATCGAAGCGGTCGCGAGCGGCGAGGAACTCGTCCCATC
>CBFHWN010000071.1:0-9867 GCA_965659595.1 uncultured Ilumatobacteraceae bacterium | reverse complement strand
GTCGTATCGACCGCCCGTGCGGACGGTGTCGATGTGGGAACCGGTCATGACCGGCGCTCCGGAACCGACGTTCCACGTTCCGGTGACATTGCCGACCACATCGATGGTGACGTCCAAACCGAGGTCCTTCATCCAGGTGACGACCAGGTCTCGTCCAAGTTTGTCCTCGTCGGTGAGGGCTAGGCGGCACGAGCCTCCGCCGTCGATCGGGCCGATGAGTGCCAACTCCCTGAGACGGTCGATGAGACGACGACCGTCGACGACCGGATACCCCTCCCGCATTCCAACAGTTTACATTTTGTCAAATCGTCCGCCTCGTCTTCGGCCTGCCATAGTCGCTGCGTGTCATCGATCGGCGGCTGGGGCGAATGGATCGTGGTCGTCGTAGCCGTCCTGGTCGCCGCCACCGCCCAATACACCGCGGGCTTCGGCTTCGCCCTCCTCGGCGTGCCCCTCATGGCGACAGCGATCGATACCCACGACGCGGTCATCATCACGGTGTGGCTCGGGCTCGTGACGAGTTCCCTTCAAGCGATCGAGGGGAGACGGGTTGTGGATCGCCCACTGGCGACCCGATTGACGATCGGCACCGTGATCGGAATCCCGATCGGGTCGACGGTGTTCGTGCTCGTGTCCGAAAGAGGTCTCACGGTCGTTCTCGGTGTCTGCGTCCTCGTCGCCACGGGGATCTTGGCGCGAGGGTTCCGACTGAAATCTCCGAACACGCGACCCGAGTGGATCGCTGGCATCATTTCGGGAGCTCTGGCATCGTCACTCGCCACCAACGGTCCGCCGCTCGTGGCGATTCTCCAGGCGCGCGGTCTGTCGATTGCCGCCTTTCGAGCGACGATCAACACGGTCTTCGCCGTTGCCAACGTGTCGGCCCTGATCGCCTTCGCTCTGACCGGCGATCTCGAAGCCGGTCAGGTCGTTCTGTCGGCCACAACTCTTCCGATTCTCGGTTGCGGGGTCGCGATCGGGCTCCGGTTGCGTCGATTGATCGACGAGGTCCGGGCGCGGCGAGTCGTACTCGGGCTCCTGGCCCTCGCGGGATTCTCGGCTCTCGCCTCGGCGACGTTCTGATGAGGCCTAAGCGCTGAAGATCGACAGCCACTGAGCCTTGTCGGTCGGCTTCAGGACGAAGTTGTGGCGGCGAACGTCCGACAAGGCTTCGGCTGGAGATGGGGAGTAGCGATGGCCGGGGAAAACGACGGTCTGGTCAGGAAGTGAATCGAGGAGACGAAGACTGTCAAACATCGCCTCGGGATCGCTTCCGGGAAGGTCGGTGCGTCCGCAACCGTCGAGAAACAGGGTGTCTCCGGACACCAACGCGCCACGAACACAGAAACATTGGCTCCCAGGCGTGTGTCCCGGTGTGTGAAGGCATTCGATGTCGACGTCACCGACCGACACGACGTCTCCTCCATCGTGCAAGTGGAGAGAGTCACCACCGACACCCGAGGTTCGTTCGACCCATGGGGCCTCGTGTCGGTTGACGTGAACCGGTACGTCGACTCGTTCGAGGAGTCGTGCGATGCCGTCGATTCGATGGCCCATCATCTGACCGCCGATGTGATCGGGGTGATAATGAGTCGCCAGAACTCCCGTGAGTTTCATGCCGTCGCTGTCGAGTATCTGGATGAGTTCGTCGACGGCGTACGCCGGATCGACCAGGACGCATTCGCCGGTCGATCGATCGCCGATCGCGTACACGAAATTCACCATTTGGCCGGCCAATGGGTCGTCGATCGCGAAATCGTGTCCGGAAAGAAACTGGCGGAAATACAAATCGCTGCGTTCGGAGTTCATGTCACCTTCGATTCGTTGCTGACGACGCTCTACGCTAGTGGTCGTGTCCAGTGTGGAGGACCCGAGCGGTCGTGCTTCCGATCTCGAGCGAGGTCGTCTGACTTCCCTCGTCGCCGGTCAAATGATCCCCTTCGGTGGCGACCGCTACGTCGAGGTGAGCGGCGAACTGGCGTCGAGTTTCGTCGATGGCGATCGACTCGTCGTCGTTCAAGGGTCGGGTGATCTGATCCGCATCGAGGCTTCGGTGGCCCGGCTGGTCGACCAGGCGGTTTCCCAGGCGGTGACCGGCTTTGAACGCTTGGCGTCGACCCCCTTAGCGGTCGTCGACGACTTCTACGGCGCCTTCGCGCGACTCTTGTCCGACGACGAGGTTTTCGAGAGAATTCGATCAGAGAACGCGACCGACGTGGACGATGCTCGGCGACGAGGTCGAGCCATCGGACGTCTCCGGCTCACGGAGAAGATGCGACTCGACATGATCGAAGCTCTGCTAATGTGGCGTGATCTGCCGGACCCGTTCGGTGGATCGACCGAAAGAATCGAGCACGGATCATGGACGGTGGAGGAGCGTCGTAGTCCGCTTGGCGTGATCGGGTTCGTTTTCGAAGGTCGTCCGAACGTCTTCGCCGATGCAACCGGAGTACTGAAGAGTGGCAACTCGGTTGTTTTCCGTATTGGTAGCGATGCGCTCGGCACGGCGCGAGCTCTCATGGAGCACGCGGTGCGACCGGCGTGCGCCGACGCTGGCCTTGCGCCAGAGTGCGTCGTCTTGGTCGACGCTTCCGAGAGATCGGCAGGGCATGCGCTCTTCTCCGATCCTCGTCTTGCCCTTGCCGTGGCTCGAGGCAGCGGCGAGGCGGTGGCTCAATTGGGAGCGGTTGCCCGTCAGTCCGGAGTGCCGGTGAGTCTTCATGGCACCGGGGGTGCCTGGATGTACATCTCTCCCGGATTCGGACTCGAAGAGATCCGACATATCGTCGAGGCGTCTCTCGACCGCAAGGTGTGCAACACCGTCAACGTGATCGCGGTACCCGCGTCAGCTCGATCGGAGCACGAGGCTGTTCTCGCTGGAATCGCGTCGGCGGCCGAACGTCGAACAGCCAAAGCGATCCTCCACCTGCGCCGTTCGGAGATCGACGTCTGGGGTGGAGGCGGCGAATTCGAAACGATGGTTCATGACGACGACTCGTTCCTCGCCACCGAATGGGAATGGGACGACCGTCCAGAAGTGTCAGTGGTGGCAGTTGCCGATTCGGACGAGTCGGTAGAACTCTTCAATCGCTACAGCCCGAGATTCGTCCTGTCCGTCCTGACGAGGGATCCCGACGAGCTCGAGCGGCTGTATCGATGTTCGGAAGCGCCGTTCGTCGGCAATGGATTCACGCGATGGGTCGACGGTCAATACGCTCTTGGCCGTCCGGAACTCGGCTTGTCGAATTGGCAGTCCGGTCGTCTGTTCGGTCGCGGCGGAATTCTCTCGGGAGACGGGGTGTACTCGGTGCGGTATCTGTCCCGCCATCAGGACTCGACTCAGAGACGTTGACGAGAGTCTCTCAGCCGATCAATGCGTCGAAAATGCGCGACAAAATTCCTCCCGTTTGCCCCGATCGTTCTTGGCGGTCGACTCGGGCCGCCAGACGATTCATGGCGTTGATACCCAGCCATCGAATGGGTTCCGGCTCCCAGCGCCGGGAACGATGCCCGACGAGTGGAAGTGTGTCGTGCCCTTCGACGACGAGTCGAGCCATGGCCCGACCAGCGACAAAGGTCGAAGTCACCCCGTCCCCGACGTATCCACCCAGCCGACCGTGCCCGGTGGACGGGTCGAGCCCGACCGACCACGTCCAGTCGCGCGGGACGCCGAGCGGCCCGCCCCAGCGATGGGTGATGCGTGCGTCCTTCAGGACAGGAAACAACTCGGTCATCGAATCGACCAGTTGGAGATGAACGCGGTCGTCGAATTCGGCGCCGGGTCGAAGGCGTGAACCGAACGAGTACCCCACTCCGCGACCTCCGATGGCCAAGCGATCGTCGGACGTTCTCTGTGCGTAGACGATCTGACGGCGATGGTCGGACAACGTCTCACGGTTGGGCAGACCGATCTGATCCCAGGTCGACGTCGGAAGGGGATCGGTCGCGATCATTGACGAATAGATCGGTACGAGTGATCGGCGCGAGTCACGGGCCCCGTAGGCCTCCCGTCCGTCCACCACGATTGGAGTATCGATGGAGCCCGACTCCGTTTCGACTCTGCCGACACGGATGGACTCGACCCTCGTCGCCTCGTGAACGACGACGCCCCGACTTCGTACGAGGTGAGCCAAGCCGTCGATCAGACGACGCGGGTGCACGGCGGCGCAATCCGGGCGAAAAATGCTTTCGGAGTCGACTCGGACACGGTCCCTCGTGAGTGATCGATCGAGGTGATGTACATGAGACTCGAAACCGAAACGCCGGTAGTCCTCGACGTCGCTGAGGGCCCGGTGCTCCTGCGCACGATTCCGGATCAACGACACCGTTCCATGGTGCGACACGTCGGCATCAATGCCGTGTCGACGGCAGATGTCGACGACTTCGGTCACCGCCGAGAACATGATCGACTGCAACGCCACCGTTCGATCCGGGCCGATGGTTGCGGAGAGATCGGAGAGAGAAATCGGGAGAAGGGCTGACAGCCAACCTCCGTTGCGACCGCTGGCGCCGAAGCCCACTCGCTCGGCCTCGACGACCGCAATCGTTGTCTGAGGAGAGAACTCGGTCAGCCAGTAAGCGGTCCACAGTCCGGAGAATCCGGCTCCGACGATCACCACGTCGGCTGAATGCCGACCCGCCAGAGTCGTCGCCGGACCGAATTCGAGACCCTCGTCCCACAAGACCTGACGTTCGGCAGTCTCGAGGCGGCGATCGGTCATGTCAAAACGTGATTGTCGAGCAGACGAACGCCGCCGCACGTGACGGCGACGATCACGGCGGCTCCGGTGCGAGCCTGCGAGATCGTCACGAGGTCTCTCGATTCGACGACTTCGAAGTAGTGAACGGTCAAATCGCTCTCCCGGAGCAGCGCCCGTCCCGCCCGACACAATGCGTCGGTCGACTTCTCTCCGGATTCGAACAGCCGCTGCACCTCCAGAAGCGAGCGGGGTACAGCGAGAACCCGTGCACGGGCGCTCGCGTCGAGACGACGATTACGACTGGAGAGAGCAAGTCCGTCGTCATCGCGGACCGTCGGACACACGACGATGTCGACAGGGAGATCGAGGTCGGCGACAAGACGCCTGATCACTGCGCATTGCTGGAAATCCTTCTGTCCGAAAAAGGCTCGATCGGCCCGGGAAGAAGAAAGAAGTTTGGTGACGACGGTCGCAACGCCGTCGAAGTGTCCTGGACGATCGGCTCCTTCCCACGCCTCGGTGAGACCATCGACGTGAATCGACGTCGAGAAGCCGCGCGGATACATGATGGAAGCATCCGGTAGATACACCAGGTCGACGTCAGCTCTTTCACACATCTCGAGGTCGAGATCGACGGTCGACGGGTAGTTCTCGAAATCGAGCGAGTCGGAGAACTGGGTCGGATTCACGAAGATCGACACAACCACACGATCACAAGTGGAACGCGCCTCGTCCATCAGCGCACGATGTCCGGCATGAAGGGCCCCCATCGTCGGCACGATCCCGACCGAGTCGCCTGAGATCTGCCAGTCGCGGCACAGCGCCGAGAGAGCGAGCGGGTCGTGGACGACCTTCATGAAGGGTTGTCTAGTTGAACGAATGATCGAGATCGGGCCACGATCCGTCGCGAACTTCGTCCACGTAGGCGCGGGTGGCGTCGACAACGAGCGAAGCGACGTCGGCGTACTGCTTGGCGAACCGGTAGCGGCAATCGGTCAGGCCGAGAACGTCATGGAGGACCAGAACCTGACCCGAGCAGGCCGGCCCGGCACCGATTCCGATGGTGGGGATGGACAGCTTGTCGGTGATTTCGGCGGCCAGTTCGTGGGGAACACCTTCGATCACCACCGCACACGCGCCAGCAGCCTCGACGGCCCCGGCATCCTGCAGAAGGCGGTCACGACCACCCGCTTCGAGTCCGGCCTGCCGACCCTGAACGCGATGGCCTCCCATGCGATGGAAGCTCTGCGGGGTGAGGCCGATGTGGCCGATGACGGGGATGTCGCATCGCGTGATCGCCGAGATGGTGTCAGCCATCGTGATTCCACCCTCGAGCTTCACCGCTTCGGCACCAGCCTTCACGAGAGTGATGGTCGATTCGATGGCTTGCTGCGGACTGATCTGGTACGAGCCAAATGGCAGGTCGCCCACGACGAGGGCGCGCGGATGAGCCCGCGCAACGCAACGCACGTGGTATTCCATTTCCTGGAGACTCGTCGGAATGGTGGTTTTTTCGCCTTGAACGACAGTCGCCGCCGAATCGCCCACCAGGATGATGTCGACTCCGGCTCGATCGACGAGACGAGCGAAGGTGGCGTCATAGGCCGTGATCATGGCGATCGGATGGCCTTCATGACGAAAGCGGGCTAGATCGGGGACGGTCACTTTTCGGCGTTCGGGTGAAGGATGTCCAGCGGCCACGGAGACCCCCTTTCGCTTGACATGTGGAAACTAGCGAGAAGGTCTGCGTCCGGCACCACTGGCCGGGTGACGTCGTGTGAATTCGGCCTCAACCTGGTCGTGGCGATCGCCGACGTGCTGCCACCAGGTTTCGATAGGCGGGAGGGCCACCGACGTCGTCGGTCGTCAAGATCGCCCCGGTGCAGGCCTCGGCGAAGACCTCGGCCGCCGCCGCAAGAATTCGATTTATCGCCTGAACATCTAGGTCCGGGTCTCCACGACCTGTCGACAACGAAAAGATGCAGTCTCCGTCGTTCATGGAGTGGGCCGGTCGAATGGCCCGGGCCAGACCGTCGTGGGCGACGTCGGCAACTTTCCCGCACTGGGCTTTCGAGAGCGAGGCGTCGGTCGCTACGACGCCGATCGTGGTGTTGAGACTATGGGTCGAAGCTCCGGTCATGGCGGAACGAACACGTCGCACGGCGGAAGCCGTCGGGATTTTCATGGGCCAACGACCCGGGTGCCACGGAAGGCCCGACTCGGGGTCGACCACGGAACCGATGGCGTTCACGACTGCGAGCGCGGCAACGCAATGGCCGTCGTCCGTGACCACGCTGGCGGTGCCGATTCCTCCTTGGAGACCGCCGGCCTTGGCGCCGACTCCGGCCCCGACAGCGCCGACTTCGAAAGTCTTGGAGGCACGTCTGCTCGCTCGTCGTCCGAAGTCCGCAGTGGGTCGGTTCTCGAAGCGACCGGCGCGACCGAGGTCGAAGATCACCGCAGCCGGAACGATCGGGACGACCCATTCTCCGACGGGAAAGCCGCGGTGGAGGCTGACGAGATGCTCCATGACCCCTCCAGCGGCATCGAGCCCGAATGCGCTACCGCCGGTCAAGCAGATCGCGTCGACGTACGACACCAAGGTGTCGGGTCCCAGCAGATCGGTTTCGCGTGTTCCAGGAGCTGCCCCTCGTACCGATACGCCACCTCGGGTGCCCGGGGGAGTGAGGACGACCGTCGTCCCGGTGCGCCATGTTTTGGACACGCGGTGGTGATGACCGACTCGTAGGCCTTCGACATCGGTCAATGAGCCGAGGCGAAGGTCGGTGTTCACATGGTCATCTTGCCAGCCGGTAGCAGCGCGAAGTCCATCGCTAGCCTGCGACGGATGGAGAAGCGTTCGTCGGCTTCGGGTCCGGCTCTCCCGGCACCTCGTCGATCGAGGTCCGGCAAACTGATCGACCGCTTCCTTCATCCCTTTGTCGTCGGATGGCACGAGCGTGTCCGTCGTTGGGGAGCTATCGGACCTCACAGCCGACGCGGACGGTCGTTCGGAGGTTTTGGCGACGGCAGCATCGTGTGCTTTCCGTGGTCGACCATCTTCAACGAGCATTACATCTACATCGGCTGCGACACCATGATCGGTCCCGACTGCACGTTGTCGGCCGGGATGGTGCCCGGACAGGTGTGCCTGAGTGAGCGGGTGGTGTCGATCGGTGACCGCTGCCTGATCGGCAAGGGGAGTGGAATCGTCGGACACTTCTCGATCGAGATCGGCGACGACGTCTGGACGGGTCATCACGTCTACATCACCGATCAGAATCACGACTATCGAGACGTTGACACGCCCATCAGCCGCCAATCGATGCCCGAGAAGCCGGTGAAGATCGGTTCGGGTTCGTGGATCGGATTCGGTTCGGTGATTCTGCCCGGGGCCGACATCGGCGAGCACGTGGTCATCGGCGCGAACAGCGTCGTAGCGGGACCTATTCCTTCATATTCGGTTGCTGTCGGAGCACCGGCCCGAGTAGTGAGGCGGTTCGACAGCGGTCGTTGGGTGACGGTCGACTCGACGATCTGATCTCAGGACGCGAGATCAGCCGGACTCGAGCAAGCCTTCATGCGGTTGGCCACCGTGAAATCGTTGATGTATTCCGACACCGGAGCACCTTCGACCATGGCTTCAGGAAACGGGGGATTGTCGCCCGCACGCAGAACTTCGGTGTAGTCGCGTCGGTCGTCGATCAAGGTTCGGTAGTAACCGACCCATTGTGCGACGAGACCCTCGTCGTCTGGGCCACTCGGTCGTACCGCTGACACATCGTCGATCATCCGTTCGACGATGTCGGTCGCGCGATCCACGAGATCGGCTCGTTCGCTCAATGCCCCCGGGCCGACGTCTTCGATGCGACGCGTATCGGCGAGTTCGTTGCGAGCCAGATTGGCGTCACGGCAAATCTGATCGGCACGCTCCGTCCAAGCCGTGTCTTCCAGCTTCGCGACCGATTGTTTGGGGGGAAAGAAGAGTGCCCAGATCCAAAAGACCGCGATCGAGAAGCTGACGACCACGAGAAACAGTCGTACGAGAGCTCTCATGACTTCGGGCGATAACTGGTCCCGAGTTGGAGTGCGGCCCCGCCCACTCCCACGATGGCTGCGATCAGGAAGCCGAGCCAACCGTTGAAGGTCAGCCCGAATGCTTCGTCGAGCGACCACTGACCGGGGCCGACGATCCCCACAGCCAATGCACCGATGGCGATGGTCGCGCAGTACTCCCACCCTTGATTGGGCAAGAAGATGAAGAATCCGACCTTGGCGTGAGCCACGACAATTGCGACCAGCATGATGCCGATGACCCCTGCTGCGGCCATCGGTGTGAGCAGTCCGGCGGCCAACAGGATGCCAGCACCGATTTCGGTGGAGGCAGCCAGACGGGCTTGCCATAACGGCCATTTCATTCCGATGCTTCCGAACCAACCGGCCGTGCCGGACAATCCACCCCCACCGAACACTTTGTTGTATCCGTGGTAGGCGAGAAAGAGTCCGAGGCACAGTCGAAGAAGAAGAAGTCCTCCGTTCAACTGATGAACGGAGAAATCGGACTCGAGAACGTTGGCAAGCAATGCGGAAAGCATGTGACGAGGTTAGCCACGAGTCCAACTGCTAGTAATTCCGTCGTGAGTCGGACCGAGGAGAAGGGGCGTTTGCGCCAGGCCGTTCGACTGCTGGTCACTTTGGTCTCGTATCGTCCACGGGCCTTCTCGGTAGCTGTCGTTGGTGCGGCTGTTTTCGCCTTCTGTACCGTCGCGGCGTCGTGGGTGGTGCGTTGGCTGGTCGACGACATCGTCGTCGAGCGGTTCGAACAGGGGCGTGTCGACGGCGCTGGTCTCCTCGCTGGAATCGGAGTTTTGATCCTGTTGGCCTTGATCCGAGCCGTCGGAGTGGTCGTGCGTCGTACTTGGGCCGGAAAGGCACAGTGGGGAACGGCGAGAGATCTGAGCGAAGAGGTTCTCGACTCCGTGGTGTCCCAGCCCGCATCGTGGCATCGTCGTCAGTCGACCGGCGATCTGAGTACTCGTGTCGGAGTCGACGTCGAAGCGGCCGTTTCGGTGATGGCGCCGATGCCTTTCGCGAGTTCGGTGATCTTCATGATGGTGATCGCGGCGATCGGCATGATTTCGGTCGATGTCTGGCTCGGAATCGCTGC
>CBFHWN010000070.1:0-10128 GCA_965659595.1 uncultured Ilumatobacteraceae bacterium | reverse complement strand
TTCTCGGACTTCTCGATCTCACCGATCTCAGTGACTCGTGTTCCGCTGCCGATGTGAGAGCGCTGTGCATGCGAGCCGTCACATCGTACGGAAGTGTTGCGGCGGTATGCGTCTGGCCGAAATTCGTTCCCGTCGCCGTCGAGGCACTGACCGAAGCCGGTGTTCGGATCGCGACCGTGGTCAACTTTCCGACCGGCGACGAGTCACCCGACCAGATCGAGTCGACGACTCGGCGAGCACTCGACGACGGCGCCGACGAGATCGACCTCGTTCTTCCGTATCGGGCGTTTCTCACCGGTGATCTCGCTCGAGTGATGGCTGTGCTCGACGGAGTTCGCTCGCTCGTCGAGTCGCCTCGACATCTGAAGGTGATCCTCGAAACCGGTGAACTCGATTCGCTCGAACGGGTCACCGATGCGGCGCGGCTGGCGATCGCCCACGGAGCCGACTTCGTCAAGACGTCCACTGGCAAGTCGAAGATCTCTGCGACTCCCGATGCAGTTCGAACGACGCTCTCGGTGATCGCCGAGTCGGATCGAGTTGTCGGCATCAAACCCTCAGGAGGAATCAGAACCGTCACCGACGCAACGACCTATCTCCGTTTGGCGGATGACATCATGGGTCCGGCGTGGGCCACGCCCGAGACCTTCAGGTTCGGGGCGAGCGGACTACTCGACGCAGTCCTCGACGTTCTCGACCACTCGTGAACGACGGGTCGGCGAATTAGCCTGACGTCATGACGACGAACTCGTACGTGACGTCGAAGTTGCGCGAGTTCGGCACCACCATCTTCGCCGAGATGTCGGCTCTGGCCGTCGAGACCGGTGCGATCAATCTCGGTCAGGGTTTTCCCGACTACGACGGACCGAGCGAGGTGCTCGACGCTGCCGTCGACGCGATCCGATCGGGCCAGAACCAGTATCCGCCCGGTCCCGGTGTGCCCGTTCTACGTCAGGCGATCGCCGAGCACCAGTCCCGTTTCTGGGGACTGTCCTACGACCCCGACACCGAAGTTCTCGTCACTGCCGGAGCCACCGAAGCTCTGGCGGCTTGCCTGCTCGGTTTGCTCGAAAGCGGTGACGAAGTCGTTCTGCTCGAGCCGATGTACGACTCGTACCAGGCGTGCATCGCCATGGCCGGGGCAACGGCTCGTCCGGTCACGTTACGCCCACCCGATTACGGGTTCGATCCCGATGAACTGCGATCGGCGATCACCGATCGGACGCGAGTCCTGCTGATCAACTCCCCACACAATCCGACCGGTGTGGTTCTCGACGACGAACAGTTGCGAACTCTCGCCGACCTCGCCATCGAACACGATCTGATCGTGGTGTCCGACGAGGTGTACGAACATCTCACGTATGACGGCGTCGTACATCGCTCGATCGCGACTCTTCCCGGGATGCGTGAGCGCACTCTGGTGATTTCGAGTGGTGGCAAGACCTTCAACACGACCGGATGGAAGGTGGGATGGATCTGTGCACCGGCACCTCTCGTCGTCGCCGCTCGTTCGGCCAAGCAGTTCCTCACCTACGTGTCGTCAGCTCCGTTCCAACCGGCGATCGCAACCGGGCTCCGGCTGCCCGACGAGTACTTCATGGCGTTGGCCTCCGATCTGCAGACGAAGCGCAACCATCTCATGAGCGGTCTTCGAGAGGCCGGATTCGAGGTCTTCGAGCCGCAAGGCACTTATTTCGTGACGGTCGACATCCGGCCCGTCGATTCCGAGGGTGACGGCTATGGCTTCTGCCGATCGTTGCCGGATCGATGCGGAGTCGTCGCCGTTCCGAACGTCGTCTTCTACGATCGAGCCCACCGACACGAAGGGCGTCATCTGGTGCGATTCGCGTTCTGCAAGCGACAGTCGTCGATCGACGAAGCGGTCGCACGCCTGTCGACTTTCTCGTCACGAGGTGGATCGTGAAGGTCGCGGTCGTTCAACACGACATCGTTTGGTGCGATCGCGAGGCCAACTTCGAACATCTTGCGCCGCGTGTGGCCGAAGCCGCTGACGAGGGCGCAGGACTGATTCTCTTGACCGAGACCTTCTCGACCGGCTTCGCCGTCGAGTCGGAGACCTTCGCCGAACCGCAGGACGGGCCGTCTTCGCAGTTCCTACGCGCTCTGGCGAGACAACATCGAGTGTGGATCGCCGGGTCGTGTCCGGAAGTTCCCGCCGACTCGTCGGCCGACGATCGGCGACCAGCCAACACACTCGTCCTCGCCGACCCGACGGGTGAACTTCACCGCTATCGGAAGATCCATCCGTTCACATATGGCGGCGAGGATCGACACGTCCGTCCGGGTGCCGATCTCGTCACCGTCGACGTCGAGGGGCTCAGAGTTTCGCTCTTCGTCTGTTACGACCTCCGGTTCGCCGACGAGTTCTGGCAGTTGGCTCCGCGTACCGACGTGTATCTCGTGCCGGCCAATTGGCCAGCCTCGCGCCGCGACCACTGGATCAGTTTGTTGTGTGCCCGCGCGATAGAGAACCAGGCCTACGTGATCGGATGCAACCGGGTCGGCGAAGGCGGAGGACTGAAGTACTCCGGTGACAGCCGGATCGTCGATCCGTTCGGCGAGGTGTTGGCCGAAGGACTCGACACCGAGAGCGTTCTCTACGCCGAAGTAAGTGCCGAGCGCGTGGCCGAGGTTCGTGATCGCTTCCGATTCCTGCCCGATCGGCGTTGATCAGCGCAGGCGTTTGGCCATGAGACTCACGACCTTGCCCGGGCGAGTCTCGAGTTCGGCCACCTCGTCGAATCCCTCTCGTCGGTGAAACCGAAGTGATCCCTCGTTCGGTGGCTTCACGTTCACCTCGAGTGTGAACCAAGGGGCCTGGGTTCGACGTTCGACCTCGCGGTAGAGGAGAGGACCGCCGCCACGACCTTGGTGACTCGCGGTGATGGCGACACGATCGAGGTAGACGAAATCGTCGAAGCGGGACTCGAAGAACAGATAGTTCGGGCTGTCGTACGCGGTACTGGGTGGCAGCACCATGCAGAAGCCACACACCGATCCCGAGTCCTCGAGGGCCAGTGCGACCGAGCACATCTCGAAGATCGCCACGAAGTCGTCGAAGGTCTCCTCCCCGACCGCCGGTACGTTCTCCTGATTGATGCGATGGGCGATGGTCAGATCGGGTGCAGTGAGGTCTCGTACGAGCATCGATCAGACTCTAGGTGGGCCAGCAGTATCGTGTCGCCGTGCCTCCGATCGTGTCGGCTCGTGGACTCACGAAGAAGTTCGGTGACT
Organism: uncultured Ilumatobacteraceae bacterium; assembly: GCA_965659595.1. Lineage (GTDB taxonomy): Bacteria > Actinomycetota > Acidimicrobiia > Acidimicrobiales > Ilumatobacteraceae > Casp-actino8. The sequence goes on along the minus strand of CBFHWN010000070.1, from coordinate 6,873 downwards.
TCGAAGCGGTTCGGGGTATCGATTTCGAGATAGCTCCGGGGGAAGCCTTCGGATTCCTCGGACCGAACGGAGCCGGCAAGTCGAGCACCATGCGGATGATCGGATGTGTGTCACCGGTGTCGTCGGGAGCCCTTCGATTGTTCGGTCTCGACCCGGCGACGAACGGCAAGGAGATTCGCGCGCGCATGGGGGTCGTCCCTCAGCAGGACAATCTCGACAGCGAGCTGACGGTCTTCGACAACCTGGTGGTATACGGCCGGTATTTCGACATTCCACGCGTCGAGTGCAAGTCGCGGGCACGCGAACTGCTCGACTTCGTCCAGCTCGCCGACCGTGCCGAGTCGCGTGTCGAGCCACTGAGTGGAGGTATGAAGCGCCGACTTACCATCGCCCGCAGTCTGATCAATCAGCCCGAGCTTCTCCTACTCGACGAACCCACGACCGGACTCGACCCGCAGGCTCGACACATTCTCTGGGATCGGCTGTATCGACTGAAGCAGCAGGGTGTCACTCTGGTACTCACCACTCACTACATGGACGAGGCCGAACAACTGTGTGATCGCCTCGTCGTGATGGATGCGGGCCGTATCGTCGCCGAGGGATCGCCACGAGATTTGATTTCACAACACTCGACACGTGAGGTCCTTGAACTTCGTTTTCCCGCCGGCACCAATGCCGAACGAAGTCGGTCGATCGCCGATCTTGGTGAACGTCAGGAAATTCTCCCCGATCGAGTTCTGGTGTACGACGACGACGGGGAATCGATCCTCCACGAAGTTCATGCGCGTGGGCTCACACCCGAGAGTGCGCTCGTACGGCGTAGCACCCTCGAAGACGTCTTCCTTCGACTCACCGGTCGCTCCTTGGTGGACTGACATGACCACTCCGCCGGCCATCCGAGTGTGGGAGAGTCATATGACTCTTCTGAAGCGCATCTGGAAGACGAATCTCACCCTCGGATTCGTCCAGCCAATTCTTTTCCTTCTCGGTATGGGTCTCGGCGTCGGATCGCTGGTCGACGCGCGGACGGCATCGTCGGCTTCACTCGGAGGAGTGGGTTACCTCGCCTTCTTGGCACCGGCCCTTCTCGCGACCACGGCCATGTTGGTGGGTTCGTTCGAGTCGACCTACCCCGTTCTGGCCGGATTCAAGTGGGAAGGAACCTTCGATTCGATGGCGGCCACGACTTTGACTTCACGGCAGATCGTGAGCGGGCAATTGCTGTGGTGGGGTACTCGCGTGTCCCTCGCCGTCGTCGGAGTCACGGTCGTTCTGATCATCGTGCCCGACACCCGATCGTGGGGTCTCGTCCCGGCCACGGTGGCGGCAGTTCTGTGCGGCTTGTCGTTCTCCACGACTGTCGGTGCCTATGCCGCAACCCGCGAATACGACCAGTCGTTCAACTACGTGCAGCGTTTCGTGGTCACACCGCTGTTCTTGTTCGGCGGGGCCTTCTATCCGATCGATGCGCTCCCTGATGTCCTGAAGCCGATCGCCTGGATCACACCGCTCTGGCACGGTGTCGAACTCACTCGAGGCTTCGTTCTCGAGACGATCGGCTTCTTTGCAGTGCTCGGACATCTGGCAGTCCTGTTCGCTTACGTCGGCTTCGGTCTGTACTTGTGCGATCGGTACTTCTCACGGCGGCTCTACCGATGACACAGGGAACCCTGGTGTGGAGGGTCGTACCACCGATTCTTCGGCAGTCGCGACGTGCGCATCGCATGATCGAGCGAAGTCTGTACGTCAACAAACTTTCCTGGATGATCGTGGTGTCGGGCTTCTTCGAGCCGCTCTTCTATCTGTTCTCGATCAGGATCGGTTTCGGTTCGCTCATCGGCGACATCGAGTTCGCCGGTCGATCCGTGTCGTACGCCCAGTTCGTGGCTCCGGCGCTCATGGCGAGTTCGGCCATGAACGGAGCGGTTTACGACAGCACGATGAACGTCTACTTCAAGTTGCGCCACGCTCGCCTGTACGACGGAGTTCTGGCCACACCCATGAGTTCGAAGGACGTGGCGGTCGGCGAGATCGGATGGGCTCTCACTCGAGGAACTCTCTATTCGATCGTGTTCCTCGGTTGTCTGATCGCTCTCGGGCTGACCGATTCGTGGGCAGTCGTCTTCGCAGTGCCGGCCTGCCTTCTTCTCGGTGCTGCGTTTGCTTCAGTGGGGATGGCGGCCACCACTTACATGCGATCGTGGGAGGACTTCGACTGGGTGCAGACCATCGTGCTACCTCTGTTCTTGTTCTCGGCGACCTTCTATCCGCTGTCGTCGTACGGCGCGTGGGGATGGGTGGTTCAGATCAGCCCGCTCTACCACGGAGTCGCGCTCGTCCGGGCGGCCTGTCTCGGCATCGCGACGTGGGGAATCGTGGTCCATGTGGCTTATCTGGTCGCTCTCACGATCACCGGTCTGACGATTGCCGCTCGTCGAGTCGACACACTTCTCTGCAAGTGACCTAACCTCGAAGCATGCTCTTCGCCAAGAAAAACGCGTCGATGGTGGCACCCGAGAACGCCTTGCCCGGTCGTACCGATCAGACGATGCCGGTTCCCGAGAAGCATTTCGTGCTCGACGCTTCGCTCACTCCGCCGTGGTCCGACGGTATGCGGACGGCCGTCTTCGGCATGGGTTGCTTCTGGGGTGCTGAGCGCAAGTTCTGGCAGACCGACGGCGTGTACTCCACGGCGGTCGGTTACGCCGGTGGCTACACACCCAATCCGACCTATGAAGAGACGTGCAGCGGGCTCACGGGCCACACCGAAGTCGTGTTGGTGGTGTTCGATCCGGCGCGGGTCACGTACACAGATCTGCTTCGCGTCTTCTGGGAGAACCACGATCCCACGCAAGGGATGCGCCAGGGCAACGACATCGGCTCGCAGTATCGGAGTGCGGTGTACACCACCTCCGACGAACAGCTCGCGGCAGCGGGTGAATCAGCGGGTGTGTATCAGACGCAGTTGTCGGCTGCCGGACTGTCGACGATCACGACCGAGATCGCACCGCTCGACCACTTCTTCTACGCCGAGCCGTATCACCAGCAGTACCTCGGAAAGAACCCGAACGGCTACTGCGGTATCGGAGGTACCGGCGTGAGTTGCCCGATCGGAACCGGAGTGTCTCAGGGCTGAGCGCTCTTCCACTCGACGAGAGCGTCGCGCAATTCGTCGAGTGATCGCACGAGCCGATCCATCGAACACTGCATCATGAGGTTCACCACTTCGTCAGGGGCCGGAAAGCGCGCCCGCCAGTCGGTGTAGAGACCGATGATGTGCTTGCCGAGGGCGAAGGCGTAACCCATTTCCCAGGCCGTACCGTCGTCGGTCATGACACCGTTCAGATTGGCCACCACGACGTCGCAACGATCGATGCCACCCTTGTCGTTCTCGAAGATCAGTCGAACGTTGTCAGCGGTCTTCGGGGGATTGTCTCGATGGGGAAGGAACGTGTCGAATCCGCATTCTTGAACCAGCGCGTCGACCTTCTCGATGAACCACCGTTCACCTTCGTCGAACAGCGGACCGGCCACGTACACGTATGGCTTCTTGTTCATCGTTCCCATCCCTTTCGTCGAATTTCGTCTCCATCGGCATCGAGCGCACGACCGGGATGTCGAAGTTCACCCGGCGTGCGCGACAGACGCGCGATCAGATTCTGCATCGGTGTGTCTCCGACCTCGACGATCGCCTCTCGCTCGACGAAATGCGGATCGACGGCGATGTCGGCCATGTCGAGAACTGGACCGATGGCGGCCTCGGCCTCTTCGAAGATTCGGATCACCTCGTCGCGAGTTCTCTCGGAACACCAAGCACTCATTCGTTTTTCGAGTTCGTCGCGATGTGCAGTCCGACCGGCGAACGACGCGAAGCGAGGCTCGTCGGCCACACCGAGAATCTCCATCACGCGCATGGCCACGGTGTCGGATGAGGCTGACACCCCAACCCACTTCGCATCGGCACATCGGTACACGCCTCGGGGGACGGTGTACGGAAGGCCGGAACCGAGACGGGGCTGCAGTTCTCCGGCCACTGCGTAGAGCGAGGCCACTGGACCCATGACGTGGAAGATGCTCTCGAGCAAGTTCACGTCGACCTCTTGTCCGACGCCGGAATGCACGGCCACCATGGTGGCGAACGCCGCGACGACTGCTGTGAGTTCGTCGGTCAGAGCGATCGCCGGCAACATAGGTGGCCCGTCCTTCTCGCCGTTGACGGCGGCGTAGCCGGACATCGATTCGGCGATCGACGCGAAACCCGGACGGTCGGCGTATGGGCCGCCTTGTCCGAAGCCGGTCACACGCGTGATCACGAGCGACGGGTTGAGAGCGTGGAGGCGGTCGGGTCCGAGGCCGAGTCGTTCGAGAGTTCCGGGACGGAAGTTCTCGATCAGTACGTGGGCATCGACGATCAGTCGTTCGAGCACTCCTCGGTCGTCGTCGCTCTTCAGATCGAGGGCGATCGTGCGCTTGTTGCGGTTGGCGAGTTTCCACCAGAGTCCCACACCGTCGCGCGGGTCTTTCCAGGCCATATTGCGGAGGCTGTCTCCGGTGTCGGGCCGCTCGACTTTGATGACGTGGGCTCCGAAGTCGGCGAGATAACGCGCACAATTCGGTCCGGCGATCACCGTCGACAGGTCGAGGACGCGCAGGTCACACAGAGGAGTTCGGGGATCGGGCACGATTCAGGGCTTCCAGGCGCTCAGTAAGTCGCACGCCTGCCCGATGTGCTCGAGCGATCCGGCGTACGAGAAGCGAACGTATCGGTGGCCGCGAGTCAGGTCGAAATCGAGCCCAGGGGTCGCAGCGACTCCGAGTTCGTCGAGCCAACGCCGACACAGATCCATCGAGTCGTCGGTGAGATGACTCACGTCGGCGTACAAGTAGAAGGCGCCGTCGGCGCGTGCGATGTCGACGAGGCCCGAACGGCGGAGTCCGTCGATCAGCACGTCACGGTTGTGGGCGTATCGACGAACGTGATCGTCGAGTTCATCGGTGCAGTCGAACGCAGCCAGGCCGGCGATCTGGCTCACGTGCGGAGCGCAGATGTAGAGGTTCTGCTGCAGTCGATCGACCACCTCACGGAGATGCTCGGGCAGGACCATCCAACCGAGACGCCAACCCGTCATCGAGTAGTACTTCGAGAACGAGTTGATCACGACCGGATTCGGAGACCGGCCGACGACCGTGGCCGCTGGCCGGTCGTAGGTGATGCCGTGGTAGATCTCGTCGGCGATCAGCTGAATCGCGTTGGCATCGCAGTAGGAGATCAGATCGTCGAGTGTGATCGGATCGAGAACGGTTCCGGTGGGGTTGGAGGGTGACGCGATGACGAGCCCATCGAGCGGCCCGGCGGCGTCCAGGAGTTGGCGAGTCGGAGACCAGTTGGTCTCGGGACCGATCGGAATACGTACCGGGTCCATTCCGAGGGCGATCAACGCGTTGCGGTAGCAGGGATAGCCGGGCTCGAGGACGCCGACTCGATCGCCCGGATCGAAGGCGGCGAGAAAGGCGAGAGTGAACCCGGCCGATGCACCCGACACGATTGTCACAGAGTCGGTGTGGATCGACACCCGGTAGCGCTCGTCGTAATGCTGGACGACGCGGCCGATCAATGCCGGCAGTCCAGGAGAGTTGGTGTAGCCGAGGGGTCGATCGGCTTCGAGTGCTTCGATGACTGCTCGTCGAGCACCGAGTGGCGCTCCGGTACTCGGCTGGCCGACTTGCAGGAACGTGGTCGGCAGGCCGCGGTGGGCTCGATCGGTGGCCTGCTTCGACATGGTCATGGCGTGAAAGGGCGGAACACGCATCGCCTGCTCGCCGGCAGAGAACGACGCGTGATTCACGTCGCTCGATCCGGGAAGACGAAACAACGTTGATCGAGCGAGCCGAGTGCGTACGACTCGTAATGCATGCCGAAGTCGGCATAGAGGCCTCGGCATCGTTCGCTCCAGGCGAGTGCATCCGGGTCGGATACTCGATGCACGATCTGCATCACGCCACCCTCGTACACCCGGTACTCGGCCCAGGTACCCGGGAAGTCCTTGATGGTTCCCACCTCGACGGTGGGTGCGCCGCAGGGCATGCGGCGAACACGGTGGCGGTGGGTGTGGCCGGCCGTGTAGCCGAGCACGTTCGGATGTTGCGCGGTGACTTGATCGAGTGCGTCGCTGGAGTCGGGGTGCAGACCGAAATAGTCGTCGCTTCGCCTTCCCTCGACCCATTGCTGATGGTGGCCCATGACGAGTACCCGCGAATCGGTGGATGCGACCCTTTCGTCGAGCCACGTGATCTGATCGGGAGTGAATGCGCCAGTCGTCTCGGTCGCGATCACGGTGTCCATGAGGGCAACGCAGATCCCGGGAAGTTCGATCCAGAGATCTCGGTCGTAGCGACCCTGATCGTGGTAGGCGTCGTGGTTTCCGCGCACGACGTGCAGACGATCTCCGAACGCGGGTCGGTAACACGCTTCGAACGCCTCGAACTCATCGACGGTTCCGTCGAGAGTGAGATCGCCCTTCACGAGAACCGCCACCGGATCGATGGCCGCGATCTCGTTGACGGCGGCTCGGTTCATGAGTTCGGGGTGGGGTGTCTCATGCGTCGCGCGCCTTTGGATCGGCCCGTCGGTTCGGCCGTCCATACGTCCGCACTCGAGCTCTCCGAAGTGAACGTCGTTCACGGTCGCGAAGCGGCACAGCAAGTCACCATCCGGTCGGGGAAGCGTGCGAGCTGTCACTAGATCGAATTCGTAGACGGTTTCGGGTCGCAGTTCGTCGTAACGGATCGACGAAATTCCGTGATGAAGGACCACCATGTCGTCGGCGATTGTCGTGATGTCCACGACCGAAGGGTAGTCAGTCGTCGACACTC
>CBFHWN010000069.1:0-10340 GCA_965659595.1 uncultured Ilumatobacteraceae bacterium | reverse complement strand
AAGTTGCCCGGGCAGATCGACCTTGCCCTTTGGGAGCGGGAACTGCACACCAGTCTTGGCGAGCTCGCCGAATCGAATACGAATGAACTCTTGCAGCACCACGAAGAGGCCCACCGTGGTCACGACCTTGGCGAGGACCGGTGCGTTGCGAAGTGGTTTGAAAATGACGAAATGCAGGAACAAGCCGAACAGAACAGCCAGGATCAGCGCGACGATCAGAGCCGAGGCCGTCGTCAAACGATCTCCGGGCAAATCGATCACGGTCGGCCAGTTCGGGAGATCGAGGTAATCGCCCTCGTCGCGGAACCAGTTGACAGGTATCTCGATCAGAACGAGAGGGTTCGGCAACGGCGGGATGTAGAGCTTTCCCTCCATCTTCAACCCGTAGTACCAGTAGGCCACGAAAACGGTGACCACTCCGTTGGCGAAGTTGACGACTCCCGACCCTCGATAGGTCAGTACGACGCCAATGGCGATGGCGGCGATCAGAGCGCCCGTGCCGATATTGGAGAACATCGGTCCGAGCTGACGTGCGTCCCACGCATAGAACACCGCGAACAACACCACCACGACCCCCAGGGCGAGGGCCGCCGGGCGGTACTTCACGAGTGGCTTGACCGTCTGCTCCACACAATTCCTCCCCCATCGATGAACGAGGATCTCAGATCACTCGCCGTTCCGAACGAACGGAGGGTGCGGGGACGACTCCCCGCACCCTCCATGACGTTTTCACCCGAAAGGAATCAGCCTCCGGCCAATTCGGCGACCGGGTTGATGGCCTTACCGTTGTAACCGTCGAGCACCGATACCAGCTTGCCGCCCTTTTGCTGCTGGATCCCGATGGAGAAACCGCACAGCGACGGGAAAGTCGGGTTGCCTCCGCATTGGAAGTCACCGACGGAAGCCCACATCGGACCGGTGAACGCCTTCGACTTGTCGCGCAACGCTGCGCTGTCCATCGCGCCTTCGTTCATGAACTTGACGACGGTGAGGATGGTTCCAAAGGTCGGGCCGCCGAAACCGGTGTACTGCGGATTCGCCACTCCAGTGGCTTCTCCCCATGCCAAGGCGGCATCGATGTACGCGTCTGTCGACGGGTCTCCCGGGATCTGATAGGCGAAGCCGTAACCACCGAGGTACCAGCCTTCGGGAAGTTCACCCTCGACGCCGAGGCTCTTCAGGTGGTCCTGCATGGGCAGACCCGAGCACAGAGCCGTAGTGACCACCGAGGTCTCGACCTCGAGTGTGGCCAGAGCGTCGTAGATACCGATACATCCCTGCACGGTCACGAGCGGATAGAACACATCGGCCGTGTCGGCCCCCGACGACTGGATGGCCGTGGCCATCTCGGTGGAACCGGCGGTGTCGGCCACCGGAACACCGGTGACGGAGAGGCCAAGACCCTCGAGCAGCGGCTTGGTGAGTGCCTCGAAGGCCACCGTGCCCGCCGGGTTGTCGTTGTACACGACTGCCACCGACTCCACGGTCTTGCCTTCGATGTCACCGAGATAGTTGGCGGCGAACACTGACAGACCCTGGATGACACCGGGCGAACCGGGCGTGAAGGCGTAGGCGTCAGTGGCCAAGAACTCTGGCGTAGTGACCGGATTCGGCAGGTACACCGGCTTCTTCCCAGTCAGCGTGTCGAGAAGCGGAGCGTTGCCGTTGAACATCGTTCCGACGACGACTGCTTGCACCTCGTCGTCGGCGAGCATCTCCTGGGCACACTTCTGGCCGTCTTCTTCCTTGGTCACGAAACATTTGACCAATTCGATCGGTCGACCACCCACGCCTCCGAGGAAGTTGTTCACGAACCATGCGGCCGTGTCGGCACCGACTGACGCCTCCGGGAACGCCGGTGTTCCACCTTCCTGGTTGACATAGCCGATCTTGATCGGGTCGCCGCCCGTTACACCGCCGGGACCACCCGTGTAGGCGAGACCAGTGTCGACAGTCGACTGGAGAACCGGCAGCTCGTCGACCGGAGTATCGGTCGTCGGAGCGTCGGTTTCGGTCGGAGCGTCGGTGGTGGGCGCTTCGGTCGACGGCGCTTCGGTCGACGGCGCGTCCGAACCTCCGTCGTCTTCACTACAGGCAGCGGCCACAAGTCCGAGTGCCGCCACGATGGCAAGGGCCGAACGTCGGCCGCGATGACGATGAGTCACGATTTCCCCCTGACAGGTTGTTGACGGGGGACGACTCCCCGACCCCCCAGGCAGTTGTCTAGCAGAATTGATCGACGGATCAGTAACTCGGACTCGATGTTTCGCAAGCCCGTGAACAGGGGCGACTCAGGTCCGACGCCCTTCGCGGTAGTCGCCGAAATCGGCATCACGCTCCGAAAGCGCGGCTGTCACGCCCTTGGTCGCGAACGACGACATGTACTCCTTCGAAGAACGCTGGTGAAAGCCGAGCGCCTGTATCTCGGCGGTAGCTCGAATCCCGGTCCGGATACCCATCGCTTCCATGGCCCGGTGCGCCGCCCGCTTGTTCAACGCCAACAAATCGCTCGGGATCTTGGCCACTCGCTCGGCGACGGCCAGCACCTCGGCGTCGAGGTCGTCCTGCTCGAACGCCCGGTTGGCAAAACCCGCCACCACCGCCTCGTCTCCCGACATGGAGTCACCGGTCAGGAGGGCCTCCATTCCACGGCGCAGACCCATGAGCCACGTCTGCCACTGCATGTCAGGCGGCGACATGAGTCGAACCGGTGGGTAGCCGATCTTGGCGTCACTGGCTACGTACACGAGGTCGCACGCCGTCGCCAGTTCGCTCCCGCCGGCCAGGCAGTAACCGTGCACCAGTTGTTGACCACGTGACGCGACCACCAACCGTCGGCGTAGGAGCTCGCGCGCTCGACATCGGTATTCGGCGAACCGAGGTCGTAGCCAGCCGAGAAGCACGTGCCGGCACCACGAATGACCATCACCGACACGTTCTTGTCCTTGTCGCCGGCCCGAAGGGCGTCGAATAGTTCTCCACGAAGAGCATCGTTCAAGGCGTTGCGTTTGTCCGGACGATTCAAGGTGAGGCGGCGAACTTTCGGAGCCGGATCGTCGACGAGCAGAACTGAATCGGACATGAAACTCATTTCTCCCAGTACGGCGCACGCAGTTTGCGCTTGTTGATCTTGCCCATGGTGTTGCGACCGAGGTCCTCGACGAACTCGACGGAGCGCGGACACTTGTAATGGCTGAGTCGTTCGCGACAGAAGCCGATGATCTCGCTCCCGTCGGGCGCCGACACGCCCTCGCGCAACATGACGAGAGCCTTCAACTCCTCTCCCATCTCGGCATGAGGCACGCCGATACAGGCCACGTCGAGGACGGCCGGATGCTGCACCAAAACCTGTTCCGCTTCGGCCGGATAGATGTTCACGCCGCCCGATACCACCATGTCGGAGAATCGATCGGTGATGAACACATAACCGTCAGTGTCGACGTAGCCGATCTCGCCGAGAGTGAACACGCCGGGTGCGATATTGGCGGCTGCCGTCTTTTCCGGATCGTTCGGGTAGATCACACCGCGGCCTGTCGAGTCGACGAAGAAGAGCCGCCCTTCCACACCTGCCGCCACGTCGTAGCCGTCGTCGTCGAGCACGCGCACCGAAAAAGGCGGGATCGGGCGTCCGACCGAACCGGGATGCTCGAGCCACTCCTGACTCGTGATCTGGCACGTGGTGCCCACTTCGGTCGCGCCGTAGGCATCGATGAAGATCGGTCCCCACCACTCGATCATCGAACGTTTGACGTCGACCGGGCAGGAGGCCCCCGTGTGGGCCACCAACTTCATCGACGACACGTCGTACTTCGCCTTCACCTCGTTGGGCAAGGCGAGAAGGCGCACGAAATGGGTCGGGACCATGACCGAGGATTCGGTTCGATACTCCTGGATAGCGGACAGAGTCGTCTCGGCGTCGAACTTGGCGAGAACGACCATCGGGACACCGCGTACGAGCAACCTCATGCCATTGAGAGGACCGGTGTGGTACATCGGGCCCACCACCAGATGCGTGCCGAAAGCCGCAAAGCGATTGGCCTTCATCCCCTCCAAGTGCTCGGCCATCGTGTCGCCACCGGCGAACATCGTGGGCGGCAATTCGGTGCCTTTCGGTCGACCGGTCGTGCCTGAGGTGTAGAGCAGATTCGCTCGAGGTTTCACGTCGAGCGGTGGATCGGAAGGGTCGCCGCCGGCCAGCCACTCACCCCACGGCGTGACACGCGGATCATCGACCCGCCACCCGACGACGACGATCTCGAGCCCCTCGGCTCGAGCCATCTCGGCGGCTTCGACACCGCGTTCCGCAGTCTCAGGACCGACGAACACCACGCGAGATTCGGAGTCGACGAGAATGTAAGCGGCTTCTTCGGCCGTCAGGTGGAAATTGACCGGAACCGTCGATGCGCTCCCGAGCAGGCAACCGAGGTGAGCCAGGGCCGTCTCGGCCGAGTTTTCGGCGAACACCGCTACTCGACGACGCACGCCGAGATCGGCCGTCAAAGCATTGTTGGCCGTGCGGTTGAGAACGTCGTCCACCTCGGCCCAGCCGTATGACCGATGCGGATCTCGTACTGCGATCTCGTCGGGACGTTCACGTGCGAGGTCGGAGGCGAATGCAGGCATGGTCGAACGCTAGGGCACGCCGGCTACTCGATCACACCCTGCAGGCTCAGACATCGGGATTCTCACCCGAAGATTCGAGAGCGTCACGAGTATTACGGAAATCTCCGGAGAGATCTGCTGACCCTTGATAGTGGGGACGAAGAAGTCGGCGCGAGAACAGCCATTCATCCCGACTCTTGACGAACTCGTCCACGTATTCGGCGAGCATGAGCGCTCGCACTCCGTTCGCCGTGAGAAAGCGCTCGCTGATCGCCCAACGTCCGACCGCTCGGTCCTGCCCGTCGCCCACGTACCAGGCGTCACCGTTGTGCACTGTCTGGACCACTGCCGCCATTCCGCCCATCGCGGCGTACCAGAGCTTCACGATGGCATCTTTGCCCTCGACCTCGCGGCCGCCCCCGAGATCCCACACGGCCTCGTCGGCCCAGCAACTGGCCCATTGTGTGCCGTTTCGATGCACCACCGCATCGGCGTACCGATTCATGAGTCGCGTGATCTGGACGTGGTCGACGACGGTGACCGGGTGGGACATGTCGATTTCACTCATGTTGACGTTCTAGCCGACAGACTTCAGTCGCGCGGACGAGTCACCGCCGGATTTCCCTCGGTCCACATGATCTTCAACTCCCGACGGGCGATCCGCCATCCGGCGTCGGTTCGTACGAACCGATCGTCGTAACGACCGGCCACGATGAAGTTGGGCGGACCCGGAGCGGCTTCCCGCACGTGCTGAGCCTGCAGATAGCAGCGACACGAAGCCGATCCTCCATCGATACGAACGTCGTGGTTGGCCACCACGTGCTGACTCAGGTCGAGAGATTCGAGGGCACGACGAACTCTCACCTTGATGGCATCACGTCCACTCAGTTCTTCGGTCAAAAAGGCCGTTGCATCGATCGTGAAGACGTCGTCGAGTGCATCCCAGTCCTTGGCATCGAGCGCGTAGGTGTAGGCCAACGTGACGTCGACGATCGCCTGCCGGTCGATCAGGCGTCGGAGATCGTCGTCCATCGACACTTCAGCCCATGACCGAATCGTCGATCCAACTTCCGTGGAAGCCGAACGGAACTCTGCAGGGCAGATGGACGCGAGCAACCGGCCGCTGCCCGAGATCGCTCGCGTCGAGGATCACGAGGTCGGTCGTGTCAGTCGAGTCGTCGTAGACGAATCCCATCGCCCACCCTTCGTCTTCGCCAGAACTCGCCGCCTCCTGAACGAACACGAACTCACCCGGGTGGGCGTGCGGCCCGAAGTCGTGCATCGTCTTCGACCCGTCCGTCATGTCGTAGCGAGCGACCACACCCGGGGCGTCCATTCCGCCTCGAGCGGTCGGGCGGGTTCCCGACACCCATCCGTACCGATGCTTCAACCCGGTGACCCGATCGTCGACCCGTGGAAATGCATGGGCCCAGTCGTCGACCTGAGTCTCGGTGACCGCTCCCGATGTCATGTCGAAGGTCCAACGGTGCATGAAACACGGTTCGAACTTCTCCATGGACCCGCGCCACATCGACGCGTGACGCCCGACATCGCACACCACTCGATCACCGTCGACGTAGGCGTTCAGAGGATGGAAGACGTAGCACGGGTCGACCTCGAACCACCGAATGTCGGCGTTCGTTCCCAGTCGAGGAACGATTCCGATGCGAGCGCCGTAGTTGTCGTCCCAACCGATGGGCGGAAGACCTTTGGCCACGTTGTCGAAGTTGAACACGACCGGAAGGTCCATGAAGATCGCATGGTCGCGAGTGATCATGAAGTCGTGCATCATGGTTCCCTTCGGCGTCTCGATCGGAGCCGAATGAATCAGATCGCCTGAGGCGTCGAGCACGTGATACGTCACGAACGGCGCGACCGCCGAGTACCCGAAGAAGTGAAGTTCGCCGGTCTCGGGGCAAAGCTTCGGATGGGCTGTGAAAGCGGTCTTCAAACGCCCGCCGAAGTCGTCGGGCCCGATCGTTTCGAGTTCGGGTGTCAGCTCCCAGGGCAAGTGGCCCTCTTCGAGCGCCCAGATACGTCCGGCGTGGGCGAGCACATGAGTGTTGGCCGCACTGGCCGTCGGGTCGAAGATGCAGTCGGGATCCATGGCGTCGAGCCCCTTCTCCCACTTGGGAGTCCTCACGTAGCGGTTGCGATACCAGGTCGCCTTGCCACCCTCGAGTCGTACACCGTGCACCATTCCGTCGCCGAAGAACCAGTGGCTCGCGTCTCCCGTTCGAGGATTCGATCCGTTGCGCACGTACGTGCCCGACAGCGCAGCCGGTACCGATCCGGTCACGCTCAGGTCGGTGTCGGTGACCTCGTCGAAGACCGGTGCGTAGTTCCCGGCGAGGAACCACGGCTTCTTCTCGTCGATCGTGTCGGTCATGTCGTTTCCTCCTGATTGGACTGTCAGTGACGAAGTGGCTCCCACCATGACGCGATCCGAGCGGCGAAGCGTTCGGCGTACTGTCGGGTGAGGTCTTGCTCAGCTCGTGAAAGATCCTGGGCTTCGGTTCGCGGAAGCGGAGCCGCGCCGTCGACCGGATCGAGCCATTCGAGCCGAAGACCTTCCAGCACCGATCCGAAACGAGGCGAAGCCTCCTCGTGATGGTCGCTCGTCTGATGACCCATGAACGCACCAAAGTCATCGAACGAGAGCAACGTGTAATAGGTCCGCGGTTCGGAGCCCCTCCAGTACTCGTACCGAAGAAGACCACGGTCGTGTGCGTGACTCGCCACGTACAAGTCGCGCGCGATTGCTTCGAACTCGGCCTCGGCACCGTCACGCACCGTGATGTGGGCCAGAATCGTCGCCACGCCCGGAGCGTAACCCACTCAATCGGTGAGCTGTTCGCTGAGAGCCCACAGCGTGTCGGACCGATCGGGGTCGACAGCCCGTGCCGCAACACCTCGCCCGTCGAGTGAGGATTCGTCGTGAATCACTGGCGAGACGTCGCAGTCCTCGCAGTACAGACCTCCTCGACCCTCGAGAAACGGGGACGTGAGAGCCCACACCTGGGTCGCCGCACCCTGCGGCACCGACTTCCAGGCGAACGAGGCCCCACCCTCCATGCGGGACATCAGGCTCTTGATCACCTCGGGCGTCATGTAGCGCCCCAACTCGGTGTGAATTCCCCCGGGGTGAATCGCTGTTCCGCGTACTCCACGATCCTTCCAGCGATGGTCGATACCGACCGCGTGGAGCACGTTGCACGTCTTGGCCGCACCGTAGGCCACGAAGGGGTCGTAGTCGCGTCGAGCGAAATCGACGTCGTCGAAATCGACGTCACCCATGCGATGCCCGGCCGAACTCACCACGACCACCCTCGATGGCACGCCTCTCGCGGTTGCCGACTCGGAGAGGCGAGGCAGTAATCGGCGAACGAGAAGGAAATGACCCAGATGGTCGACGGCGAACTGACTCTCGTGGCCGTCGACCGACAAGGAGAACGGAGTGGCCATGATCCCGGCGTTGGCCACGATCCCGTGCAGTGGACGATCGGACGAGAGCACCACGTCGGCTGCCGCACGCACCGATACGAGCGAGCCGAGATCGACGTCGAGAAATTCGAGTCGGGCTGAAGGACTCGCGTCCCGTATCCCGGCCGCCGCAACTTCGTTCTTGGCCCGATCTCGCGCCGCCATCACGACGGTCGCGCCGCGGCTGGCGAGGACACGTACCGTCTCCAGACCGAGCCCTCCCGACGAACCGGTGACGAGATAGCGACGATCCGACAGGTCGAGTCCGGCCAGAACGTCGTCGGTCGTCGACGAGGCGTCGAAACCACTGCCCGACCGATCGTCGTAGGTCGAGCTCATCCGAGTGGCCCGCCAGCGAACCATCGATCGAACATCGGCGCGATGGCACTCCACACGAGTTCGACCACCAAGCCCGACGGAGGTTGCACGTAGGTGAAGGCTCCGTATCTCTTGTCGGGAGAAGCCTGCGCCAGGAGCAACGACCACCCGGCGTCGACGAGCGCCTCGGTGTCTCCGGCGACGTCGTCGGACCAGACACCGATGTGATGGGCGCCAGGTTGCATCCGCCCGTCCCAGATCGATCCGGGGTCGCCTTCCAATAGTTCAAGATGCATCGGCCCGGACGACGAATAGGTGAAGCGCAACGGGATCTCTGTCGCACCGGCGTCGGGCAACCACACGGTTTGGGTGCCCGACTGAACCGAGCACCAGGTCAGTCCGAGAGTCTCGCCCATATCCGACATGGCATCGTCGAGGTCGGGAACGCGGATGCCGAGGTGATAGGCGCGAGAGAAATCGACCGTCATCTCAAATCCGACGCTCTCGGCTTTCCCAGTACGGCGCCCGTAACGGCGCCTTCTGGATCTTGCCGGTTCCGGTTCGCGGAATGATGTCGACGAAGTCAACCGATCGCGGTGCCTTGTATCCGGCCAACAACTCGCGGCAATGAGCGATGAGCTCCCCGGCCAGATCGTCACCTGCGACTCGACCTTCTGCGACCTGCACGATCGCTTTGACACTTTCTCCGAACTCGTCGTCCGGCACTCCGATCACTGCCACGTCTTCCACGGCCGGGTGTGCGGCGATCACACCTTCGATCTCGGCCGGATAGATGTTGACACCCCCGCTGATGATCATGTCGATCTTCCTGTCGGAGAGCCAGAGATAGCCGTCAGCATCGAGATAGCCGACGTCTCCGGTGGTGAACACACCTGGTTCGAGATGGGCGGCCTTCGTCTTCTCGTCGTCCTTGTGATACGAGAAGTCGGTTCCCATCTTGTTGCGGAAGTAGAGCGTTCCTTCGCGACCTTGGTCGAGGCGCTCACCCGTGTCGTCGACGACGATCACCTCGACCGAGTCAAGAGGCCGTCCGACGCTGCCGCCTTTCGCCATCCACTCGTCGGCCGGGATCACCGAGATGATCGATCCCTCGGTCGAGCCGTAGTACTCGGTGATCTTGGGTCCCCACCACTCGATCAGACCACGCTTGACCGCCGGCGGGCACGGAGCCGCACCGTGCCAGGCGACGGCGAGAGACGAACCGCTGAAGGCCGTCTTCACGTCGTCGGAAAGATCGAGGAGGCGCTTCATCTGAGTCGGCACGAGGTGGACGTTGGTGCACTCGTATCGATCGATGAGTTCGAGGATGCCAGCCGAGTCGTACTTGTGCTGCATGACGACGGCCGACCCATTGATCATCGGAAGGAAGGAGAACGCCCATTGTGCCGAGTGATAGAACGGCCCACAGAGCAGGGTTCGACCGGGAATCGGGACGAAGTTCGAAAATCCGCTGGCGACGAGTTTCATGATGTCGGGCGTAACCGCCATACCACCGGACAGCGCCCCCCGCACACCCTTAGGTCGCCCAGTCGTTCCCGAGGTGTAGAACATCGGTCCGCCGAGCATCTGATCGTCAGGTTCGTCGGACGATCCACTCGTCACGAGATCTTCGAAGTCGACGAAACGCGCATCGCCACGCAATGGCGATCCGGTCGACGCACGCATTCCGACCACGTGTTTGACACCAGCACTTCGAACGTCAGCGAGAGCCGCCGACACGACATGGGCGAAGCGATCGTCGGCCAGAATCGCCACTGCGTCGGAATCGGCGAACAGGTATGCCAGTTCGTCGGCGACGAAGTGCCAGTTGACCGGGACGTAGGTCCAGCCACCGTGTGCGCACGCTTGAGCGACCTCGAACCACTCGCACTGGTTTCCGGCAATCACCGCAACCGTGTCACCAGTGACGAGACCTC
>CBFHWN010000068.1:0-10870 GCA_965659595.1 uncultured Ilumatobacteraceae bacterium | reverse complement strand
TCGACGAGTTGTCGGCCCACGTGAAGGCGCGGCTCGCCGCCTACAAGGCGCCGAGACATCTCGTCACGATCGAATCGATCGGTCGCGCGCCGAACGGAAAGGTCGACTACAAGCGCCTGAAAGCCGTGGCTCTCGATCGACTCGGTCTCACAACATGACCCGCGTCGACGGTCGATCTCGTAGCGACGACCTTCGCCGCCGACTGGCGGCCGGCGAGTCGGTGCTCATGCCGGGAGTCTGGGATTCGCTGTCGGCGCGAGCAGTCGCCGAGGCTGGCTTCTCGACGGCTTTCGTCTCGGGCTTCGCAGTGTCGGGAACTCTTCTCGGTCGACCCGACGTCGGATACCTCACGCAGGGCGAGATGGCCGAGGTGGCGCGTCGGGTGTGCACGTCGGTGCCGTCGCTGAATCTTGTCGTCGACGCCGACACCGGCTACGGCAACGCCATGAACACGATCCGTACCGTCGAACTCTGGGAGGCGGCCGGTGCGGCAGGGATGTTCGTCGAGGATCAGGTCTGGCCGAAGAAGTGCGGCCACATGGAGAACAAGGCCGTGGTGCCTCGAGACGAGTGGTTGAGCAAACTGCGTGCCGCGTGCGAACGTCGCGAACACCTGCACGTGACCGCCCGGACCGATTCGCGCGCAGCCGTGTCGCTCGACGAGGCGATCGAACGCGGGAAAATGGCCCGTGATCTCGGAGTCGACGCAGTGTTCGTGGAAGCTCCGCAGTCGCGAGCCGAGATGGAATCCATCGCGACGGCTCTCGACGGCTGCGTGCTCGTGGCCAACATGGTCGAGAAGGGAAAGACGCCACTCCTCACTCTGGCCGAATTGGCCGACATGGGCTTCCGACTCGTCGTGTCTCCTCTGTCGCTTCTCTTGTCGGCGAGCCGGGCCATTCGCGACGCGGCGCGCCAGCTTGCCGAGTCGGGCACCATGCGCGACCGGCTTGACGGTCTCGACTCCTTCGACGCCTTCACCGACCTGATGGGACTGCCCGACCACGTTCGCGACGAGCAACATTTCTCCTGAGTCGGTAGAATTCACCTGACTCATCCAGAGCGGTTCGAGAGATCGGACCCGGCAACCTGGGCGGAAGCCCCAAGGTGCCTCCCGAGGGCTTCGGCCCAAGGGGATGTGGTCGGCGTAGCCGGCAACGAAGCTTCCCTGGATGGGCGACCCGGCGTTTCGAGTCCAGAGAGGAGCCCCATGTCCAGCGAAGTGCATCCAGTCTCTGGAGCGTGGCGTCCCGGTGATCCGGCCGGTCAACGGCAGTTTCTCCGACTCGATCGCAAGCTGGCCTTGGACGGCGGCGCGATTCTCGACGGAGTCGAGATCGCCTACGAGACGTGGGGCACGCTGAACGACAGCGCTTCCAATGCCTTGCTCTTGTGTCACGCCTGGACAGGCGACAGCCATGCGGCCGGCCGGGCCGGTCCGGGTCATCCGACCCCGGGCTGGTGGGAGTCGATCGTCGGCCCGGGTGCGGCCATCGACACCGATCGATGGTTCGTGGTGTGCAGCAACGTCCTCGGCGGATGCCAGGGATCGACGGGTCCTTCGTCGCTCGATCCGGACGGCACCCGCGTGTACGGATCACAGTTCCCGGTCGTGACGATTCGCGACATGGTGCGAGCTCAGGCCCGTCTGGCCGATCATCTCGGAGTTCGCCGTTGGCATTCGGTCATCGGCGGATCGATGGGCGGCATGCAGGTTCTCGAGTGGGCGGTGACCTTCCCCGACCGCGTGCGCTCGATCGTGCCGATCGCATCGTGTCTGCAGGCTTCGGCCCAGCAGATCGCGTGGGAGTCGATCGGAAGGCGGGCCATCCTGCACGACCCTTACTTCCGCGGCGGCGACTACTACGACGCTCCCGCCGGTCAGGGTCCGCACCGGGGTTTGTCGACGGCTCGCATGGTGGCCCAGGTGACCTTCCGCAGCGACAACGTGTTCAACCAGAAGTTCGGACGCGACATCGTGGGCGGCGATTCGCAATCTCAGGCACCGGCTGAACAACGATTCGAAGTCGAGCGCTACCTCGAGTACCACGGAGACAAACTGTCCCGACGTTTCGATGCCAACAGCTACCTCTTGATCGGACGGGCAATGGATCTGCACGACATCGCCCGTGGGCGCGGCGGGCTCGACGCTGCGGTCAGACGAATCGTTGCACCCACGCTGTCGATCGGAATCGTGAGCGACATGCTGTATCCGTCGTACCAGCAGATCCAGATCCGAGATGCTCTGATGGCGCAGGGTGTGCGGGCAGAGTACGTCGAGATCGACTCGCCCCACGGGCACGACTCGTTCCTGATCGATCTGGATCAGGTAGCGCCGCCGATCACTCGATTTTTGAATTCGGTCGAATGATTCGTTACGTCAGCAAGTCGTCGAGGTGGGGGACGGCTCGGCTGGTGTCGGGAAGGCGAAGCAAAGCTTTCTGTGGACCCGAAATCACGAAGATCGCGCGCTTGCGGGGCGGATCGGGGCTCTTGGCGACGACGCTGTAGTGGCCCCGTAGACGGGCACCTCGAAAACCCCGTGAGCCGACGATGAGCGAATTGCCGTCGACGAGGACTCGCATCTCGCGCCATGGCCCCTCAGGAGTGTCATGCATGCCGAGAGACTGCATACGAGCGATGAAACGTCGCCCGTCCTTGCTCGCCCAATGCGGTTCCATGCGGCTCGCGGCGACGAGCATGGCGATACAGGCGGCCCCGACCAAAACGGCGAGAGCGATGTCGGCCACGATCGAAGTTTCTCACGTCGGTGACGAAAGAATGGAATGGTGCCCGAGATCCTCGAAGTCGAGTTGTTTCGACGGGCGGCCGAAGCAGTGGTCGGCCGTCGGGTTGCGGCTGTCAGTCACCTGGATCCGCTCGTCGTCGATTCGTCCGTCGTTGATTTGGCGGTTGGTCGACGGGTGCTGGCGGCCCGCCGCCATGGCAAGGTGCTCACGCTCGACCTCGGAGCCTCGTCCCGTGTCCTGGCTTCCATCGACCTGCACTTCGGTATGGCCGGACGCATCGTGATCGACGGTCGTTCGCCGATCGACGAGTTGGTGTACGCCGCATCGGACGACGACCGCTGGTTGCGGTTCGGTCTCGAATTCGGGCGTGGCCGACTTCTGATCTCCGATCCACGTCGATTCGCTCGTGTGGCACCGAGTCGCGACGGAATCGGCCTTGGCCCCGACGTGTGGTCAGTCGACCGTCGAACTTTCCGTGGTCGCCTGCAGGGTCGAAGAGGTCCGGTGAAGGCGGTTCTCCTCGATCAATCTGTTGTGGCTGGCCTCGGCAACATGCTGGTCGATGAAGTCTTGTGGAGAGTCGGTCTCGACCCTCGGCGAACCGTTGCGACGTTGACGTCTGTCGACGTGGGTGAGATTCATCGAGTCATGAGGCAAGTGCTCGATCAGCTTGATCGTGGAGGAGGCAGCCATACCGGAGACCTGTCGGTGGAGCATCGACGGTTGGGGGAGGTCTGTCCGAAGGACGGAGTCGAGTTGGCACGGGACACCGTCGGCGGGCGCACCACCTTCTGGTGTCCGCGTCACCAGAACTGAGGAGCCGTTGCGCGAGACTGGTTCGGTGACCTGGTGGACGACGATCGACACAGAATCGGTGTCGGACGCCGGGAGTTCCAACACGGTTCTGGCCGTGACGATCGCTCTGATCGTGCTCGGAGTCGGGCTTCTCGGCCTGACCACGTGGTTCTGGCAGGTGACTCGTCCGGATCCTGAAGCCCTCGGCCCTCTGGTCGCCATGAGTGGTCGACGTTTCGCAGCGTTGGGTCCGAT
This sequence comes from uncultured Ilumatobacteraceae bacterium, assembly GCA_965659595.1. GTDB lineage: Bacteria > Actinomycetota > Acidimicrobiia > Acidimicrobiales > Ilumatobacteraceae > Casp-actino8. The sequence goes on along the minus strand of CBFHWN010000068.1, from coordinate 7,070 downwards.
CGAGAAACGGCGGGCGCTCGACGGGGCGCGTCCGGCGAGCCCGGCCACCGAGATTGCGCCGGTGGTCGACGACGAGCCCGTGAACGACGACAAACCAGTGATCGAATTCGCGCCCGTCGTCGACGATCCAGTCATCGATCACGAATCCGTCGACGATGAGTCCGCCGGCGTCGATCACGAACCGACTCCTGCCGTGCGGCCGATCGATCCGCTGCTCTGAGTTGTCTCCTTCTAGGCTGGAGGCATGGCCGAACTCGATCTCGATGCGATGTTGCAGCGGTTCCGTGAACGGGCCGCCGCTGTGAAGAAGCGTCCCCTGCCCCCGGTGGCCGGGGACGAACGCAAACACTTCATCGAACAGGCGCAGACCGACTTCCAGGACTTCGCGATCATCGGTGATGCCTCGGCTTCCATCGAGGATGGCGTCCTCGTTCTTCGGGTCGATCTGCGCCCGGAATCGAACAAGACGTGAGCGGTCGACCTCGCGAGATTCGTGAGGTCGCGGTCGGAGCAGTCCTCCTCGGAGTGGTCGGCTGGGGAATCGGTCCGTTGCTCGTTCGTGGCATGAGTGTCTCGGGCGTATCGGTGAGTTTTTACCGCATGTGGCTCGCTGTACCCGTCATGGTTCTCTTGGCCCGGATGTTCGGCGAGCCACTCGATCGTCGCGTCCTCCGTATCTGCGCGTTGCCGGGTGTCCTGTTCGCCTTTTCGATGATGTTCGGTTTCCAGGCCATGCGCACCACGTCCATCGCCAATGCGACACTCATCGGGCAGTTGTGTCCGGCCTTTATGGTGCTCGGCGCCGGTCGATTCGTCGGTGAACGATCGACGCCCAAAGCAGCGGCCGCGGCCTTCGTGTCGTTCGTCGGTTTGGCGGCCATGATCAGTCTTGGCGCCGACACGAGCAATTCGGCATTCGGGGGCGACCTGCTCGCGTTCTGCAACGTGCTGTGTTTCACCGGCTACTTCCTCCTCATGAAGCGCACCCGTAATGCCGGGGTGGGAAGTTGGGCCTTTTTGGCCGGAGTCTTCGTCGTGGGTGCCGTTGCTCTCACGCCGTACTGTCTGATCGCCGCCGGCGACCTGTGGCAGATGCAGAGCCTCGACTACGTGCGTGTGGTCGCGATGATCTTTGGCCCGGGCGTACTCGGGCACGGGCTCATCGTGTGGGCCACCAAGCACCTCGAGGTCACCACGACGTCCCTTCTCACACTCCTCAGTCCGCCGATCTCTGTGATTGGGGCATGGATCGTGTACGACCAGAGTCTGGTCGCCGGCCAGCTCGTCGGGGCGGCGGTCGTGCTCGCCGGCCTGGCCGGAACGGTGGTCGTGGCCCGGACTCCACGCATCCCCGAGACCGTGTAAGGGTGTTGTCCGGGTGTAGACCCCCCGGTAGATTCCCTGGTGCTGCGGACGTGGCTCAGCTGGTAGAGCATCACCTTGCCAAGGTGAGGGTCGCGAGTTCGAATCTCGTCGTCCGCTCCAAGTGAAGAATCCCCGGTCTTTCGACCGGGGATTCTTCACTTTCGGAGGCTTGCTCGATGTGAGGTAGGGCCACCCTTCGACCTCCACCCTCGGAGCTTCACGTACCGTTGTGATGTCGGCGACGCCACCACATGGCGAGTGGTGTGATGACGGCGAGTCCCACACCCAGCGGAACGAGAAGTCTCTTCCACCAGCTCTGTTCGTCGGTGGTCGAGAACGTGGACGGCGTGTACGTCGACGTGCTCATGAGCGCTTCTCGATCGCGATGCGCTTCTCCTGCGCGTGATGGCCGTTCATGGGAACGTGAATCTCCAGAATTCCGTTCTCGTAGGTGGCCCTCACGTCGGAATTGGAAGCGCCAGCGGGGACGGCGACCAGTCGGGTGAACGAGCCGTAGTGGAATTCGCTCCGATAGTGGCGGTCGTCCGACGCTTTGCTCTCCTTCTGTCGGTGCACCATGAGACGCAGCACGCCTTCGGAAAGAGCGAGCTCGACGTCCTTGTCAGGGTCGATCCCGGGAACTTCGGCCCGAATGACGAACTGGCCATCCTTTTCGAACTCCTCGACGCGGATGCCGATTTCGCTCGAGACGTCGGTCCAGCCGTCGAATCGATCGAAGGGGAATCGACTCGACATCCAGGCTGGCCAGTCGAGGTCGATGTACGACTTTCTCATTAGTGACATGACTATTCCTTTCGGTGTTGATTGGTTGGTTGTTGAACGTGCGGGCCGTACTCAGGGTCCGAGCAAGACGCGCACGCTGGTGAACGTGTCGGTCCAGACCGACGTGGTGAGAGTCGTCGTCGCCCCGACGACCGCGCCGCTGTAGGACTCGACAGCGGTTTCGCCGTCCATGAAGTCGACGGTGAGGTCGGTGCAGTCACTAGCGATTCCGTCGACGGTCACTGCTGTGACCTTGATTCCTTTCGCCGACGTGTTGCCGTAGGCGAACGACGTCGTGACTCCGTCGGAATCGCAGGCTTCGGCGGCCGATTCGCCGACGGCCGGAAGCAAGGGCACATCGACGTTCAGACTGTCTAAGGCCAATGCGGCCACTGGAATGGCGAGGCCGATCATCGCTGCCAAACCCAGTCCTCGAACCATTCGTCGGGCTCTTGGTTTCGAGGTGGCCTCTCGGGGTCGTTCGATCGTGTGCATGGATCCTCGTTTCTCGTCCGGTCTCTCAGCCGGGACGCTCCCGCCAAGGATCGGAAACGTAGGAGGTGGTGGATGATGGATGATCGCGAGAACGAGCATCGTGACAGAGGTGGTCCGAGACAGGACTAGCGTTCGCCCATGAGGCAGTTGTCGGGACTCGACGCCACGTTTCTCCACATGGAGTCCTCGACAACGTTCGGTCACGTGTCGGGTCTGGCCTTGTACAGCCGTCCGTCACCCGACTTCGACCCGTACGAGGTGGTGTACCGACGGTTCGAAGCCTTGGCGGGACGAGCCGAACCGCTTCATCATCGATTGTTGGAAGTGCCCTTCGGACTCGATCATCCCTACTGGGTGGTCGACGACGATTTCGACCTCGACTTCCACGTGCGACACCTCGGGCTCGCGCCTCCGGGCAGTGAACGACAGTTGGCCGATCAAGTCGCCCGCATCTTCGGTCGTGCCCTCGATCGCACTCGTCCCCTGTGGGAGGTCTACGTGATCGAGGGCCTATCGGACGGGCGTTGGGCTCTCATGACCAAGTTTCATCACTCGGCGATCGATGGCGGGGCCGGCGTCCTTCTTCTGAACATGCTCACCGACACCGAACCCGATGCTGAACCCGATCTCGAACCGGTCGCCATCGTTCCCGAGCAGTTGCCGTCGCCGAACGAACTCGTCCGTCGCGCGGTAGCCAAGCTCGCTTCCGATCCGGCTCGGGCTCTCAGACTGCAGTTGCGTGTCACCCAGGGGTTGGTCGATTCGACCGGATCGCCAGTTGCGAGTCGGATCACGCGCCAGGTGCGTCGTACGGTGCGTACGATCACGCGGCGCCCGGACGTCGACAACCCGACATCAGTGGAGCGTGTGAAACTCCCGCTCACTCCGGCACCCCCGACGCCGTGGAACAAGACGATCACCTCCCATCGCCGTTTCGCCATGCGATCGGCATCCCTCGAGACATTGAAGAACTTGAAGGCGGCGTCCGACGGAACGGTGAACGATGTGGTGATGGCGATCTGCACCGGCGCCCTTCGCCGTTACCTGATCCACCACGATGCATTACCCGATCGACCGTTGCGGGCTCTGGTGCCGGTGTCATTTCGAACCGGCGAGGAAGACGTGCCGTGGACGAACATGGTTTCCGGAGTGGTCGCTGATCTTCCGACCGGCTCCGACGACCCGATCGAGCGCGTCGCCGCCTGCCACCGCGCAATGGAAGAAGCCAAACGCCAATTCGATCTCCTGCCCGCCGACACCATCGCCGAAGGCGCGCAGGCCACGTCGCCGCTTCTGGCCACGGCAGCGACTCGACTCGCGTCGCGTCTCCGTTGGGCCGATCGCGCCAATCTGCTGCCGAACAATGTCGTGATCTCGAACGTTCCCGGACCGAGATCGCCCATGTGGCTGAGTGGGGCACGCATGGAGAACTACATCCCTATCTCGATCGTGACCGACGGGATGGGGCTCAACATCACAGTGCACAGCTACCTCGATCGGCTCGATTTCGGTCTCATCGCCTGTCGCGAACTGGTGCCCGACCTGTGGGATCTGCTCGACATGCACTTCGACGAGATCGACGAATTGTGCCGTGTGTTCGGAGTCGAGAACCGGAACTGATCACTGTCGACTGCGGACGTGGAACACTCGGTTCCAGTCGCGGTTTCCCTGTCCGTCGACGGCAACTCGCCACTCGTAGGTGCGTCCCGGCTCGAGAGTGATGGGAGGAATCTGGACGGCCACGTTCTGGTCGATGTCGGAACCAGGTTTCACGCCCTCGGGGCGTCGAACCTCGAAAGCGATCTCGAGAGCCAGGGCGGATCCGTTGACGAGGACCGCGCGCCCGTCTTCGTCGACGAGTTCGGCCTTGATCACGATGCGCTGATCGGCCATGTCCCAGGGAACCTTGGCCATGAAGGCGAGGGAACTGGCGAAGGGGCCAGGTCCGACCTGTGTCCAACCGGCTCCGGCCATCATCACCTTGCCGTCATGGGTGACGGCGTAATCGGCCAGTACCACTTGCAGCTGAATCGGCACGAGGACTCCCTTCGGACTCGCCGGTACCGTAACAGCGTGAACCACGAGGCCGACACGACTCGATCGTCTCGTACCTTCAAGCCACGTCGACGCCGTCTCGGAAATCGACGGGCCTCACTGCACGCCGAACTGTTGCCCCGTTTCGGTCTCGCCGAAACTGGTTCACTGCTCGATCCCCGTTCGCCCTTCGACCCAGGTGCAACCGTGTGCCTCGAAATCGGATCGGGAAACGGTGATCTCGCATCCCACGTGGCCCGTCATCTGCCCGATGTAGGTGTCGTCTCGGTCGACGTGCATCGACCGGGAATCGCCCGTCTTCTCGACGATGTCGACACCTATGGCTTGACCAATCTTCGTGTCGTCGAGGGTGATGCGCTGATCTTCGTCGAACGCTTACCGGCGTCGTCGCTCGACGAGGTCTGGGTCTTCTTTCCCGATCCGTGGCCGAAGAATGCTCAGGCCCATCGAAGGCTCCTCACTGCCGAACGCATCGTGAGGCTCGCTCGAGTGCTTCGCGAAGGGGGAGTGCTCCGTGTCGCAACCGATGTCGACTCGTATGCGGTGTCGACGGAGAGAAACCTTCGCGACTCGGGCCTGTTCGATCCAGTGCACGTCGATCGCCCCGATTGGCGGATCGAGACGGCCTTCGAGCGGGCGGGTCGTGCGGCCGGTCGCTCGTCCACCGACCTGAGCGCGGTACGCAACGGAGTGATCGTCGGGAGTTAGATGCCGAGTCGCGTACCGGCGTCGAGATCGTCGGCGGCCGAGAAGGCCCGTCGCACCAGCGAGTCCATGAGTGTCGCTCCACGTTCATTGGCCGGGTCGAGGGTGAGGATGCTGGCGGCGAACGACGTGCAGTAGAAGAGGCAGCCCTCGGCGTATCCCTGGGTGATCCGCTCCGGGTCGGCCCATTCGTCGGGTACCCCGCCGGCGCGCATCGCGGTCGCGTAGCGCTCGATGAGGTCGACCTGATGGGTCTGGCGCATCTCGGTCGGCAGATTCGTGCCGAGGAAGTAGACGAGATCGGTGGTGCTCGGGGAGCGCATCGACAATTGCCAGTCGACGAGGGTCATCGATCCGTCGGGCGCGAAGAACATGTTGTCGAGGCGGAAGTCGCCGTGGGTCAGAGTGAGGGGCCAGTCGACGTATTTCTGGATCCAGGTCTCGACCATCGGAGCGAATGTTTCGCACCAGCGCAGTACTCGCTCGGGCAGAAAGTCCCCGTAGCGCGCGAGAAAGGTGGGCCACCCCATGTCGAACATCGACCCCACCGATGCACTCATCGGATCGGAGATGTCGGGCATCCAGGTGAGGTCGGCGAGATCGGGATGGTCGAACCACGAACTGTGAAGAGTGGCCGCCGTGTCGATCACCGAGTGGGCTTGGGCCAACGTGGGACCGGCCACCTGATCGCCGGGCACGAGTGGGTGGAGGTCCTCCAGGATCAAGACGTAGGGATCGTCGGACGAATGAAGGCATCGGGCCAGTCGAACACCGTGCATCGACGGAGCGACCTCGGTGTAGAAGCGGTGCTCGCGTTCCCAGACGCGCATCATCTCTCCGATCATGCGACCGCCAGGATCGGCGGTCGGCATCTTCACGATGACGCGATCGGGTGCCTCCGGTGCCAATGAATTGCCCGTGAGCGAGACGCGGGCGAGTTGACCCATGAAGCCTTCGCCGGTGCCGATGGTCTGAACCTCGAACGACGTGATCGAACTGTCGAGGACGGCCGACAGCCAGTCGGCGGTGATCTCGGACGTAGTGGTCGGTGCCTGCATCGTGCGCCCCCTCTGCGACGTGTGCGGCTGAACGCCAACACTCTAGAACACCGATGACTACCCTTTCGACGTGCCTCTATCGCTCGAGTTGCGTCGTTCGCTCGAAGAACTGGTGGGTGCCGAGTACGTGATCGACAGCGAACCCGCCGACGACGTCGACTGGACGGGTCGATTCGTCGGCGAATCGACGTTGCTCGTTCGTCCAGGAACGACTGCGGAGGTGGCTCGACTGGTCGGCTGGGCCCGCCGACACCGAGTTGCCATCGTGACGCGTGGTGGAAACACGGGCCTCGTCGGAGGGTCGATCGCACGCGGTTCCTCGATTCTCGTGTCGACGAGTCGCCTACGAGATCTGAGCTCGGTCGATCCTCTCACTCGCCAGGTGACGGTCGGTGCTGGGGTGACGCTGCACGAGCTTCAGGAGCACGTGGAGTCGTTCGGTCTGCGCTACCCGGTCGACTTCGGGGCCCGGGGGACCGCAACCGTGGGAGGGACGGTGGCAACCAATGCCGGAGGGGTGAACGTGGTGCGCTACGGCATGACTCGTCGGCAGGTGGCGGGTGTTGAGGCAGTTCTCGGATCGGGCGAGACGGTGTCGCATCTCGCCGG
>CBFHWN010000067.1:0-10972 GCA_965659595.1 uncultured Ilumatobacteraceae bacterium | reverse complement strand
GACACCGATGACTTCGAGCATGTCACGCCACGACGGATCGGATGAGTCCATACTCGGGCCGATATGACGCCGACGAAATCCGGCCGAGTCGAACAGGTCGTCGAGACCTGCTGTGAGAAACGAACACGAGTCGGGCGTGCGCGAAGTTGGTGATTGCGTCATGACGAAACCCTCATGTCGCCAGTGACCATAGTTCTCATCTCCAACCCCGCGAGGGAGCGGACTAGCGTCGGAACGTGACTTCTCTCTCGTCCCGGCCCACCTCTCGCCAGACGGCTTCCGACATAGCCGGACCCGTTGGCGCACTCGGGGGAGGCTTCATGCTGCATCCCGACGTGCTGGGTCTGGGCAAAGACGCCGGTTACCCCGGGGGATTCGCCTACTACGTGGTCGGGCGGGGAGGGGTCCTCGGTGACGTCGATGCCTCCGTCGTGGTGAGTGCGTTCGGCTTCTTCGCCCCTGGCCTCATCGCGTCGCTCTGGAACGCCGGTGTCGTGGTGGAGGGGGCACAAGCCGGTGCTCGCCGTTACGCCGAGGCGTGCGCCGAATGGGGGCGTTCGCGCCTCTCCGAGTTCGCCGGGGCAGAGCGTCTGACCGCGCTCGTCGAAAGAGTGATCGATCAAGCCGACGTGGGAGCTCTTCCACTTTTCGCAGGGTGGAGGGCGATCGAACGGCCCGACGACCCAGCCGGCCGTTGCTATCTCGTCGTGCACGTCCTACGCGAACTGAGGGGAAGTGTGCATCTCGTGGCCTGTGTGGCATCGGGACTCACGCCGCTCGATGCCGTTCTCTCCAATCCGATCGGCGGCGTCGAACAAGCCGAGAAGTTCGGTTGGACGGGTCCGTTCTCGATCGGCGCCGATCTGGCCGGCAAGTTCATCGTGGCCGAAGAGCTGACGAATTCGCTCATGGCGCAACACCTCGACGTCCTGACAGACGACGAACTGGCCGAACTCTCACAACTCGTGACCGACGCCCACACCACCGTCTTCACATGAGGAAATTCGCCCACTCTGTTGCGGTGATGATCACCGGCGGGTGCTTACGCAACACAGTGGGGGAATTCCGTCGATTTCCGACCGACCAGACAAGGGGATGCTCATGATGGATCACTCACAACCACCTGCAGTCAGCGTCGACGAAATGAACACTTTCATCGGTGGCCACTTCGGGGGTGCCTCCAACGCGTGCGAGTACATGGCCTTCGGCGAGGCGATCGCCGTCATGTACCCGAGCCCCGAAATGCTGCGGCCCGGGAAGATCATCAGCGGACCGACTGTCTTCAGCATCTGCGATGCCGCCCTCTTCTACGCCGCGCTCAGCTGCACGTCGATGGAGCCCATGACTCTCACGAGCGAGATGTCGATCCGCTTTCTCCGTCCGGCCAGGGGAGAGGTCATACGCGCCCGCGCGACGATTCACACTCTTGCTGGACGAAACGTGGTCGGTACCGTCGAGGCCTGGACCGAAGATCCAACCAAGCCGGTCGCCGTCGCCCAGGGAACCTACGTGCGGCCGAGACAGGCCTGACCGAACGCGACGCCTAAGGTCTCGCCATGGCTCACGACGCGACCAAACCCTCCATCACGATCCCGGACGGGACACCTCCAAGTGACCTCGTCATCGACGAGATCACCATCGGCGATGGACCCGAGGCCACCAATGGCTGCCGGCCTGTGATGCACTACGTCGGCGTCGCCTGGAGCAACGGACGGGAGTTCGACGCTTCCTGGGATCGCGGTCAGCCCTTCAGCTTCCGGCTGGGGGCCGGCGAAGTGATCGGCGGCTGGGAGCAAGGAGTCGCCGGTATGCGGGTCGGCGGGCGCCGTCGTCTCACCATCCCGCCACACCTCGGATACGGAAGCCGTGGCGCCGGTGGTGTGATCGCCGGAGGCGAAACACTCGTCTTCGTGGTCGATCTGCTCGACGTCGTCTGACGACACGCCCGTCGGGTGGGGAGGGGTGATCGCCACGCCGAGCGGGCCAGGGCCTGGCCACAGCCTGGTCCGCACTTTCCTTTTGTGACATAACGGAGATTATGGGCGTTCTACCAGGCGCTCATGGAGAGGTCGGGCGGCCTCGAGCAACCAGTCCAAGGCTTCCCGGAGCGACGTCGCCGTGGCTCGACGATCCGCCATCTCCCGCTCGGTGTCGGCCACCGCACATGACAACACGTACAGCTCGTCGTACAACGCATCGAGTTCGCTGCGGGCAACGATCAGTTCGTCCTCACTGATCTGAAGTTCACGGGCCCTTTGGCGACCCACCCAGTCCCATTGACGACAGGCTTGGCTGCAGAATTCCTTCGGACGTCCCGGTCCGGACCGACCGGGCATCACTCGCCGGCAATGTCGGCAGCGCGGGGCGTCTATCAGCCGCCCCCGTCCCCCTTCGGTTGATTTCGTCATGACGAAATACTGCTCGTCGTCGACACCCGACAGGTGGATCCCACAGCGAGCAGACTGTCCTCATGTCGCCGCCCCCCGCACCGTTGCGTCGTTTCGCCAGCGACAACAACGCACCCGTTCACCCGAAGGTCGTCGAAGCTTTGAACGAGGCGAACGTCGGCCACGCCGTCGCCTATGGCGATGATCCGTGGACCTCGGCCGTTGCCCAACGTTTCGACGAACTCTTCGGCCGTCATGTCGAATCGCTCATGGTGTGGGGCGGCACCGGCGCCAATGTGCTCGCGCTGGCATCTCTCCTCTCCCCCGCCGGGGCGGTGGTGTGCACCGACGCCTCCCACATCAACCTCGATGAAACGGGAGCACCCGAGTTCGTCCTCGGCGCCAAACTCCTCGACGTCCCGCACTCCAACGGCAAGATCTCCCCCGAGCAGGTCGCCGAATTCGGTCACTTCACCGGAGTGGTCCATCACGTCCAGCCGAGTGTTCTTTCGATCACCCAGAGCACCGAATGGGGAACTCTCTACAGTGCCGACGAGATCGCTTTCCTGTCCGACACGGCCCATCGAATGGGTATGAAGGTTCATCTCGACGGCGCACGCATTGCGAATGCCTGCGCGTCCCTGGGCGGGACTCTCGAGTCACTGCGATCGTTCACCGTCGACGCCGGAGTCGATGTTGTGTCGTTCGGAGGCGCGAAGAACGGCTCGATGTACGGCGAAGCGGTCGTCTTCCTCGACCCGACTCTCGCCGCGGCGGCACCGTACGTCCGCAAGCAGATCACTCAGTTGCCGTCGAAGATGCGCTACGTGTCGGCTCAGTTCCTGGCCCTGTTCACCGACGACCTCTGGATCGACAATGCGCGTCGGGCCAACGAATCGTGTCGACTCCTGCACGACTCGCTCGAAGGAATTCCCGGAATCGACCGGGGTCCGGCCCCCGCCGTCAACAGCATCTTCCCGACACTCGATCCCGAACTTCGCGAAGCCGTTCGTCAGTGGTCGTTCTTCTACGACTGGGAGCTCCCGCAGGTTCGCTGGATGACGGCCTGGGACACCGACTCCGCCGACATCGAGCAGTTCGTCGCCGGCCTACGTCATTTCGCCGGCACCCGCTGATCGCCGAGGACGGTCGACGTCCGACCGAGGTCACATACTCCCCTCTGGCCGAGGGCTGGTTTCCGATCTACCTTCGAGGGAGTCGCCGGGGGGCGATCCACGGTTCGCCGTGTTCACTGGGGGTTTCACATGGGGGAACATGTGTCGTCATTCGAACGTCAACTCGCCGTCGAAATAGTCATCACACGCAGTCGAACCGACGACCGTTGGATGAAGACCGCCGCTTGTCGAGGGATGACCCATCTCTTTTTCCCCTCCACGGCCGAACGGCCACAGGCTCGAGAACGACGAGAAGCCGAGGCTCGAGATGTCTGTCGATCGTGTCGGGTGTCGACGGCCTGCCGCGAGTACGCCCGTGAACATCACGAATATGGACTCTGGGGTGGCGAGAGCGAAGAAGAGCGCCACAACGCGGGATTCCGGCTCATTGCGCCCATCGGAATCCGCTCCGTCGGCTGACCACTGGCGTGCGACACTGTCGCCGTGAACTTCGACGACAATCGAGCGGCCCTTCACGCCGCCTGGAGTTCCTACGGCGACGACCGTGAGATCGTCTCGGTCGACGACACCAGTCCGAGGGTGTCGACCAACACCGTTTACCGACTCCATCTCGACGATGGATCGATCGTGTTCGGCAAGGTGTCGAACTACGGCTCCTATTTCTTGTTCGCCGAAGATCACGATCGGCTCTTCCGTTGTACCGAGCTCCTTGCCGACGGGCCCTTTCGCAATTTTCTCGCGCCTGTACTCGGCGTCGACACTCCCCTCGGCCGCCGCCCGTTCACGTGGTACGACCAACATCGTTGGGTTGCCTTCTATCAAGAAGCGCCGCGCGCGGATTCACTGCCTCCGCAGTTGACGCTCGAGCAGATCAGGAGCCTGGCCCGGGGAATGGCTCGCTTCCACCTCGAATGCGCACGAATCGCACCCGACGTTCCTGCGACCTCGAACTCCATCAAGTCGGATGCCATTCATCTGCTCGACCTACTCTCCAGTCCTTTCGCCCCGCGCAACTTCGATCTTCCGCCCGAGAACATCGGAGTTCTCTGGCGACACACCCATCATTTTCTCCTCGAACTGGAACGGATTCGCTACGACTCCTGGAGTCGAATTCCGGTGCTGGTCGACTGGAATCTCGGCAATTTTTCCGTCAAGTTCGGCGCCGACGGCGACTTCGATCTCTTCAGCCGATGGGACTACGACTGGTTTCGAATCGAATCACGCCTTCTCGACTTCTACTTCTTGTCGCGCGTCTCGTCGGCCACCGGCGACCGCACCCACTGGACCTACTCGCCGCACACATTGGTCGAACCACATTTCGTCGAATTCGTCCGCGCCTACCACGAGATCGCCCCATTGTCAGCCGACGAGATCCGCTTCCTTCCCGAGGCCTATCGCTTCTTCGTCTTGAATTACGTCGTCCGCGAGGGGGCACGCTTCTTCCGTCCCGATCTGTGCACCAAGTTTCGTCACGACGCGGCGCGGGTGTATCTGCCGGCATGTGATGATCTCGACGTCGGTCCGCTCCTGCGAGCCATCGATCACGACTGACCCCACCATCGCTCTACACTCACGACGTGAACTCACCGCGCTCGTTCGACGTGGCCGTGATCGGAAGCGCCAATCTCGATCTGGTGGCCAATGTCGAGCATCTTCCGATCCCCGGTGAGACGATCATCGCAACCGGCTATGCCGAGCACGCGGGTGGCAAGGGACTCAATCAAGCCGTTGCCAGTCGCCGTTCGGGAGCGCGCACAGCCTTCATCGGATGTCTCGGACGCGACGGCGCCGGCGACGTGCTGCATCGCGTGCTCGCCGACGAGGGAATCGAGAACTTCACGGTCGACGTGAGCGCTCCAACCGGACGCGCTCTCATCTCGGTCGACGAGAGAGCCGAGAATTCGATCGTCGTCGTTCCGGGGGCGAATCATCGTCTTGGGATCGGCGTGGTCGATGATCATCGCTCAGTGCTCGCGGACGCGCACGTCGTTCTTGCTCAACTCGAGATCCCACTCGATGCCGTGGAAGCGGCCTTCGCAGTCGCACGCCTCGCCGGCGCGATCACCGTCTTGAATCCGGCTCCGGCCAACGAGTTGCCGCCCGGTCTCTTGGCATTGTGCGATGTGATCGTCCCCAACCAGACCGAGGTCGCCCAACTGGGCGGACCGTCAGCCCTTCTCGACGCTGGCGTCTCGACCGTGGTCGTGACCCTCGGCGCACGTGGTATTCGGATCGTCACGACCGACGGATCGGTGGAGGTACCTCCGTACGCCGTGCGAGCTGTCGACACCACAGGCGCCGGCGACGCCGCATGTGGCGCGCTGGCCGCCTCACTCGCTGCCGGCAGTGACATGATCACCGCCGCCCGCCGAGCTGCGGCTGCTGGGGCTCTCGCCGCCACACGCCACGGTGCGGTCCCGTCACTCCCCACCTCGTCGGAGATCGACGCCCTCGTCGACCACTGACTCGCCGCTACCAGTTGCTCAGTCAGATCGCGTGAGCTCGATCGTCACCCATCCGTCCACGACGATGCGCCGACTTTCGACGAAAGGTGCAAGGGCTTCGACCACATGATCTTCCCGAGTGTCGAGAAGACCGCTCACAATGAGACGCCGGCCGGCGAGTCGAACGAGATCGGGCGCCAGTTCGACGAGAACGGGCGCCAGGATGTTCGCCACCACGGTGTCGTGGCGTCGCCCGACCGTCGACAAGGGTTCGGTCGTGACCCACCAGCGATCGGCGACACCATTGACCTCGGCGTTGGATCGCGACGTCTCGAGACTGGCCGGCGTGATGTCGACCCCGAGCGCGACCCCCGCGCCGAGAACGAGCGCACAGATTCCGAGGACTCCACTTCCACACCCGACATCGAGGATCGACTCTCCCTCGATCACCGTGTCGGCAAGCAACGTCAGACAACCTCGGGTCGTCGGATGGTCGCCCATTCCGAAAGTTGCGCCCGGGTCGATCGAGAGCACGATGCCATCCGGCGGTAGCTGTGCTTCTTTCCAGGAAGGCATGATCCAGAGACGATCGCCGATGAGCGTTGGTTCGACGAACTGCTTCCAGGTCTCGGCCACGCCTTCGTCGAGGTCTTCGTGCATCCACACGACTCCGGGAAGCTTCTCGTTCAGCAGGTCGGCGATCAGTTCGTCGTCGGACCCGAAAGAAGTGCGCAGTACGACGAGATCTCCGACTCGCCACTCCTCCGATATCGCCGTGGCACCGAGCGACCACAAGGCGTCACTCACGATCTCGGCGTCGTCCGGAGAAACCTCGATACGAATCCCACGCTCCACGTCGCGCTCGTGTCAGTCGAGGCGACGAAGTTCTCGGCGAAAGCGAACGGCCCGCTGGACGTAGGAGTCGACGGCGATGTCGATCTCGGCCAGACGAGCCTTACCCGGTTTGATCACGGCTGGCGAGCCAGCCGCCAGAGCACCACTCGGAACCTCGGTTCCGTTCAGAAGAACACTGTTGGCGGCCACCACCGACCCGGTGCGCACCTTGACCTGATGCATCACGATCGATCCGTTGCCGACCAAACAACGATCTTCGATCGTGCATCCCTCGAGGTGCACCATGTGGCCGATCACGCAGTCGTTCCCCACGACCGTCGGCCAGACGTACGTGGTGTGCAGAACGCAGCCGTCCTGAACCGAGGTGCGATCCCCGATCTCGATATCTCCATCATCACCCCGCAGTACCGCACCGGGCCAGATCGAGCTTCCGGCGCCGACACGCACCCGCCCGATGACGACCGCATCTGGATGCACGTAAGCGTCGGGATGAATCGTCGGTTCGGCGTCGCCGAGGGCGTAAATGGGCACCAGACAACGCTACATCGCGAGCACCTCCGAGTTGCCGGACCAAACCCTCGGCAACACCGTGGACGGCGAGCGGATCACGGACGGAACTCCGATTCCCGATAGGGTCACGACCCATGTCCCGCCGGATCGACATCGAACTCACAAGTGCCCGCCCCGACGGCACCTGGACGTGGCGAGCTGCGGGTGCACGTGAGCCGAAGGGTGTTCTCGACGGCTCGTTGCTGCCCGATGGCTCAAAGGCCGGCGACGTCGTCAAGGTCGATGCCGAATTCGACATCGACGGAATCGAAGTGATGGCCGTCGTGTCCGGAAGGGCTCGGGTCAACAAGATCGAAACCTTGTCACTCATCGCATCCGACGAACCTTTTCAAGCCGTCACTCAGCAACTTGCGCGTCGCGAACGTTCGGCGGGCCGCGGGCCGCGCCGGGGCGACTCGGGCGATCGTCGTCGTCGAAATGATGGTGACGGCCGCGCTCGTGAGTCGCGCGACGGTGAACGACGTGAGCGTCGTCCCGAACGCCCTCGCCGTCCCCGCTTCGAGGCACCGCCTGAGCTCCCCACCCGACCGAAGCCGAAACGCCTGAAAGCCGGATCACAGCATCGGCGCTCTGTCTTGGCCGAGATCCCCGAAAATCAGCGTCCGATCGCCGAACTCGCGCTGCAGGGAATGCAAGCCGTTCGGCAGCGACTGAAGGCAGCGAACGAGGCCTTGACCGCCGAAGGCAAACCCACGATGCCCGAACAAAGCGTCGTGCAGATGGCCCAGGACCTTCTCCCCCGTTTGCGCGTGGCCGACTGGCTCGATCGAGCCGAGGCAGCGAAGCGTGACCTCGACACCCTCGATCTTCGTGATCTGCGCAGCGTCGTCGCCGCAGCCAACGACCCCGCCATCGAACGTGACGATTCATGTCGTGCTCTGTCTGCCGAACTGAAGGCTGGTCTTGCGACCCGCAGCGAAGCCGATTACCAACTCTGGCTGTCCGACATCGACGCTGCTCTTGGCGTCGGGCGAATCGTTCGAGCGCTGAAGTTGGCCGGTCAGCCTCCCAAGGCCGGGGCGATCTTCCCCGACGACCTCGGACGTCGTCTCGCCGAGACGGCCGCCGCAAGTTTGACCCCCGACGTTCTCGCCGATCGTTGGATCGCGCTTCTCGAAGCAGCGGCCTTTTCTCCCGTGCGCACCACTCTCACGGTCGCTGCTCCTCCGACGTCGATCACTCCTGAACTCACCAAGACCGTCGAACGACTCGCTCCGCTCATGCCAGTGGTCGCCAAGGTGTTCGGCGTGACAGCCGCGGCCGGTGCGCCGACCCCGAAGCCACTCCGGCCGACCAAGCCGGCGGCCAAGAAGATTCCCCCGAAGCCAGCCCCGGCAGCCGACAAGGCAAAGGTCGAGACACCAGCCGTCGAGACACCAGCCGTCGAGACACCAGCCGCCGACAGTCCCACCGTCGAGACACCAGCCGTCGAGACACCAGCCGTCGAGGCCGACTGACGGGTCGGCTCGTCGTCCCGCTACGGTCGGGAGATGAGCAATATCGTCACCTACCAAGCCGACGGTCGCGTCGGCGTCATCACCCTCAATCGTCCCGAGGCCCGCAATGCCGTCAACGGGGATGTAGCTGCCGGTATGGAAGCGGCCATCGATGCGCTGGAAGCCGACGATTCGGTCTGGGTGGGAATTCTCACGGCCAACACCGAAGGGCAGAACAACCCGGTGTTCTGCGCCGGGGCCGATCTGAAGGCCATCAACTCCGGACAAGCCGGCGCCCTCAACACCAAGCGGGGTGGCTTCGCCGGATTCGTATATCGGGAACGGCGTAAGCCGATCATCGTCGCCGTCGACGGCCTCGCCACCGCCGGTGGCTGTGAGATCGTTCTGGCCGCCGATCTCGTGATCGCGACCACCCGGTCGGCTTTCGGGCTCGCCGAGGTCAAACGGAATCTCATCGCCGGCGCTGGCGGACTCTTTCGCCTCCCCCGCGCCATCGGCCAGGCAGCTGCCATGGAGGCGATCCTCACCGGCGAACCGATTCCCGCCGAACGCGCCTATCACCTCGGTCTCGTGTCACGACTCGTCGCTCCGGGTGAGGCGCTGAGCGAGGCTCGCCGGCTCGCCGATCAGATCACGGCCTGCGCGCCGCTCGCCGTCTATGCGAGCCGCCAGGTGGTCCTAGCCGCGGCGTATCAGCCCGACGACGAATTGAAGACGCTCACCAACACCTTGTTTGCCGACGTCATGGCCTCCGAGGACACCAAGGAAGGCCTGACAGCCTTCATCGAGAAGCGCTCTCCGAACTGGACCGGTCGCTGAGGCGGCGAGACACCGTGATCGAGCGGGCCGTCACCCCGGCGCGTTCGTACAGATTCTTCGTCTCTCGGTCGCCCGGCAAGGCAGTTCCCTCCACGTACTCGCAGTCCTGCGCGATCGCATGATCGATAGCGGCGGCGAGAAGGTCGTCTCCGCAACCGAGACCTCGGGCCTCCTCCAGCACGAACACACGCTCGACCACGAAGACCCGCCCTCGTCCATCCACGTCGACCCGGCCAACGAGATAGCCCACGACGACATCGTCGACGAAGGCCACGAACGAGTCGCTCCACCACTGGTGGAGATCGACGAGACGAGGGTGTTCGACCAACCACGCCTCTCCCCCGCGCTTGACGAGCAGACCGGCTCTCGCTGCATCATCGATTCGACCGCATTCGTCGGCCACCGATAGGTCGGCGGGACGAACATTCGTCTCGACCGTCACAACGAGGTCACCGGCTCAGCGGAACAACGGACAGTCGTCGTCGCCCACCGGGCAGACCGGCGCACCTTTGCGAACCAGCAAGAAGCACTGCGGACACATCCGCTCGTCGGCGCGCTTCGGCTGAATGCTCGTTTCGGGATCGGCGGCCGAAGGCGGTTCTTCTTCCTCCTCGTCATCCTCGTCGACTTCGCTGCGCTCGCGAAGGCGCTCGTCGAGGATGTGGGCGAGATCGGCCTCCACGTCGTCGGCGGTCGTCAGGTCTTCATCATCGTCCTCTGACGCCCGTTTCGCACGAACCGACGACGTGGCACCATCGCTCTCGTCCTCATCGTCACTGCTGGCGTCATCGCCATCGCCATCGCCGAGTTCGTCGTCGTCCTCGAGTTCTTCGTCGTCGAGCTCGAGATCCTCGTCATCACCGTCTTCTTCGATGAAACCGTCCTCGTCGAGGTCGTCGTCGTCGATCATCTCGTCGTCAGCGGCCATCGAAACTCCTAGTCTTTCGCATTGTCGTTCGCATTGTCGTTCGCATTGTCGTTCGTGTTGTCGTTCGTGTTGTCGGCTCGGAGATCGGCACTCGTGCGGAGGGCCCAAAAGCGCAACCGCGAGCGCGGATAATAGGCACCATCATCACCGTGGTCAGGCGGAGCACCCGTGACAGCCGTCACCCTGCTCTCACGAGCGTTCCGAACGGCGTTGTTCGGCGCGCCGTTCGGCCGCCAGACGCTCGAGTTCGGGAGCCTCGACCGTGAGGTGGGTCATGGCCTCGGCAACGGCGCGGTGACCGGCCTGTTCGGCGATCAGTCGATGCATCTCGAGAGCCACCCGACGGTACGCAGGGTGCCCCTGGGGTGACGACCGG
>CBFHWN010000066.1:0-11062 GCA_965659595.1 uncultured Ilumatobacteraceae bacterium | reverse complement strand
GCCGAGATCATGAGCGGGGTGGCGCGATTGGCCATGCCCTGCAACACCTTCGGCTCACCGGCGGCCCCGAAGAGCGTGCTGAAGGCCTTCACCGGATCCTTGCCAGTGACGAGGAGGATGATGGCCGAGATCACGAGGGCCACACCCACGGCCAGGAGCGAACTCACCGCCGTGACGGCGGCTCGCTGAAGTCGTGCACTCTTCATCGTCCGGCTCCTTGCACCGCGCCGGTCATGTACGAACCGAGGAGTTCGGGAGTGACCTCACGGGGGTTCAGTTCGGCCGTCACCCGTCCGTCGAACATCACGAGGATGCGATCGGAGAGACCGATGAGTTCTTCGAGGTCGGCCGAGATGAGCAGCACACCGAGGCCGTTGTCGCGCGCCCGACGCAGTTCGTCCCAGATGGCGGCCTGCGCACCGACGTCAACACCACGGGTGGGATGGGCGGCCAGGAGAACCTTGGGTTCGGTGGCCATCTCGCGGCCCACCACCAACTTCTGCTGATTGCCACCTGACAGGGCGAAGGCCGGCACTTGTTCGCTCGGTGTGCGCACGCCGAAGCGTTCGATGATGGCGCGTGAATCGGCCTCGATCTTGCGACGCACGATGAAGGGCCCCGACGTGAGCGAGGCCTCGTGCTCGCGGCCGAGCAGAGTGTTCTCCCACAACGGCGCGTCGAGGAGCAGGCCTTCGCGATGGCGGTCGAACGGAATGTACGAGAGTCCTGAAGTGAGACGATCCTTCGTCTCGTCATCGGTGCGGTCGACGCCGTCGATCTCGACCGCACCGCGCTCGAGCGGTACGAGTCCGAGAATAGCTTCGCACAATTCGAACTGTCCGTTGCCTTCCACGCCGGCGATACCGACGACTTCGGCGTTGTGCACCACGACTGAGACGTCTTCGAGGGCCAACTTCGCGCCGGCCACTTTGCCGGCCACGTCGAGATGGGCGGCGTTCAACACGACATGCGAGCCGACCGAGGTGGTGCGTCCTGACGGGTTGGGAAGATCGCTACCCACCATCATCTCGGCCAAGCCGCGACGATCGATTTGTGACGGGGTGGTCTCACCGACCGTGGTGCCCTGTCGGATGACCGTGATCTCGTCGCAATAGGTGAGAACTTCGTCAAGTTTGTGCGAGATGAAGATGACGGTGCGACCCTCGGCCACCAGTCGCTTCAGTGTGGCGAAGAGTTCTTCTACCTCTTGAGGTACGAGCACCGCCGTGGGTTCGTCGAGGATCAGAACGTTGGCGCCGCGATACAGCACCTTCAGGATCTCGACTCGCTGGCGTTGGCCCACACCGAGTTCGCCCACCATGGTGTCGGGGTCGAACTCGACGCCGAGGGTGGCGGCCAGTTCAGTGATGCGGGCGCGGGCTTCGTCGAACTTGATACGTCCTCGTCCACCAACCGGTTCGTCGCCGAGGATGATGTTCTCGAGGATCGTGAGGTTGTCGGCCAACTTGAAGTGCTGGTGCACCATGCCGATCCCTGCGCCAATGGCGTCGGTCGGGGAGCGGAACGAGACTTCCTGGCCGTTCACGATGATCCGACCCTCGTCGGGCTGATGCATGCCGTACAGCGTCTTCATGAGGGTGGACTTGCCCGCCCCGTTCTCGCCCACGATGGCGTGAATGGTGCCGGGTCGAACCTTCAGACCCACGTCGTAGTTGGCCACTACCCCGGGGAAACGCTTGGTGATTCCGATGAGCTCGACGGCCAATCCGCCGGCAGGTGTACTGACGCTCATGCTCCCCCTTGGACCTGCTCTGTTATAGCAGAGCGCCCGGGTCGAGGACCCGGGCGCTCAACACGTCCACGAAGGACGTCAGGTTCAGTTGTGATCAGGGAGCGGTCGGAACGGTGATGGCACCGCTCACGATTTCCGCCTTGATCTCGTCGAGCTGAGCGGCGATGTCGTCGACGTAGCCACCCGAGGTGGCGTAGCCCACGCCGTCGTTGCTGAGATCGAACACCTTGATGCCGCCGGAGGTGTCACCCTCACAGGCCGCCTTCATGGTCTCGAACACGGCCACGTCGACACGCTTCAGCATCGAAGTGAGGATGTGATCCTTCTGGTCGTCGCTTCCAGCGGTGAGGTACTGGTCGCTGTCGACACCGATCGCCCACTTGCCGGCCTCGACGGCCGCCTCGATGGTGCCGGCGCCCGAACCGCCAGCGGCGGTGTAGACGATGTCGGCGCCGTCGGCGTACCAACCAGCAGCAATTTCCTTGGCACCGGCGACGTTGCCCCATGCGGAGTTGTCACCTGCCGGTCCGAGGTACTTCGACTCCACGACGATGTCGGGGTTGATGTACTTCGCACCAGCGATGTAACCAGCTTCGAACTTCTTGATGAGGTCGATCTCCTGACCGCCGATGAAGCCGATCTTGCCGCCTTCGCTCTTCAGAGCAGCAGCGGCGCCCACGAGGAACGAACCCTGCTCCTCGGCGAAGATGAGGCTGCGAACGTTGTCGGCCTCGACGACCGAGTCGACGATTCCGAAGGTCACGTCGGGGTTGGCGGCAGCGATCTCACCCATGGGATCGGTGAACATGAAGCCCACACCGACGATGACGTTGGCGCCACCTTCGACGAGCAGTTCGAGGTTGGCCTTACGGTCCTCGTCGACATTCGCCTCGAGCTCCTTGACGTCGACGCCGAGTTCGGAGCTGGCACGGTCGGCGCCCTGGCCGGCCGAGTCGTTGAACGTTCCGTCACCACGACCGCCGGTGTCGAATGCGACACCACCGACGAGGTCACAGGAACTGCCCGACGGGGCTTCGGTCTCGGCGGGAGCCTGTGTCTCCGACGACGAACCACCGTCGTCGCCACCGCAGGCTGCGACGACGAGACCAAGGGCTGCCAGCGGGGCCAGCAGCAGTCTTGACTTGCGCATATGTGTTGTTTCCTCCCCTAGAACGCCTGAACGGGGGTGTCCAGGCGAATGGATGAGCCAACACTAGTCGCGGGCAGCTACTGCCCTCTGCCGCGCTCTTGGATTTTCGCCCTTCGTTCGGCCACTTTTTCCGGGGCGAATTGGGTGCGACGCCAGTCGGCCCCGTCGCGAGCCTCGATCGTCCAGCCGTCGATCTCGGCGTGGATCTCTCGGTAAGTGCGGCGAATCTGACGGACACCGTCCTGTTCGTTCCCGGCGATGTCGAGGGCCAGCTGCCGCGTGAAAGGGATGAGGTCGGCATGTCGCACCACGTGATTCACGAGACCGAAGGCGAGCGCTTCGTCGGCCAGCATGAAATTTCCCGTGAAACTCATCTCGCGGGCGCGGCGCACGCCGATCGCCTGCGGCAACAACACCGTGAGGCCCCAACCGGGCATCACACCGACTCGCGCGTGCGTGTCGCCGAACTTCGCGTGTTCGCTCGCCACCAAGAAGTCGCAGTTGAGCGCCAACTCGAATCCTCCGGTGACGGCCACGCCGTTGATCGCTCCGATGAGAGGTTTGTCGACCATCGGGAACGGGCCGCGCACCCCGTCACTATTCGGTCGACCGTCGGCCCCCGAACCCGATCCGAGGTTGCCGGCCGTCGAACCGAGTTCGCGCAAGTCGAGTCCGGCGCAAAAGGCCGGATCGGTTCCGGTGAGAACGATCACGTCGACGTCGTCGCGATCGTTCGCCTCGCGCATGCGCTGCGGCAAAAGACGCAACACTTCGCTCGACAGCGCGTTGCGCGCGTCGGGGCGGTTGAGGGTGATGGTGGCGATCCGCTCGCTCACCTCGAACAGGACGACGTCGTTCAGTTCGGACATGACGACGTGTCTAGTCGGTCGGGTGTCAGCCTTCGGAGTCGGCCGGATGGAACGAGTAGTCGACGTCGCCCAGTTTCACGAGAGTGGCGGCCACCCAGCCACCGAGCGCACCGAAGTGATCGTCGAGTGACGCGTTGGTTCCGTCGGCGAGGGCCGACTCGCCGAGTTCGTACGAACCTTCGTAGGTGGCCTCGACCGCGTGTTCCACATCGGGACCGTCTTCGTCGTCGTTGTGCGTGGTCTCGACGGTGATGCCGGCCCGCTCGAGACGGCAGTCTCCGATGAGCGGACTTTGCTCGGGTAGCACCGACTGCACTTTGGCCAAGTCGGGGGCCGATGCGATGCGCTGAATACGTAGAACGATCTCCATGTCGATGGCCGGTTGTTCGTCGATCTCTTCGTCGACGTACCAACGGCGATATGCGGTCTGACTCCACGATGGCCATTCGAATGTCACGTGCGCCACGACTCGGGGCGGTTGACCTTCGCCGGGCAATCCGTAACTCGTCTCCCAGGTGACGTCGCCGAGCATGACGTCGACCTGGAAGTGCTCCTCGAAAGCCTGACGTTCGAGGAGCGCTCGTTCGAAGGCGTCGCGCAAGGCGCCGATCACATCGGTGAACACGTGGTCGAGCACGACCGAAACGCTACATCTGCCGGTCGTATCTCCACTGCTGGCCGCCGAAACCGTCGAGCATCACCAGACGATTGCGCGGGCCGTGGGTGTCGGCGTCGCCCGAGTCGTATCCGGCGTCGCCGTTCCACAGAAGGACTGATGTCCCGTCCGATGTCTTGGCCGGACGCGTGACGTAGGCCGGCGGCTCAGTTCGGCCTGCCCACACGCGCGAGGGCTCCCCACATTCGGCCAATTCGTGCAAGGTGACGATGGTGGGTGGTGCCATGGCGAGGCCGGTCGAGAGCGCAGCATCGGGAGCGAGCCAACGGTGGTCGACGATCTCGTGCTCGTCGATACGGATGTGATCGCCGGCCCACGGTGCGACGAAGAACCAGGTGGTGAAACGAACTGGCGCCATGAGCGGAGGTGTCCAATGGCTCCACGTCACCAGGCTCTGACGGTCGACGCGCACACCGACTTCCTCGTGGGCCTCGCGTACGGCAGCCGAAGCAGCGCACTCGAGTTCGGTCTCGCCGGCATCGGCATCGTCGACTCGACCACCCGGGAACACCCACATGTCGGCGAAGGCCCCCACCGAACTGCGTTTCAGCATGAGGACGTCGAGGCCGCAAGCGGACGACGAACTCTCTCGAGCGAGGATCACCGTTGCGGCCGGACGACTCTTGGCGGCGCGTCCGTCGTCGCGGGGTTCGATGCCATGTTCGATCTCCGGGGGCACGGGCCGACTGTACGGCGTGGGAGACT
Source organism: uncultured Ilumatobacteraceae bacterium (assembly GCA_965659595.1). GTDB lineage: Bacteria > Actinomycetota > Acidimicrobiia > Acidimicrobiales > Ilumatobacteraceae > Casp-actino8. The sequence goes on along the minus strand of CBFHWN010000066.1, from coordinate 5,909 downwards.
CGGAACGTGACGACTTCACCCGATTCACTCGTACTGCTCGACGTGGCCGACGGCGTGGCCACCATCACCCTCAACAATCCCGGCGAGCGCAACACGCTCACCGCGCCGATGGTCGCCGAGATCACAGCGGCCATGGATCGCATCGAAGGCGACTCGGCGGTCGGGGCCATCGTCGTGACCGGCGCACCGCCGGCCTTTTGCGCTGGCGCCAATCTTGGCAATCTGCGCGAGAGCACGGCCGAGAGCCTCGGCGACATCTACGAAGGCTTCCTGCGCATCGCGCGCAGTGAACTTCCGACCATCGCCGCCGTCAACGGTGCGGCCGTGGGGGCCGGGATGAACCTGGCCCTCGGATGCGACGTGCGCATTGCGGCGCGACGAGCCAAGTTCGACACTCGGTTTCTGCAGATCGGCATCCATCCCGGCGGTGGACACACCTGGATGCTGCGGCGTCTGTCGGGCCCGCAGGCCACGATGGCCACTGTCGTGTTCGGCGAGATCGTCGATGGTGCCGAAGCCGAACGGCTCGGCATCGTGCACCGCTGCGTCGACGACGACGCGTTGCAGGCGACCGCCCACGAGATGGCGGCCCGCGCCGCTTCGGCGCCGCGTGATCTGGTGATCGCCACCAAGAAGACGATTCGCGACATGGCCGACGTGGCCACGCATCCCGACGCAGTGGCCCGCGAACTCGAACCGCAGTTGTGGAGTACGCGTCAACCCTGGTTCGCCGAGCGTCTGGCCGCGTTGCAGTCGAAGATCTCGGGCAAGAAGAACTGATCGCGACGAAATCGGGACCGACGATCCCGTCGAATGGTCTTGACACCCGAACTCAGAGGAGTACGGTTTCTTCCAAGGGGAGGCTTTTCAACGGAACCTGTGAAAGGGGGACCGATGAGCAAGCGTCATCGCACCGAGGAGGCAGTACCGCTCCCACGTGCCGAACAGCGGGCCCATGCCCACGCGGAACGCCACCGCGTGAAGAGCGAGCTCCATCTGCTGGCCGACCAGGTGAGTCACGGGGTCGAACCCGACGACGTGGTCGAGCCAGGGGCGGCCTGGAAACCGCTACACCATCACGACGCCGAAAAGGCGTTGAAGAAGGTGACCGGCACTCGTCGCATGCGCCACTGGAAGCGCAAGGAGTGGAAGCGCCGCACCCTCGTGCGTCAACAGAAGAACGCCGCGTACCGGCGGCTGGCTGACTCGGCCTGATTCGACGACCCGATTCGTTCGGGGTCAGTCGTTCAAAGCCAGGTCGACACCAGTTCGTCGCGTCGCGCCTGCCACTCCTCGACGGTGATGCCGTAGCGCACGTGGTCTTCCCACACGCCATTGATCTCGAGGAAGCGCAGGGCGGTGCCTTCGTCGCGGATGGCCAACTTCTCCATCACGCGACGGCTGTTGTGGTTGCGTGGCACGATGCAGATCTCGATGCGGTGCAGTCCGAGTTCTTCGAACGCGTAGCGAAGGGCGACCACCACGCCCTCGGCGACGTAGGCGTGACCGGCCTTGGCTTCGTCGATCCAGTAGCCGACGGTGCCGGTTTGCAGTGCACCGCGGACCACGTTGTTGAGGTTGACCTCGCCGGCCAAGGTCTGCTCGACGAACAGGCCGAAGGCGTAGCCCACACCGGACTGGCGATCGCGATCACGTTGGCCGCAACGTGAGCTGAAGGCATCGCGGTCGACTGTTGGGTCGGGGGCATGCGGCGAGCGCTGGGGTTCCCACACCGTCAGCCAGTCGTGGTTGCGCTGGCGCACTTCTTTCCACGACTCGAAGTCGGGCGGAACGAGGGGACGCAGAAGCACACGCCGTCCGTAGAGGCGTAGGCCCGCCGATGTCCGGGCCGGATGCGATTCGGGAGTGCGGAATCGAGTCATGGCGTCTCCAGCAGTTCAGCACAGATGCCGTCCATGATGTTGTGTGCAGACACCAAGATGTCGCGTGCGTCCCACCGTCGCATGACCGCCACCAGCACGCACAAACCGCCCACGATCACATCGGCCCGGTCAGCCGGTAGGCCCGGATTGTGCACACGATCGGCAACTGCTTCAGTGGCGAGGGTGCGAAAGTCGTCTTCGACGGCCTCTCGGTCGAGTACGAACCCGTGCAGAGCTGCCGGATCGAACACCCGCTGTCCCACTTCGACGGCCGCTGCGGTGACGATCGTGCCGGCCGACCCGATCAATCGTGAGGCCAACTTCATGTCGGGCACGTCGCGCAGTGCGTCGTCGATGAGGTCGTAGGCGTCACCGATCGCGTTGGTGAGTTCTTCTGGTCGAGGTGGGTCGCCGTGCAGGTGGCGTTCGGTCAGGCGGACCGCACCCACCTCGAGGCTGCGGACAGCTCTCATTCCCACCCCGGTCGCCGTGGCCTCGCCGAGCACCAGTTCGGTGGATCCACCGCCGATGTCGACCAGGACGTGCCAGCCATGGCCCACGTCGAGTCCGGAGAGCGCGCCCCGGTGGGCGAGCCGACCTTCGTCGTCACCCGACAAGACGTCGGGATCACGGCCGATCGCTTCGTGCACCTTCGAGAAGAATTCGTCGCGGTTGCTCGCATCGCGCGCCGCGCTCGTGGTGACGACGCGTAGATCGCGTGAAACGTCGACCCCGTGTCGGTTCAACTGGTCGGAGTACTGGCGGAGCACGTCGCATGTGCGACCGATGGCATCCGCGGCCAACCGGCGTGACGCGTCGACCCCCCGCCCGAGTCGGGTGATGTTCACCTGCCGTTCGAGCACCGATCCGTCGGCGCTGCGAACGAGCAGGTTGGTGGAGTTGGTTCCGATGTCGACGGCGGCCACGTGTCGCGTCATGACCCGCCACGTGCCTTCTCGTCGAGTTGGTGCTGCACCCAACGACCCACCGGGTCGTCGCCACCGGCCAGGAACCAGGCGTAGTGAGCGTGCAGACACTTCACACCGGTGCGCGTGCCGGCCACACCACCTGATGGTCGAGGACCTTCATGATCGACAGGGGTCTGTGCATCGCGTTCGGCGGCGTAGCGACGATGGGCGTCGGCGAGTTCGTCGGCGTCGACCTCGGCCTCGGCTCGGTCGACGGCACCCCCGGCCTCGAGGCGGCTGACCTCCACGTATTCCTCTTCGCCGCACAACCAGTAGAGCGTGGGCATGGGAGTGCCGTCGTGCAAGAACGGTTCGTTGCGAATGACCACCGGATCACCCTCGGCGTCGCGCACCACCACGGTGAAACGCCCGCTCGGCTCACGGCCGAGCAGCTCGCGCACCCGGTCGTGGTCGCTCAACTCTTGTTGCGACGAAACAGACGACGAACGAAGAGAAGGGCAGCGGCCAGACCGGCCAGCAGCGGAAGGACGCGCTTCATCACGGCTCCACCGGCCATGTTGCCGAGATCGAGCGGTTCGGCGGCCGGACCTTCGATCTTGCGGATCTGCGGCTGACCTGACGTGTCGGCGGCGGGGACAGCCTCGGGCGCCGGAGTGGCAGCCGGAGCGGCGCCCTCATTCTTGATGAGTTCGTTCAAGTTGTCGGAAAACTGGGCGAGCAGCTTCTCACTCACGTCGGCGAGTGCACCGCGACCGAACTGGGCGACCTTGCCGGTGATCGACAGATCGGTGAGCAGATTGCAGGTAGTGGAGGTGGCATCGACCGGGGTGAGTTGGGCGGTGATCGTGGCCGAGGCGTTGCCCTTGCCACCGGTGTCGCGACCCGAAGCCTTCAGCATCGCCTTGAAGTCGTTGTCGTTGCGCTCCTCGAATTGGGCTTCACCTTTGAACTGCGCGCTGATCGGGCCGACCTTGATCTTCACGACACCCTTGTAGACCTCGCCGTGGACTTCCTGGAGTTGTGCGCCGGGCAGGCAGGGGGCGATGCGCTCGAGGTCGGTGAGAATCTGCCAGGTTTCGGCGATCGGCTGGTTCACGGTGAACGAATGGTTCAATTCCATTGATCGAGGTCCTCCTGGGTGTCGATATCGGCGCTCGAACCATCGCAGGCTACTTCCGAAATCAATTCGGGGTGCTGGCCGAGAACGTGTCGTGCGCCCACATCGCCGTCGGTCGGAAGCATGTGCCACACCGAACGATCGAGTCGAACCGGATTACCGCGCTGACCGTCGTAGGTGGCCACGGTGATCGGGGATCGACCTGCCGCAACTCGCTGCCAACATTCGGTGGTCACGAGCGGTTGATCACCAAGACCCACCACGACGGCGTCCGCACCGAAAGCCTCCGCAGCCTGGATGCCCACCTGTAGCGACGTGGCCTGACCCTCGGCCCAACGGGGATTCGGTACGACGTGGAATCCGGGCCGATCGAGAAGGTCGGCCGGAATATCGGCCGACCCGGTCACCACGATCACGTGGTCGAAGCCGGCGCGCTCGACGTTGTCGAGGACGGCATCGATCACGGTCGTGGAGCGAAACGGTGCCAGAAGCTTGTGAGTAGCGCCCTGGAACCGAGATCCCGCCCCGGCGGCCAGTACGACGGCGACGTTCACCATGCGGTCATGATGCCGTGTAAGCAGGACTTTTGCCAGGATTGTGGGAGCTTCCGACATGTGACGCCCGTCAGAGTTCGGGTCGCGACTGGATCATTACAAAAGTGTTGCAATAGGGTGACGAAATCCGTCATCACCGTCATCATCGGTCGGCCCGGCTGGTTCTCATCGCCGGAGTCGTGAGCATCGGGGCCCTCGTGGCGCCGGCCAGCCTGTCGGCGGCGCCGGCTCGGATCGAGGCTCGCCCCGAGGTGTCGACCACCCACATCGCGCAATACGCCGGAGGGGCCTTGTGGTTGGCTCAGGTCGAGCGGCAGAACATTCCTCGTTCCAGTATCGAGTCGGCCTCGTTCGTGGCGTGGCGGGCGAGAGTGGCCACCGACGTGGCGACCGTTCTCGAACTCGATCCGGTGTATCTCGAGTCGGTCTGGAGTCGGGCCGACGCCGATCACCAGATCGCGCTCATGGCAGCTCTGTCGCAACTCGGCACCCCGTACAAGCGTCGGGCCAGCCAGCCGGGGGTCGCATTCGACTGCTCCGGACTCACCGGCTGGGCCTGGTCGCAGGCCGGTCACGTGTTGCCCCGCAATTCCACATTGCAGTGGCGCGCCGGAGACTCCCGCACACCCGACACCGCTCAAGCCGGTGACCTGTTGCGCTACCCGGGTCACGTGATGATGTGGCTCGGAGTCGAAGGAGCGATCATTCACTCTCCGCGTCCTGGTGGCGTGGTCGAGGTGCGGCACCTCTCCGATCGTTCGCTGGGACGCAGCAAATTCTTCGACCCGAGCTGACTCGCGGAGCGTCGTTGTCAAGGCGCAGTCGAGAAAACGGCCGGATCAGCCGTCGCCAGCACTCGTTCGGTGTCGATGAACAAGTCGGCGCCGTCGAACGACGCCAACACGCCCAGTCCATCGAAGGCGCAGTACGACTTCTGCTGAGTGAATCCCGAACCGTCCACCACTGGCACCCGTGCGCACGATGCCGGGCGCTCGGCGATGCTGCGACGCTCGAGGGTGGAGTCGCCGACGGCGACATTCGCGTCCTGGCGCAGCCGATCGACGATCGCGTCACGGAAGATGCGTGAATTCAGCATGCGATCGGCCACCCTTATTTCGTCCACACCGGGGACGCACGAGCTGGTCACGGTCGAACACGTCACCGTCGATGCGCGTGACGTAGCGCGTATCGGCGATCTGCACGCTGGTTCCGTTCAACGGATCGACCACGATCGAGCCATCGGTTGTCTGGCCGCCGAATTTGGTAGTGATGCGGTACACGACGGTGAAGGCCGTTCCGTCGGGCGATGTGGTGAGGACGTCGATGACGGTCGAGATCGCCGAATCGTCGACCGGTGGCAGGGTCTCGTCGGTCATCAGGCGAGGACGTTCCCCGGTGACACATCCCACGAGGAGAAGTGACGCGC
>CBFHWN010000065.1:0-11246 GCA_965659595.1 uncultured Ilumatobacteraceae bacterium | reverse complement strand
AGAACGCAGGTACCGGCCGAATCCCCTCGAATCACCCCCGACTGCACCGAGCAACGTCCGGAGCCACCGTTGACGCGAACTGATACCGCTTCGCCGGGTCGGGACAACAGGTGTGCCCGTGCGGCCAGGTACTCGGTCGAGCGAGTCATACCGACACCGAGGTAGACGTTCGACTTGGCCTCCGGGTCGACCCATGCAGGAGGCGCGGAAGCCGGGCAGGAGAATCCCCGTGCGGAATTGCTGGACACGGCGTTGAAGCCACCGAGCACGGTCAGCCGACGGGTGGCGCGGATACGAGTCGAGACACTCGGAGGAGAACAAGCCTTCTGTGTGATGACGAGACCTCGATTGGTGGTCAGAAGTCGTGTCCCACCGAGCGCGTCCGGCCAATTCTCCCCGGAAGCGAGAAGCAGATCACCACTCGTCGCTTGAGTGTCGAGAGAGTTCTGGAAGGGATCTTTGGTGTGTCGAGCTTCGGAGAAGCCAGCAATTTTGAAGTTGGTGAGAGCCGATCGGCTGTCGACGATTCTCAAGCGTGCGTTCGGCCGGGAAATTCGCTCGATCTCGGCGATGGTCTGCGATGACGGTGGCGTGTTCTCGGCCACGATCAGGAAGGCACCACCGGCGCGCCGCGCTCCAGCGGCCGCGACGATCTGGTCACCGAACGATCCACCGGGCGCCACCCACACCGAATCGACCGAATCAGCGGTGACGCTTTCGCGAGAGACCGCAAGAGAGGTCTGAAAGCGATCGTCGCCCCACAGCCGAACCGGCTGCTTGCCGTTCCTCCGCAACTCTTGAATCACCGCGTCGTCGACGACCGACGGACCCCCGATCACGTAGACCTGCTTCACCCAGGACTGAGTCAGGACGCTCATCGTCGACGAAGGAATCGAAGATTTCTTGGTCAGGAGAATCGCAGCGTCCCCCTTCCAGCCGCCGGCGGAGAGAGCATCGGGAAAGTTCTCTCCAGTGGTCAGCAACACTGTGGTGGTCGAATCGCCCTCGGCCACGACACGGCGAGCGATACCAGCTGCTGTTTCGTAGCGATCGACTCCGCCCATTCGGTCGAGTGTCGTGGCTTCGACCCCAGCGCGGGGAGCCGAGATCGAACCGATGATCAAGGACGAGATCAGGAGAGCGCGTGCTGGTGTCCGAATTCCCTTCATCCACCGGAAGGTAGGACGAATGATCAGCGAATTCGTGCTCGTCGAGAGAATGTCACGATTCTTTACGAATCGACGTTGTGAGCAATGGGCGCTTCTCGCCTGCTGTCACAGCCCGAGTCTCTCGAACTGGTCAGGCGGTGCGTCGACGTCTTGCAGGGCGGTATGGAAAATTTCGAGCAGACGTCGATCGACATCGGTTCCCGAGAGATCACGGTCTTCGTCCGGATCGTCGATCACGTCGAACACCAAATCTCGCAGGTTCCCGGTATTCGTCATGGCCCAGAACGGGACCGCATCGCCCGGTCCAAACGGTTGGCGGATCACCGGAACATTCGATCCCGGCATGTAGTCGAGCACGGCCCGATGATCGGGTTTGGGCAGTCGGACGTCGGGCAGGGCGTGGATGGGCATGGTCGACCAACGATTCGACCACATCGACAACGGCCGGTTTCCGTTGCGGGGTGCGCGAACGTATTTGAACGACTCGGTGATCATCTGCACCGTGCGACCCCACACACCGGTGAGCACGTAGTCGCGAACCGACGACGATTGGCCTTCCAAAAGTGGCACCAGGGAACGGCCGTGAGTTCGGTGTTCCACCGACACGTCGAACACGTCACACAACGTGCTGAAGACGTCGACCGTCGTGGTGAGAGCAGAGTTGGTTCCGGGCGCCACACCAGGCCAGGCGATCATGAGAGGGATGTGACCCAACGGTTCGTACACCGGGACACCGGGCTTGCCGAACACGTCCTTCTCACCGAGGTAATGACCGTGGTCGGTGCACACGATCACGGCGGTGTCGTCCCACAACCCTCGTCGATCGAGCGCGTCGAGGAGTCGTCCGAACCAGTGGTCGATGAACGACAGCTTGGCGCCGTAGTTGGCGCGGATGTGCCGTGCTGTGCGTGCGTCGAGTCGACCCGACGCCACGGCATCGGCCATGTAGGGCGGCCAGATCACCTTTGGCCCGTCCCATTCGGGGTCGTAGCGCGACATCCAAGGTTCGGGCACATCGAAGGGTTCGTGCGGATCGAACTCGTCGACGAACAACATGAAGCGTCGATCAGACGGCGCCTGCTCGTCGATCCAACGAGCTGCCTCCGACATGGTGCGCGCCCCCGGGAAGTCTTCGTCACGCGTGAACCACGTACGTGACGTGTCGTAGTGACGAGCCACCCAGGCCTCGTTCGCCTCGACGGCGGGAGCACCCACCCACGACGGATCGGGTGCGGTGCGCCACGGGTCGTCCTCGTGGCCGCGGACGTACTCCCACGCCGTGAAATCGGTGTGGTAGTTCTCGCCGCCCGTTTCGAACAGATGCGGATGATCCGAGACCAACATCGTGGTCACGCCCGCATGTTGTAGGTAGCGGGTGATGGGGTCCTCCCAGAGTTCGATCGACCCCCACGGTCGCCACAGGAAATCCCACGAACCGCACAAGATGTCGTGACGCGCTGGCATGCACGGCAGCGAACCGGTGTAGTGGCGTTCGAACCGAACCGATCGGGCTGCGAAACGATCGAGATTCGGCGTGTCGAACTCGGTACCTCCGTACGCACCGAGAAGGTGACGATTGAGACTGTCGAGCAACACGACCACCACGTTGCGCGGCATCGTCGACGCCATCGGTTCGTCCCCCACGAGACGAACGTTAGGCGATGCGGTCAGTGGTTCGAGCGCCTGCCGTGTCTGTTGAATTCACGTATCGCTTGCTCGCGGCCAGGGACGTCGAGACGTCGATAGATCTCCGACGTCTCCTTGGCCACGGTCGACAAGCTGAACGCCAGTCTTTGGCTGATCTCCGGGTTGGTGAGTCCGTCACTCATCGCCTGAAGGATTGCCGTTTGTCGTTCGGTGAGTGTCCATGTCGGACCCGTGTCGATCGGGAGCTCGTCGAGGAGACGTTCGGCAGCTCTTTTCACGCCGATCGCTGCGACCGGGATCGCGAAGCGGAGAGCATCTCGAGCGCATCGAGCGGCGTCGTCGAATCGGCGTCGTCCCTGATGCCAGCGCGCTTCGTCGAGGGCACACTCGGCCGAGAAAGCCGATGCTCGGAGGCCGTCACTCAACCGACGGGCCGTGGCGAAAGCCGCGGCGACGTCGTCCGACCCAGCCCCCAGAAGGTCGAGGAGTCGAGCGTATGGGCGTGCGATGGGGCCGAGCATGACGGTTCCGTGATTGCCGATCGTCACGCGGTCGAGCCATGGTTCCATCAACGAGAGAAGTTCGCCGGCGTACTCTGTCGCTTCGAGTTCACCCACCAGATCAGCCACGGCGTGGAGGCTGAGCAGCCAACTGATCTCGACTTCGTGAAGTCGGAGCCGATCGACTGCTCGATCGAGCAACAACCGTGCCTCGTCGACGTCTCCGTCGCGTAGACGACTGAGACCGAGCATGGCAGCCGCTGCAGCCTGGTCGAAGATGTCGGGATGTTTGCTCGACAGGCTGCGGGCGAACGATCGATCGTCGGCGAGTTCTCCGGCCCGCCAGAGCAGAATCGCCAGGGCCGTCCAACGTCCGGGCACTTCGTAGTCGACCTCGACTTTTGCCGCAGCCGTCGCCGCGTCGGCGATCGTGTTGGGCCGTCCGTCGAGTTGTTGAGTCAGTGTCCGCAAACAAGCAGCGAGCCAATGGAGGGGGTGGGTCCCGAAACGGCCCATCGTGGTTTCGACTTCGCTGGCCACGAGATCGAACGAGGGTCGATCACCTCGTTCGAGATGATCGACGGCGAGCCAACCGCGCAATTCGACGCCTTCGGCGCGACGACCCAGACGATCGGCGATCTCCATGGCCTGGATGCTTCGTTCGGTGCGTTGCGGCAAGAAATGAGGTGAGCGATGAACCGAACGCCATGCGGAGAGCGACTCGAGCTTGGCGTGAGTGTCTCCGGAACGATCGGCCCATTCGATGGCCTCGCGTGAGAGATCGTGGGCGAGCGAAGTACGCACGGCGTACGACCACTGCACCCGATCCTGTGTGCCGAGTGGTCCGACGGAGAAGAGATCGTCGGCGTCGATCTGCTTCACCACTCGATCGACGCGCGCGCTGACGCGAACCTTGGCGGCCAGAAGTCGAGCCCGCTGGGCATCGCTGACCCCGCCGAGGTCGAGAACCTGGTCGATGAGCGTGGCCGAGTGTCCCGCTCCGACTCGGAAGTCGCCCCCTTCGGCGTGACGAATCGCCGCCTCGATGGCCAGATGGCGAAGTTCAGGCGACGACGCTGACGACACGACCGATTCGAAGCAGTCACGAGCGTCTTGGCGACGCCCGACACCTCGTAAGGCAAGACCGTGTAGCAAGGTGATTCGCGCTTTCTCGTGGGTGTGGGTTTCGGCCTCCAAGGCTGTCTCGAACAGATCGGAGGCTTCGGCGAAGGCACTGCGATCGAGAGCTTGTTCACCAGCGGCGACGATGAGACCGACGTCGTCGTGGTCCAGACGACCGGTTGCGATCGCATGACGAGCTGCACCGAGAAGGTGTCGATCTCCCGATGACGACAGTGTGTCGGCAGCGAGACGGTGCAATTCCGATCGGCGATACAGAGGCAACTGGTCGTAGAGAACCTCGGGGACGAGCGGATGGCTGAAGCGGTAGGTCCCGGGTCGGTCGTAAACGATCACGCCTCGTTCGACGGCTTCCTGAACAGCGGTGTCGACCGACATGTCGACGATCTCCGAGGCGATCATCCGCTTCAACAAGACCATGTCGACTTCTCGGCCGAGGACAGCGGCTGCTGACATGACATCCCGGGTCCACGGAGCGAGTGATGCGATCTTCAACGACATCACGTCGTCGGGACCGGATGCGGTCAGATGTGAAAGGTTCTCGATGAATTCGAACGATGGCGTCGAGTCGTCGTAGCCACCGGCCGCCGCGATGAGATGCTCGAGAACCGCTGGAACGTCACCACCGAGGCGAACAAGTGTGTCGGCGGCGGCTGTCGCGACCGGGCGATCAAGAGTCATCGTGGCCACCAGGACATCGACGAGTTGTGCGGATTGGAGAACATCGAGTTCCACCAACATCGTCGATCGACCCTCGAGGGCTACGGCACGAGAGTCAGGACGTCGGGTTCGCACCATCACGATGGGAAGGGTCGTCAGATAGGTCGACAAATTGCGGAGCACTTCGGCACTTGCGTCGTCGGCCCAGTGCATGTCGTCGACCACCAGGACGACCGGATGATCGGGTAGAGCCAGGAGTGCCGCGATCACCGATGTGAGTGTCGACGAACGACCCAGATCGTCTCCCCCTGACTCGAGCTGAACGACGGCATCGGTGATCTCATCGGGGACCGGGATGCGTCGACGACGACATTCGAAGGAGGCCGAAGTCAAGATCTGCAGGATCAGGTCGTGCGGGCGCAGAACTGGACCCCGCTCGGCAGTGGCCGACAGTACCAACGCACCCGCGATGTCGCTGGCCATCGAGAATTCGGCGAGTAGTCGTGACTTCCCGAGTCCGGCTCGGCCGCTGATGAGCACCGATGAGCCCTGACCATCACGCGCCGACTCCACCAGGCCGGCCAGCCGAGCTAGTTCGGCCCGCCGACCGACGAGCGGCAACGTCCCGAGAAGTGGAGTGGTCACCTCCCCGAGACTAGGAGTCCGGTCTCGCACCGCGCGTCGCTCGATCGACGATGGTCAGAGAATGAAGACCCGGATGATGTTCAGGGCCAATTCGACTCCCGAGTGCATACCCTGCTCGCGAATCATTCCCTGGGTGGTCTCGTACCATTCGTCGTGCTCTTCGGTGCGAATGGTGTCGATCATGTCGTACATGTAGCCGTTGGCGTTCATCGGCGCACCTTGTTGGGTTTCGATCACTCCGCCCCCCGACGACAACTTGCCTCGATCGAAGAAGATCGAACCGGGAGTCGCGTAGTAGGTGAGGGCGACGAACTCGAATTGATCACGTCGAAGGTTGTTTTGATCAGACACCCAGAGCTGTTGCGGATTGCCGTCACCGAGCAGGAACTTGGCGTGATAGGCGAAGTATTCCGCCCGGCACCTTCCGCCGCAGAAGTCCTGAATCAAGGTCAACTGCTGATCGAAAGGAAGACTGCGAACGTCGAGTCCCGGTCGCCGCGAATCGATGAGCCCGGTTCGGCCATCGGTCGGGACCATCGCAATCAGGCCCGATGAGCCGGCGCTACCGTTGCACACGTTCTGGACGTAGCCGTTGTTGCCACCCGTGAGGTACCAGTTGGCGCCCCAGGGCTGGAAGATGATCCCCATCGAGCCCGGGGGCAGACCGGAGATCGACCCGTTGAAGCCCGAGTCGTCTCGGATGCAGGCGTAAAAGCCCACCGAGCACTCCTGGAGATTCGAGGTGCTGCTGAACACTCCGTGGTGTCCGGCGTTTCGGCAGGCGCTCCCTGCCTCGCCGTCATCACTGGTGTCGGCCCGCGCAGGTGTGGTGTCGGGTCCTAATGCGAACGTTCCGAACGAAACACTCGCGACGGTTGCAAGAGCGACGAGTGTGAGGGCGAACTTTGTCGTTTTCATCAGGAGTCTCCTTCTTCGACGCTCGACATGCTGGTGAGACAGGCGAAGTCGATGTGGTGGCTGTAGTCGGCCGTGCTTTCGTTGCACTGGCCGGTTCCGCTGGAGGATGCGTCGATGGGGGTGGGCGGCGGAACGCAGTGCTGAGCTTCCATTTGGGTCGAAAAGTCCGGGTACTCGCAGTGAGAGACGCTGAGTCGACAGCGGATGTCGTCGCGGAGGCAGTCATCCGGGGGAACGAGGGTCATCTCGGGATCGTGGACGTAGATGCGCCCGGGTGAGAAGCGGTACGACGCTAGGACGATCACCTCCTCCGAGCCGTCAGGACACGAGGAGTCACCCGATTCGCAGATATGAGCGAGAGCCGTGACGGTTTCGAAGCCGTCCGACACCGGGTTCTCGAGAACGATTTGTCGGGTCCGATCGAACGATTCACCATCTTCGGCGGAACTCACTGGAGTCGCCGGTGTCGAGTTGCCGGACGTCGAATCGACATCGTCGCCGCATCCGGCGATCATCAGCAGAGTCGAGGCCAGAGCGACGGGGAGGAGAGGTAGGCGAGGCATGGCTCGACCGTACGAACGTACCGGTCTTGGGGAAAGGGGATCGATCGAGCAATGAACGAACTCGGCTGATCAATGAACGGCCAACGGGTACAGTGGGCACGTGTTGTTGGGGACTTCACATACGCACTGGTGGTCGAATCTGCGTTGTGTCGCGCTCGAACGAATCGGGGACGTGATCGCACTTCACGATCTCGGGCTGGGTCTCGGGGGCACGAGTCGTTGGGTGCGCTACCCCCTCCTGCCGACCGATGGCTTCGAACGCCCGGACCGTGAGTTGCTCGATGTGAGGTACTTCGAGGGAAACCACTTCGCCAATGAGCTCGGAGCAGCCATTGGCGACCTCCTTGTCGACAAGATGATGTCGAAGCGGGTGTGCGCCTATGCCCAGCGGATCGCTGAACTGGCTGGGATCCCCGAGGACCAGAGACTGCAACAGGCGACGCGAACGGCGCAGATGATGACAGTCGAGTCGGTGGAGGACAAGAAGTCGATGGAGGGCCGCTGGCTGCTGTCGTCGTCCAAGCCACAGCTCCGCGTCTACGTGACCGCTGCTCCCGACGACATCGCCGAAGTGGAGGAAAGGCTGTCTCGACTCGTAGGGTCCTGACATGTCTCGCCTCAGCTACCACATTCCGAACTTCACCTACGTCAGCGGATCGGCTTCACCATTTCCACTCGTGGTGGCTCAGGCGAAAGAGGCCGAGGCGAGTGGATTCGACCGCATCACGGTCATGGATCACTTCTATCAGTTGCCCATGATCGGTCGACCCGAAGAACCGATGTTCGAGGCGTACACGTTGCTCGGCGCGCTCGCCGCACACACATCGAAGGTTCGCCTTGCGACCATGGTCACCGGTAACACGTATCGGAATCCCACGCTTCTTGCCAAGGCGGTCACTGCGCTCGATCATGCGTCGAACGGGCGTGCGACATTGGGTATCGGAGCCGGATGGTTCGAGCTCGAACATCAGTCGCTCGGTTTCGAATTCGGAACCTTCACCGACCGCTTCCAGAAACTCGAGGAGGCGCTGCAGATCATCGGACCGATGTTGCGGAACGAGAAGGTGTCGTTCAGTGGTCGTCACTATTCGGTCACCGATGCGGTCAATTCGCCGGCGCCGGTCTCGCGCATCCCGATCCTGATCGGTGGAGGGGGAGAGAAGAAGACACTTCGATTCGTCGCCAAGTACGCCGATGAATCGAATCTGGTCGGACTCACGCAAGCGTCCGACGTCGCGCGCAAGCTTGCCGTTCTCGACGAACACTGTGCGAACGAAGGTCGCAACCGTGCCGAAGTCTCGGTGTCGCTGAACGTCTCATGTGTGATCGCTCCGACGACCGCCGAAGCGGAAGCCGACGTAAAAGCCATGGCAGCCATCAAGGGATGGAACGAGCAAGTGGTCGACGGGATGCGTGGCCGGCTCGTCTTCGGCGACCCCGACACGGTCGGGGTGGCACTGGCCGAACTCGTCGGCGCCGGCCTCGACGGGCTCAGTCTCAGCCTCCCGGTGAACGGACACATCCCAGGTCGAGTCGCCCTTCTCGCCAAAACGGCGTCTCGAGCCTTCGGCTGAATCGGCACCTCCCGCCGGTCGCTTCACACGCCATTCACGAAACTCCTGGCCGATTTCGGTCGCATCGCTCGTACCGTTTGGCTCCATGTCGCCCACCGTCCGCAACTGGTTGATCGTCGGAGGAGTCATCGTGCTCCTTCTCGCCATCGGCCGCTGGCGCGAGAAGCGGGCTCGGGCACCGAAGCGTGTCGTTCCCGACCGCGGTTCGGGATTCGATTCGGTGGCCGGATGCGACGAAGCGGTCGCCGATCTTCGTGAACTCGTCGACTTTCTACGCGATCCCGAGAAGTTCGAACGTCTCGGTGCCACGCCGCCCAAAGGTGCGTTGTTGGTCGGTCCGCCCGGAACCGGCAAGACGTTGCTGGCTCGCGCGGTGGCTGCCGAAGCATCGGTTCCGTTCATCGCCGCCTCGGCGACCGACTTCGTCGAGATGTACGTCGGCGTCGGAGCCAAGCGAGTACGCGAGTTGTACGAGTCGGCTCGGTCGCACAAGGCGGCCATCGTGTTCATCGACGAAATCGACGCCATCGCTCGGGCACGCGCGATGAACGATCGCGAGAACGGAACACCGGGCGGACCGATCGAACACGAGAACACCCTCATCTCGTTACTCACCGAACTCGACGGCTTCAACAAGTCGAACGTCATCACCATTGCTGCCACCAACCGCGCCGACGTTCTCGACAAGGCCATTCTTCGTCCAGGTCGACTCGAACGTCGGATCGAGGTGCCGTTGCCCGATCGCAACGGACGCTCGGCCATCTTGAAAGTTCATGCAGCGAGCAAACCGTTGTGTGCCGACGTCGATCTCGACGCGGTTGCGGCTCGCACCGCGGGCATGTCGGGCGCCGATCTGGCTCGGGTCTGCAACGAAGCCGCCTTGGAGGCCGTGCGACTCGAACGGCGTGACATCGATCAGACGTGTTTCTCGGCAGCCGTCGAATTCGTGGCCCTCGGCCGCCCGCGACGTTCGATGACCGTGTCGGAATCCGACCGACGCATCACTGCGTGGCACGAGGCCGGTCACGCAATCTGCGGATTCGTGCAAGAGGACGCTGCCGATCCGGTGGCGGTCACCGTCGTCCCGCGAGGTCCGGCGGCCGGCGTCACCTGGTTCGAGAACGACGATCGCATCTTCCTCACCAAAGAAGCGGCCTTCGCCCAGTTGGTGGTGGCTCTCGGTGGACGAGTGGCCGAAGAGAAGTTGATGGGTGGTTCGTGTACTCAGGGAGCCGCGTCCGATCTGGCGCGGGCCACCGAACTAGCCACTCAGATGGCCACCACTTACGGCATGTCGGGCTCGCTCATGAGTCGTCGTCCGTCGATGGTGTCGGGCCCCGATGCCTGGACCCAGGATTCCGTCGCGTCGATTCTCGACGAGGCTCACGCAGCGGCTCGCACGATCCTCACCGAGCACATCGGCGCCCTCGAAGCCATGGCCGAAGCCCTCATGGTCGAGGAGCGACTCGATCTCGACCGCATCGAGTCGATCGTCGGTGGTCGTCCCCGCCGTCGGATCGCCCGACGTGAGACGGTGACCAAGTCAGTGGAGCCCGTGGTGATTCCGAAGCGTCAGCCAGCTCGGCGCTTCCGACCGCGGGTCAAGGCGCTGGCGTCGATGATGCGTCGCCGCCAGCGCGCCTGATCCGTCGCGCCCTGATTCAACAGACCGAGTCGCTCGGTTTGGGAACGTTCAATCCGAACAGAGGTCGGGCCTTCAGACCCACCCACGTACCTACGAGCGCGAAAGCCGCCCAGATCAAGCCATGAGCACTACCCGAGGCGATGCCCGAGAAGTAGGCGCCGATGTTGCATCCGGCGGCGAACGTCGCGCCGTAACCCATCATCGCGCCGCCCACGAGACCAGCCACGATGTGGCGTCGGGGAACGCGACGAACGAGGGCGAATCCTCCCGCAGCAGCTGACGCCGTGAGTGCGCCGACGATGATGCCGAAGTTGGCCACCGTGGTGTTGTCGGTGAAAAGCGATTCCTGTAGTCCCGGTCGATCGGTCCAGTACGACCACGAGGCGACGTCGATGCCGACACCGTCCATGATCTTCGACGCCCAGGTTCGGAACGCGGAGGTGACTCCCCACGGACGGCCCGTCACCAACAGCACGCCGATGTTCAACACTGCTAGAGCGATAGCGCCCACCCACAGTGGCCATGATCCACGGAGGATGCGCGCCCATCCGGAGGCCGTCGGCGGTAGTTCGATGCGGGGTGGGCGTCGACGGCGGATGATCGCCTCGGCGATGAGGGCGACGACGCCGAGCAGAGCGAGCACGGCGATGGTTCCGCCGACCGACCCGTATTTCTGAGTGAACGAGAACGGATCGGCGAACTTCACGAAGCCTGGGCCGTCACCGGTCCAGAAGCCTGCGCCCGCCACACCGAGACCCGAACCCACGACGAAGCCGGTGAGGGTG
>CBFHWN010000064.1:268-12138 GCA_965659595.1 uncultured Ilumatobacteraceae bacterium | reverse complement strand
CGTTTCAACACAGCAATCGCCAAGTTGATCGAGCTCAACAACGCTCTCACTCAAGAAGTCAGCCGCACCAACTCGTGCCCGCAAGAGGTTGCGACACCACTCGTTCAGATGCTGTCACCTCTGTGTCCGCATCTCGGCGAAGAGCTCTGGAAGCGCCTCGGACACTCGACCACAGTGACCTACGAACCCTTCCCCGAGGCCGACCCGACTCTTCTGGTCGACGACACGATCGAATATCCAGTACAGATCAACGGCAAAGTCAGGACTCGAGTCGAGGTTCCGAGCGATGCCGACCGCGAAACCGTGCAGACATTGGCTTTGGCCGACGTGAAGGTGATCGCCGCCCTGGCCGGAGCGACACCGAAGAAGGTCATCGTCGTCCCCGGACGCATGGTCAACCTCGTCGTCTGATCATTTGCTGTCGTCAAACGGCGTACACGCCGTCGACGATCAACGCGATCCCGGCAGCGACTGCCACCAGAGCCCACATCAGGTCGAGCCCTACCAGCGACGTCTCACCCCGTCGCGACTTGGATGTCGAGCGAGACAATCCGACAGCCAACACGAGTCCAACGACGAGGGCCCATGGACGACCTCCGGCTGCCACGAACAGGACGATCACCTCCGGACGCCACAAGGCCAGGGTCGACGACGGAGGGGCAAGGCGCGGAATCAGTCCGAGCAGCGATCCGAAGATTGTGACCACGCCGGCCGCCACCAAGGCGGTCGGAATGCTGACGTCGAGGGCGCGCAAGATCACTCGGTCGAGCAACAGGAGAACGATTCCGACGACGATCGACCACGGACCGACTCGGTAGCCGACGCGCGACAGTCTCGCCGGATTGACGACCGCGACGATGGCCAAAACGAGTAGCCACCACGAGTGAGGCAACGTGGCGCGCCGGGGAAGTTCTCCCCCGGCGTCGAGGATTCGCTCCGAAGCCACCAGAGCCGACACGGCGTGCTGTTGATCGTCGACCTGAGTGATGTCGAACCACAGCCACGATCCACGCACGTCATCAGGTGACGCATACGACGCGGCTGTATCGGAGTCGACCTGTCGAGCAGTGATCACGCCGGCGTTGCAGGCGAGACGATCTCGAAGTCCGCTGCGCACACCCGCAAAGGAGTCGTCGACAGCTGCCACCTCCCACCAGCCACCCAGTGCCTCGCCATGAGTGCCGATCGCCGATCCGAGCGAGGTGCGGCCTCTCAACCAGCGATCGAATCCCCGGTTGGTCCGTTGCGACTCGTAACGAACCATGACCGAATTCATACCCATCTGCTTGTTCGCCCAGGCGACGTGCACGTCGTCGAAGTCTCCCGATGCTCGCTCCACGATCTCCGCCCATGACGACTCCGGCCAACGGGTCATCTCAGCCATCGCATAGGCCGCCCAGTGATCGGGCATATCGGGGACGAAACCCTCGGCATCGGCTTTGTACAACGCCAGATAGTCGAGAATCGCCGGCACGGCGACTCCCCAACCTCTTCCCGGCTGCAGTCTCTCGAGTCGCGCCAGCGCGAACGCTGCTTCACCCGTCGTGAAACGACTCACCGAACCGGCCACGAACTCGAGTTCGGGTGACGCCTGCTCCAGAATCACCAAGGTTCCAGCGGGTCCCGGCGCAACCGAAGCGACGATGTGGCGTCCGAGTCGCTCGACCAGATCCTCGTCGACGACCACACCTTCGGTCACCGCGAGCAGCAACAAGGCGGTGCCTCCCGTCGAGACGTACGCACCCTCGCGAAGACCCGATCTGACCTCGCCGTCGACAGTCGTCGTCGCGAGTTTGTCGATTGCCGCGTCGAGTGCGCGAGACAGAGAGCGGGAGGCGTCACCTGTCGTGTCGAGTCCGGCTTCCACCACTTGAGCGAGAGCCATCATCGTCCCCGCGTGTCTGATCCAGACGTAGCCGGGAATCGAGGTGTCGGATGCGGCGTCGTAGCGATACAGGAAACGACCCGAATCGGCCTGCGTGCGCGCGATCCAACCGACTCCCTCGTCGATCGCAGCCCGGCGTTCGGCACTCGTCGTCGACTCGCACACCTCCGGCAGGGCGACAGCGCGTGCCGCACCGAAAACCACTGTGCACGACACCAACCAGATCAGCCAACGCTTCGCCCCCGCCACACGGCCACCTTAGGCAATGAGACCGACGACTACGGTTCGAAGGCGATGACACAAGACACCGACGATCGCCGAGCTTCTCGCAGGGTCGCGCGTCTCCTCGCACTTGGGATCATCACCGTGATCGGTGTCGTTCCGGTGGCCCTCGACCGCGACAGTTATCCACTCTCGACCTACCCGATGTTCTCGAGTCGAAGAACGGCCGTCGAACCCGTGCACACTGCGGTCCTCGTAGCCGTCGACGGAACCATCCGGCGCCTCTCACCCACACAGATCTCAGGCAACGACGAAGTCATCATCGCCGCTCAATTGGTGTACGAAGCGATACGTCGCGACGGCGGAGCAGTGCTCTGCGCCGACATCGCCTCGCGGTTGTCGACAGCCTGGACGGGGACCGAAGTCGAGATCGCCACCGAAAGGTACGACGCCATCGATTGGTACGAGGGTCGCACATCACCCATTTCTCGTGTCGTCCACACCTCGTGCCGCGTATCCGGAGACGGCTTGTGATCGACTGGATGTGGCGCACCGCCCCAGCTTCTCGACTGGCGGCTCTACGCATTCTCGTCGGCGCGTACACGGTCGTGTTCATGCTCGTCCGTTCCGCTTCGTTCTGGCAGAGCGCCGATCTGCCGGCCTGGCAGACCGAGGGCGTGGGGGTTCTGTGGTTCCTCGACGCACCGTGGTCACCGACTCTCGTCCACCTCCTCTTCCTCGGCACCCTCGTCCTCGGCGTGTTGTTCACCGCAGGCGTGGGATTTCGCGTGACGGGGCCCGCTTTCGCCCTCGCCTTCTTGGTGGTGTCGACATATCGACTCTCGTTCGGTCACGTCATTCACACCGAACATCTCGTTGCGCTTCACCTCCTCGCACTCGGCTTCAGCCGGTCGGCCGATGTCTGGTCATGGGACTCGCGTCGCCGTGAGGTGCCGACGGATGAGCATGTCCGCTACGGAATCCCGATCAGGGCGATGATCCTCGCCACCGTGCTCACCTACATTCTCGCCGGCATCGCGAAACTCCGTCACGGTGGCATGGACTGGCTCGTCGGCGACATCTTGCGCAATCAGGTGGCCTACGACAATCTTCGCAAGGAGTTGCTCGGCAGTCCGCATTCGCCATTCGGGGGCTGGACAGTCCGCTTCGCCTGGCTCTTTCCACCAGCGGCGGTCGTCACCACCGCCGTGGAGATCGGTGCGCTCGCAGCACTCTCGGCTTCGAAACGCGCTCGATGGATCTGGGCCCTGTCGGCTTGGGGTTTTCACGTGGGAGTTCTCGCCCTCATGGCGATCAGCTTTCCGTATCCACTCTCGTTCGTCGCCTACGCCTGCCTGTTCGACGTCGAGCATGGAGCCGAATCAGTGATTCAGGCGGTGCGTCGCAGAACCGGCAGAACGTCGGATTCGAAGAGCGACAAACTTTCAGCGGCCACTTCAGGAGGAATTCCACCCATCAACGGATGAAGGGTCAGCGAACCAAAGCGCTTCGCGAGAGCGATGCACTCCTCGGGTGTGACGATGGCGTACACCCCGCTGGCTTTCACGTCGTCGAGAGTGGCCGAGTCGTGCACGTGTACGACGGACGACTGCCCCTTTCGCTGCCAAGTGGCGTAGGTGCGGGCCTCGTGGAGCACGAACGGAGCAAGGCGATTCCAGTCGCGTTCGGGATCGTTCGTGACGTGCACGAAACCGGGGGCCTTCGACGGCAGCATTGCGAAGCCCTGAAAGCCCGCCTTTGAGCATTCGTCGTTGTACGCCTCACCGACTGCTGGATCATCGTTGGCGGCCATGAAGAAGCATCCGAGTCGCGCCGCACGACGCGCCGCCACCGGAGTCGATCCACCCATCATCAACGTGGGGCCGCCGGGTGTATGCGGCAAGGGTCGCACTCGTACCCGACGTCCCCGATGGTCGAAGTACTCGCCGGTCCACGCCTGACGCATCACACTGATGGTCTCTTCCAGAACACTGAATCGCTCCTTGAACTCGAGACCGGCCATCTCGAATTCCTCTTGGCGATAACCCGTTCCGCAGACGACGCTGACGCGTCCTTTCGACACCAGGTCGACAGTGGCCAACTGTTCGGCTAGTCGCACCGGATCGTGCATGATCACGAGCGCCGCCGAGATGTTGATTCCGATTCGCTCAGTCGACGCGGCGACGGCGGCAGCCAGCGTGACCGGAGCCGGCATGAAGCCGTCGTCGGTGCCGTGATGCTCGGAGAGCACGACCATGTCGAGACCGACCTCATCGGCCCACCGAACCTGCTCGAGGCAGGCTGCGTACTGGCCGGACGAGGTGACACCGGCAGCTGGACTGTCGGGGGGCGGGACGCGGAGGTCGTACCTCATGATCACGAGAGTCATGACGTCATACAACCAGATGGACCTTCAACGCTCCACTTCGACGATCGGCGGCCACTCGGAACGCCTCCACGGCATCGTTGAGCGGAAAACGATGAGTCACCAGAACGTCTTCGATGTGCGGTGAACGATGCAAGACGTCGATCGCCGTCTGGAAATCGGATCCGTCGTGCTGATGCGTGTAGAAGACCGCCGGACGAATGGTGATCTCGCGCAGCACGACGTCGGCTCCCATACTCACCGGATCCCAGAAGACTCCGAGTTCGACGAGATCTCCCCCGGACCGGCAGGCTCCGACTGCAGCACTGAAGGCCGAGGGCGAACCGACTGCGTCGAACACGATGTCGTAGCGACCCTCGAGTCCGACTCGACCACCAAGTGCTTCGACCGCTCGTCGTTGATGCTCGTAGCGGGCTTCCACATGGACGTCGACTCCGAGGTCGACCAGAACGGCGACTGTCGCCAATCCCACGCTTCCGGCACCGACAATTGCGACCGACATGCCTGACTGCATCTCGACTCGTCGAACTCCGTGAACGGCGACGGCGATCGGCTCGACGAGAGCTGCTGCACCAGCGGTCTGACCGTCGTACATCGGGAAGATCGTGTCGGGGTCGACGGCCACTCGATCAGCGAACCCACCGTCGATCGCTCCACCCTGGAAACGGGCGAAGGCATCCGGACACAAGTTGGCCCGAAAACTGCGACATGACTCGCACGCTCCGCACCGACCAATGGGGCGAACGGCCACTCGACGTCCGTCCGGGAGGCGACCGCCGAATTCGTGTCCGAGTGTGACCTCGGACGCGCCAAGACCGAGCATGTGGAGGTCGCTGCCACAGATTCCGGCCGTTTCGACGGCGAGAACCGCACCGACATCTTCTGGTTCGGGAGCGTCAACGACGACAACTCCGTGGTCATGTCGTCGCACGGCACGCATGACCCATCATCCCACGTCGTCAACCGAACTCGTTCCACCTCTCTCCGCGCGAAAGGCCTGATCAAGAGCCCTTTTCCTGTGACATCCACCACATTTCGCGTCGGCACTTCATACCGTGCCCCCGCGGCCACGGACCGCAACCTACCGAAAGGGGTACTTATGTACGTCGTAGCACTCTTCATCGTGATGGCCATCCTCCTCGAGGCGGTCATGAAAGTGCTCCACTCGATCCTCGGCACCGCCGGACTCGAGGGAACTGTCAACAAGATTCCGGTGGTCGGGGCCAACCTGACCCTTGGCGTCTCGATCCTCATGGTCTGGCTCATGGGCGACTTCGGACACATCCTCGCCGGATGGGGCTGGAGCCATGACACCGCTTGGATCAACGTCGTCGCCAATGGCGCCATCATCGCAGGCATGATTCCGCTGAAGGACGCAGTGTTCAATGCGATCAACAAGGGTCTGCGCGCCTGACGCATCCTGAACCCTCCCATTGCCCAGCAATCGAAAAGGCCCGGGGTTTCGTCCCCGGGCCTTTTTCGTTGCCGGACTCGATGGTGCGGGGTCAGCGCATCCGACAGACGTGACCAACCCGTGGGTCGACGCGTCCGGCCAACATCTCGTGGTACAACTCCTCCACCGACTCTGCACCCTCAGTGGTGCGGAACTCGAGCCAGTCGTCGGTCCTCGACGCGAATGCGTGCCATGCCGCACCGACTCGCTGGTCGAGACCTTCGCGTCCCCACTCCTTGGTACGCATCGCGATCTGCGTGGGTGCGAAGAAGAAGGACGGTTGCGGTCCGGACATCGACACCGCTTCCCGTGGTGCATCCCAGTGCGTTCCGCCCACGATCGTGCTCTCGACCAGATCGTCTTCGTAGATGCGGTGCACTCCAGCCGTCACCGACGAGTTGCCGGCGATGTCGACATAGGCGGCTCGACCGGCCGGCCAGACAGCGGATCCGTTCTCGACGTCGTCGTAGAGAAGTGTCTCGTGGTAACACCCGAGCGATTGCACGAACTGCTCGTTGGCCGGTGACGTGAGGCCGACGACGCGTAGATCGGGGCGGCGCGACAGCAGGAACGCAGCACCGATCGCCGTCTTACTCGACGCACTCGACAGCACGACTGTCGTCGCCGTCGAGTCGCCGAGCACCTTGTCGCCCAGATAGTCGTCGATCATGAACGACGTCATGAAGAGCGGCCACAGCACCATCTGATGGGCTTCGAGATCTACCCGATACATCGGGTCGGCGGCAACCTTGGCGTAACGGTTGTAGGCGGCGGCCATCGGCTCGCGGTGCTCGGCCAGATCGGTGAAACCGCGTTCGTCGACTCGGCCCGGTGTGACCACCAGTTCGGTTGCCATCGGCAAGTATCCGTAGACGCGTTCGCCAACGACGACGTCACCGACCGTGGACTCGACGACGTCGGCGAATCCCCACACGGGAACCCGACCCCACGGTTCTTCACCCACCGGGAAGAAGTCCCAATATTTCAACCCGTCACCGAAGACGGCGTACGTGATGTTGTTGCTCGTGAGCGCGAACGCGTCGACGGCGAGACGCACCTCACCAGGTCGTAAGTCGGCTGCCGTTGAACGATTCAGCCGACTGCTGGCCAAGTTGCCGCGATCCACGTCCAAGACGACACCCATGAGTTCCCCCGATCTCGTGACACAGCGAGTATCCCATTGCCACGGAACCCGACATGACGTCCAGGAATCATGTCAGACCAACTGTCATATCTTGCTACCCTGACCTCATGAACGGCGATCGAGCCATGCGTGAGATGGGGAAGAACCTCCCGGTTCCCGAGTTCGAGAGCACCCCTTTCACCACTCCCCCCGTGCTTCGCACGGCCACGGTCGCCATCGTGACGTCAGCCGCCATCCACTGCCCCGACGACGAGCGTTTCTCGCCGGCCGACACCGGCTACCGCGTCATTCCCGCCGAAATCCGCGATCTGGTGATGGGCCACTGGAGCCCCAACTTCGATCACACCGGATTCCAGATGGACATCGACGTGGTGTACCCGATCGATCGCCTCGTCGAGCTGCAAGCCGACGGCGTGATCGGACGCGTCGCCCCTCGACACTTCTCGTTCGCCGGCAACCAACCCGACGACGTCGCGACCATCCGCCTCGACAGCGGACCCCGAGCGGCCGCTGAATTGAAACGCGACGGCGTCGACGTGGTGATCCTCACACCTGTTTGACCTCTCTGTACGCGCACCGTGAGTGTGCTCGCCCATGTGATGGAAGAAGCCGGATTGGCCACGATCACTCTCGCCTCGATGCGACCGGTGGTCGAGAAGATGAAGCCACCGCGCGCGTTGTATTGCGAATTCCCGCTCGGCCGCCCGCTCGGTGTTCCGAACGATCCGGACTTTCAACATCGGGTGTTGGCCGAAGCCTTTGCATTGCTCGATGCTCCGAGCGGCCCGGTGATCGCCGACTTCCCCGATGTCATCGAATCCGACGAACAACCGCTCGCCTGTTCGCTTCCCCCGCGTTTCGACCCGAGTCTTCCGGCCTGTGTCGACGAGGCCCGCGGTCTCCGCAAGGCTTACGACCGAGCCGTGGCCTCACGAGGACGCACCGATCTCGGTCGAGTGCTCACCGTCGACCAGGTTCCCGAAGCCTTGGCGGCCTTGCATCGCATCGCGTCGGGCGACGACTGGACGTCGGTCGAGATCCCGGGGAAGAACACGATCGCCGTCATGCACGACATCCGCGCGTATTACGAGGAAGCGTGTCTGGAACTCGTGGACGGCCCTGAACCGGGCGGTCGCGCCATGGAGGCGTGGTTCTTCGAATCGACCGAGGCCGGTCGAACGGCGATGGCGGCTCGACAGGCCATCAAGGATGCCGGCGGGCCGTTCCCGTTCTGGTTCTACATGGCGCCGGGGCACCGCTGACGAAGTTCTTCCTTCGTCACGACCGTCGTTCGCGTGCGGCGGGCATCCAGTCGGGGCCGGCCGTTTCGTCGATCCGCGTGAGCAAACGCTGACCCACAGGTTCCACGAGGTCTACGAACCGACGTGTCGCGTCCTCACCGACGGCTCGCCACATCTGCACACAGATCTCGTCGGTGTGTTCTTCGAGACGAGCTCGCAGGGCCAGCCCCGCGTCGTTCACCACGCCGTCCTCGGCCAATCCACGACGTTCGAGATCACCGAACGCGACCTGCAACGCCTGATCGTCGGCACCGCGGCTCCGTGGAATCCAACCGCCATAGTTGAGGTGAGCGTCATGCAGGATGCCGGCCTGCACGCGATCGATACCTTCGGCGAGCAAGATGGCGAAATGCGTGTCACCCCGCCATTCGCGCAGACAGTTCACGGCCAACCACGCCGACACGAGCGAATCGTCCACGCGTGGTGCCGAGCGGTGGGCGGCGAACAAAGCCCGCCCCGACTCGGGCAATGAGTCCGCCGCATGCCAGAAGCGAGGACCGAGGTCGATCAGGTCGTCGCAAATTTCGGAAACGAACTGGCGGAGGCCGACACCCACGGCCGCGTTCCGAGCGTCGTAGATCGATTGCCAGTCCGTGTGTTCGGCCGCCAGGTCGACAGCAAATCTGATCGCAACTGGATTGATCGAATAGAAGGCAGCCGACACCACGTCGGGGCCCGCCGGAAGCAACGGAGCCGCGCGGCTGGTGACGTAGTAACCGAGTCCGTTCGGGATACCGAGAGTCGCATTGAGTTCGATTGCGTATGGATCCCAGTAGATCCAGCCGATCAACCGATGGGAGACGAACGACGCCCGTTGTCCGAGTTCGATCCACTCCCGATCGTCCATCACAACCCTCCCGTCATGTGTCAGATACTCTGCCACAAATGAAGACTCGGATCGTCACCGCCGCCATCATCTCCGGCAGCGTCGTCTTGGGCCTGACCACCAGTTGCAGTGGCGATGATGCCGCGAGCCCGGACACATCAGTCGTGTCGCCGACGACCACGGCCGAACCGGCAAGCACCACGGTTCCGACGACGCCGCCACTGCCCACGGAGTCGATGCGGACAAAGCGATATTGCGAGGTGCTCCTGCTCGGGCCGTCACCTTCCGGCATCACGGCCACCGTCTACAACTCGTTCCCGATGGGCGACTGCCCCGACGACCAATGGACCGAACTCGACGCAGCGGCCATCGGCGCCGAGCAAGGGGTCGCTCTCGCGCTGTTGAACGGTCCGCGCTATTGGCTGATGGATGAGGTGACGCGCGAGCTCCATGACGTGGTGTCCGAGACCTTCGGGACGATCATGATGAACCGGTACGCAACGGTCGACATCACCGACCCCACGTCGCTCGGCCAGCGCTACCTTCCGCAGACGGTCGATCGCCAGTCGACGTTCATCTTCCGCCCCGGACACGAGGTCTACATGCTGACGGCTGACGACGGACGGCGTTTCGTCATGCAGTCGTGGAGCCAGCAGGTCGACCCGACTCTGTCGGAGAACGACTTGGCCAATCTCGGACAGCGCCTCCAACTGCCGGACGGCTGGAAGTACGAGCCGATCGAGTTGACGTCCGACCTCGTGGTCGGAGCATCGGCTCAACCGGCTCAGGTCCTGCAAGACGAGCTGTTGAACTCCTATTCGTTGATCGACTGAAACACGAACTCCGACACAGAAAAACCCGCCGGCCGGAGCCGACGGGTCTGATCGTGGAGCTAAAGGGAATTGAACCCTTGACCTCTTCCATGCCATGGAAGCGCTCTGCCAACTGAGCTATAGCCCCGGGTGGGACGGCTGAACGATACCGCCCCTTTCAGCCTCGCCCCAACTACGACCCGCACGGCCGATCGAACGCCGTCTCCACACCACATGGGCATCTCACGACGACGACCGAGTTCGGCGGATCGGGCGGAGGCGGCAGGGGGTCGTACACCCCACGATCCCGCCACTCCTCCGACCGGGCCGACACGAGATCGAGGTCGGCCCACAGGTGGTCCGAGACCACGAGGTCGGGACGCTCACACGGATCGAGAATGAACACCTCGTCGGCGCGTGCGGTCACTCTCCAGGTGTGGTCGTTCACGTCGACCGACCATCGCCCACAGGACGGGCAGTTCAGTCGCGCCATTCGATTCGCGAAGCGTCTTTGTACAAACGCTCGATCTCGTAGAAATCTCGAGTGTCCTGCGCGAACACATGCACGATCACGTCGCCATAGTCGATGAGCACCCACTGCTGCTCGCGATGACCTTCCACGCGCAATGGCGCGCGATCTAGATCTTCTTTGATGCGTTCTTCGATGTGATCGGCAATCGCACGGACGAGGCGCTTGTTGGAGGCCGACGTGATCACGAAGTACCCGGTGATCGACAGCAGCTCTCCGACGTCGAATACGACGGTGTCGGCCCCTTGCTTGTCGTCGGCGGCCTGTGCGGCACACACGGCGAGATCGAGAGACTCGTTCATTCGTCCTCCAGAACGGTTGTAGTGGGCGGCAACTTCGATGCGGCCACCTCATCGAGGCTCACGCCGGCAGTCTCTCCCAGGAATCGCACGAAGGACCCGCCGAGAACCACACGCAAGTCGACTCCCGCAACCCGTTCGGTGGCCTTCTTCCACTCGACCTCGTCGAGAAGAATCGTGAGTGGTTCGGCCATCCCGCGATCCGTCTCGTCGGAGTAGTAGATCGTGGTGGTCTCAGGAGGCGCCGTCGTCGTGTTGCGAACCAACAACACGTTGGCTCCCATGTACAGGAGTCGGAACACCGCCTGTCGCAGGGTTTCCGAATCTGGATACGAACTGTCGACCTGCAGGCTCAAGGTGGGGAGGACGGCCACCATGGCACTCGGGGCCACACTCGCCAGCACCATCACCACTTCGCCGTAGTCATACCCGTAGAGGTCGAGCCCTTCAGGGTTGTTGTCACCCTCGGGGATCGCCTGATAGCCGATCTGCCACACGCGAACCGGTCCGGCGAAAAGAGCCGACATGAACGTGGCCATGTCGGCGGGAGTCTGCGCACCGACATCAGGGATCACCGGCACGGGGGTGGTGCCAATCTTTCCCGCACCCACGGCCTCGGCCATCGCTTCCCACAGAACCTTCACGTCGGGAAGGCGTGTCGATTCGGGCGTACCGTCGACTCGAGCCGCGAGAACTCGAGCCGCCTCGATCGGCGAGAACGAATTGTCCCCGGCATCAGCGACCACTCGTTCTTCGTCGTCTTCGGAATCGATCACGTCGCGCGGGAACGTAGCCGTCACCGTTCCCACCCGAGCGATGAGATCGCCGGTCCCCGCGACACCCTCCACGGCGACCATGTCGATCTCCGAACTCGAATTGGCCTGTAGCGCTTCCTTCAATGCCTCGGGTCCGTCGGAGCCGTACACGTCGGCGAGTCGACGAGGATCATCGGCGTCTCGCCCGGATGCCGACATGCCGACCGGAATCGACACGATCGTGCCACCGGCACCGGT
>CBFHWN010000064.1:0-258 GCA_965659595.1 uncultured Ilumatobacteraceae bacterium | reverse complement strand
GGTCGGTGTGGTGGGAATCGCCATCGTCGGCAAGGCGATCACGGCTTCGGCAGCGCGGGAATCGCGCACAGCGCGCCACGCCACCACTGCCGACACCGGGAGCAGAGCGGCGACCACGAGTCCTGACCCGAGAGCGATCGCAGTCGCCCGTCGACGCCGCGAGCGAAGGAAACTCACGAGTTCTCCGAAGATGCCAGGACGGCGTCGGCATAGAGGTTCCGCTCGCGGATCACCTCGAGGACGGGTTCGGTGATCAGG
>CBFHWN010000063.1:0-12148 GCA_965659595.1 uncultured Ilumatobacteraceae bacterium | reverse complement strand
TTCACCACCCTGGGTGTGTCGAACGTGAGTTTCGGCCTGAAGCCGGCCGCCCGCCAAGCGCTCAACAGTGTCTTTTTGCACGAGTGCGTGCAAGCCGGACTCGATTCAGCCATCGTGCACGCCGGAAAGATCGTGCCGCTCGCTCGCATGCCCGAAGAGCACAAGCAGGTGTGCCTCGATCTCGTGTACGACCGCCGCCGACCCGACTACGACCCGCTCACGAAACTGCTCGAGATGTTCGAAGACGTCTCGACGGTGAGCGCCGTGAAGGAGGATCGTTCGGGCTGGCCGATCGAACAACGTCTGAAGCACCGGATCATCGACGGTGACCGCGAAGGCCTCACAGACGACCTCGATCAAGCGATGGCCGCCGGTATCGCACCACTCATGATCGTGAACGAGGTGCTACTCGACGGCATGAAGGTGGTCGGCGATCTGTTCGGCTCGGGTCAGATGCAGTTGCCGTTCGTGTTGCAGTCGGCCGAGACCATGAAGACGGCTGTTGCCCACCTCGAACCGCACATGGAGAAGACCGGCGAGTCCACGGCCAAGGGCAAGCTCGTGCTCGCCACCGTGAAAGGTGACGTGCACGACATCGGCAAGAACCTGGTCGACATCATCTGCACCAACAATGGTTACGAAGTCCACAACATCGGCATCAAGGTGCCAGTCGCCGAGATGATCGACAAGGTGCGCGAGGTCGGCGCCGACGCACTCGGCATGAGCGGACTGCTCGTGAAGAGCACGCTCATCATGCGCGAGAACTTGGAGGAGATGAACCGTCTCGGCCTTGCCGATGTACCGGTGCTACTCGGTGGTGCCGCCCTCACCCGTTCGTATGTCGAGCGTGACTTGCGCGAGGTGTACGAGGGTCGCGTGTTCTACGGGCGTGACGCCTTCGAAGGTCTCAACACTCTCGACAAGATCATGGATCTGAAGAAGTCAGGAGTCGACGATCCCGACTTCGGTCGCGTGCCGACGGGTCGTGTGCTTCCCGAGCGCACCAAGGGGGCCGATGCTCCCACCGATCTGCCCCGACGCTCCCCCGATGTGGCCACCGATAATCCGGTGTTCGCGCCCCCGTTCCTCGGATCCCGCATCGTGAAGGGAATCGGGCTCGACGAAATCGCCCAGTACGTGAACGAGACGGCGCTGTTCCGCAACCAGTGGCAGTTCCGTCCCGAGAACGGCGAGTCCGACGACGATTTCAAAACACGTATTCGTTCGGTGTTCCGCCAGGAACTCGCCGAGGCCAAGGCGGCGGGATATCTCGTCCCGCAGGTCGTGTACGGCTACTACTGCGTCAACGGCGACGGCAACGACCTCGTGGTCTGGACCGACGAGACGCGCACGGCCGAACTCGCCCGATTCTCGTACCCGCGCCAGACGCAGGCTCCGTACTTCTGCATCGCCGACTTCTTCCGGCCCGTCGACGCCGAACCCGACTACGCGGCGTTCCACATCGTGACGATGGGTGCTGCGGTCAGCGACGAAGCAGCTCGCCTTTTCGCGGCCAACGAGTACCAGAAGTACATGCTCGTTCACGGTCTCGGTGTCGAGATGGCCGAGGCTCTCGCCGAGTTGTGGCACAAGCGCATCCGCGACGAATGGGGATTCGTCGCCGAGGACGGTCCGTCGATCGGCGGTCTCTTCCGCCAGCAATATCGCGGTGGTCGCTACTCCTGGGGCTATCCGGCCTGTCCCGACCTGGAAGACAACGCCACTGTCGCCACGCTGCTGGAGGCCGGCCGTCTCGGTATCGAGGTGAACGAAGACACAGGTTGGCAATATCAGCCCGAGCAGACGACCTCGGCGATCATCTGCCACCATCCGAAGGCGAAGTATTTCGTCGCCCGCTGACGCCGAACGCCAGGAGTAGTCATGACCAAGTGGATCGTTCGTATCGTGATCGCTGCTGCCGTGCTGGTGGGCCTCGTGTACGGCGGCATCCTGCTCTGGACCAAGGTGATCAACCCGCCCGAAGAGAAGCTGTCATCCGACGACCTTTCGCAGGTACTGGCCGAGACCACCACCACGACCAACGACGACGGGATCGCCACCGAG
The DNA here is from genome assembly GCA_965659595.1 of uncultured Ilumatobacteraceae bacterium. GTDB lineage: Bacteria > Actinomycetota > Acidimicrobiia > Acidimicrobiales > Ilumatobacteraceae > Casp-actino8. The sequence continues at coordinate 10,084 of CBFHWN010000063.1, read as the reverse complement.
ACATCGACGGCACCGACGCCCACTGACGCCCCGACTGGCGTCGACGGAACCTGGAACGCCACCAGCGAATCGACACTCGGTTATCGCGTGAAAGAAGTGCTTGGCGGTGTCGACACCGAAGGTGTGGGTCGCACGAACGCTGTCACCGGCTCGCTCACGATCGCCGGCACCACGGTCACGGCGACCGACTTCAGCGTCGATGTGGCCAGCATCACGAGCGATAGTTCACGTCGCGACGACAAATTCAACGGTCGCATCATGGACACCGCCACCTACCCCACTGCCACCTTCGTGCTCACCGCACCAATCGAACTCGGCACGATTCCGGCCGATGGCGAACAGATCACCGTCGACGCCACCGGCGACCTCACCTTGCGCGGCAGCACCAATCCGGTGACTTTCCCCTTGACCGCCGAGTACGCCAACGGTCGGATCGGCGTGTTCGGAAACATCTCGGTCACCTTCGCCGACTACGGCATTCCGAATCCGTCGAACGCTTTCGCCGTCACGGGCGACGACGGACTCCTCGAGTTCGTCCTGGTCTTCACTCGCTGAACATCGCTTGTTGAACGAGTGATCGCTCAGACCGTCGGCTGACTCTTCTCCCACGCATCGGCGAGCGCCGCATATCGCCCGCCAAGGACCACCAATTCGTCGTGGTTGCCGAGCTCGGCGAGACGCCCGTCGTCGACCACGGCGATGCGATCGGCTCGTCGCACCGTGGAAAGGCGATGGGCCACCACGACAACGGTACGTCCGCTCATGAGCCGCTCGAGGGCCCGTTCGACTTCTGCTTCGGTGCCCGGGTCGAGATTCGACGTCGCCTCGTCGAGCACGAGGACTGCCGGATCGACGAGAGCCGCGCGCGCCAACGCCACCAGCTGTCGTTCTCCGGCCGACAATCGCGAACCGCGTTCGCGCACTTCGGTGTGCAGACCTTCGGGAAAAGCCTGGAATCTGGCCAAGGCTCCGATCGACGCCAAGGCACGCTCGATCTCGGTGTCGGTGGCGTCGGCGCGCGCGATGCGCACGTTCTCGAGGATCGAACCAGCGAAACAGAAACCCTCTTGGGGTACGACGACGATGCGTTGACGCAGTTCGGTGAGCGACGCGTCGCGTAGATCGACACCACCGAAGCGCACGACCCCGGTGAGGCCTGAATCGGGTGAGCGAGTGGGGTCGTAGAGGCGGGCCATCAACTTTGCCAGAGTCGACTTGCCGGCTCCAGTGGGCCCCACCAGTGCGAGACGTTCGCCGTCACCGACGGTGATCGACACCGATTCGAGAGCCGGACGGGACGCTCCCTGATAGGCGAAAGTGACTTCACGAACATCGATCTCACCGCGCCGTGGCAATGGTGTGGGATCGGCCACTTCGTCCACGTCGGGAACGGCGTCGATGATGCCGAACAACTTGTGGAGGGCGGCCGCCGACGACTGCATGGTGTTGTAGAGCTGGCTCAACTGCTGAACCGGGTCGAACAAGTTGGCGAGCAAAAGAACGAACGCCGTGATGGTTCCGATCGTGACCGAACCGCGATGCACCAGCCATCCGCCGACGCCGATGATGAGACCAGTAGCGGCGATACCGGCGAATTCGACCAAGCCGAAATACCAAGTACTGACCCGCACGCTGTGCATGTGCGACTCGAAGAGACGACGGTTGGTGCGGTGGAACTTCTTCGAGTACTCGACTTCCTGGCCGTAAGCCTGCACCACACGTACACCGGTGATGCCTTCCTGCAGGGTCGACAAGTTGTCACCCACCCGTTCGCGCACGTCGAGGTACGCGCGGTTCGACATGCGCTGGAAACGAATGGACGCCGCGAAGAGGAACGGCATCACGAGGAACGCGACCAGCGCGAGCTGCCACGACATCACGACGAGCAGGATCGATGCCATTGCGAGGAGCAGAAAGGCCGATACGAACTGCAACAGGCCGAACTGGATGAGTTCACCCATCGACTCGATGTCGGCAGTCATTCGCGACACCAGCACGCCGGCCTTCTCGCGGTCGAAGAAGGCCATCGACTGCCGTTGCATGCGCTGGAAGGTCAGGACTCGTAGATCGAGGAGGAATCCTTCACCGGCTCGATTGAGAGTGACGAATTGCAAACGGCCCACCACGTAACCGAAGAGCACCACGCATACGTAGGCGATGACGGTGGCGTTGAGCGCTCCGCTGTCACCCTTCTTGATGCCGTTGTCGATCGCGTACCGAACGAGCGTCGGACCGGCGAGTGTGACCATGGTGCTCAGCAGCACCAGACCGAGCGCGAGCCGGATGTAGCGACGCTGCGCCGACGCCACCTGGTACGCGCGGCGCAACACACCGAGGGTCTCACCGCGATCGAGGCGGTCCTCATCGCTGACGGCGTTCATACCCCACACGGTTATACCCCTCCCTCGTCAGACGTGACGGTGGCACGCGTGCGAGCGTTCTCGCCGGTCGCCTCGTCGAGGGTCTCTTCGGGTGTGGCCACCGGCTGGTCGCCGTCACCTACGTCGTCGCGTACTGCCCAGGCGGCCAGGACCTGTCGGTATCGCTCGTTGGTGGCCAGCAACTCGTCGTGAGTGCCGACTGCAGCCGCTCGTCCACCATCCAGCAACACGACGGTGTCGGCGAGGGCGATGGTGCCGGGCCGGTGTGCGATCACGATCGTCGTTCGCCCTTCCATGACCGTGGCCATGGCGTCGCGGATCTCGTGCTCCTTGGACGGGTCGACCGCCGACGTCGCGTCGTCGAGCACCAGCACCCGCGGATCCGACACGATCGCCCGCGCGATGGCGATGCGCTGGCGCTGACCGCCCGACAACGAATAGCCGCGTTCGCCAAGCATCGTGTCGTACCCCTCGGGCAGTCGCTCCACGAAGTCGTGGGCACCCGCCAACCGTGCCGCGCGCTCGATCGTCTCGGGAGACGCGTCGGGACGGGCGAAGCCGATGTTGGCCGACACCGTGTCGTGAAAAAGGAAGGTGTCTTCGAACACGATGCCGACCGCCGAACGAAGATCATGCAGAGCGAGATCACGGACGTCGATGCCGTCGATGCGCACAGCTCCGTCGTTCACGTCATGGAAGCGCGACAGCAGTCGCACCACGGTCGACTTTCCGGAACCAGTCGCACCCACCAATGCGACGGCATGGCCAGCCGGAATGGAAACCGAGAAGCCGTCGAGCAACGGACGGGCCGGGTCGTAACCGAAGCGCACACCGTCGAACTCGACCGCGCCCACTCGATCGCCGATCGGCAAAGACTTCGGTTCGGGTGGGTCGACGATCTCGCTCGGCGTGGACAGAACTTCGTTCACGCGCATGAGGGCTACGGCAGCCCGCTGGCCGAGTGCCACCGTCATGCCGATGTTGCGCAACGGCCAGATGAGCATCGTGATGTAGGCGTTGAACTTCACGAGATCGCCGACGGTCATCGAACCGTCGATCACCCGTTGCCCGCCCATTCCGAGCACGGCGATCAATCCGAGCGACGGGAGGATGTCGATGGCGGGCAGAAAGTTGCTGCGAATACGCGCCGCTTTCATGGAAACGCGCCGGATGTCGTCGGCTTCCACCTTCAGTTTTTCGGCTCGCACCTTCTCGGCGCCGAATCCTTTGATCACTCGGATACCCGACACCGTCTCTTCCACCACGGTGGCGAGCTGCGCCTGTTCGGTCTGCACGGCCAATACCGCCGGGTGAATGCGCCGTGAAAATCGGTTGGCCAGCACGTTGACGAGAGGCAAGGGAGCGAGCGCCACGATCGCGAGCAATGGCTGCGATGTGATCAACAGCACGACGACGGCCAGGATCATGGCGACGTTCGACAACGTGATCGGGATCATCACGATGAACGCCTGCAACTGCTGCAGGTCGGACGACGCCCGGCTCATCAACTGTCCGGTGGCCATTTGATCGTGATAGCCGGAGTGCAGTGTGAGGAGGTGCGAGAAGATCCGTTCGCGCATTCGCGTCTCGGTCCACCGGCTCTCACGGAATGCAACCCAGCGACGAACGGCGGTGAACAAACCGGCGATCACCCCGGCCGCCACCACGAGTCCGGCCCACAGAGCGAGCGAACCGTTTCCTTCGATACCGCGGTCGATTCCCAGTTTCGTGAGCTGGGGCACCGCCACCTTGCCCGCCGTCCAGGCCAGACCGATGGACACCCCGGCCACCAATCCCCACTTTTGTTCGGCCAGTGCTCGGCGCAGGAGGAGCCAGCCCTCGGCGGTGTCGGGCTTGTCGGGGCGGCTCACGAGTCGAACCTACAGAAAACACCTCGCCACGGACCGTGTCACACCCCTTCGGCACCATTCGTCCATGACCCGTATCACCCGTGTCCCCGACGACCAGATGACGTTCGACGGATTCGACGAACTCGTGGCCGAGCAATCCACCCCGTTCCGGCTCGACGACGAAACCTGCCGGATGGGTCTCGAGCGCATCGCCGAGATGCGACGGATCCTCGACGGTTTCGCCGAACGAGCCGCCTGACCGGCGACCCGACTCAGCCGGCCGACGGCGACAGGTCGCGCACGGCCTCCCAGAACTTCAGTTCCGGATCGAGGCCCAAGATGGCGAGTGAACTCGTCGTCACCCCATTGGCGAAGTACTGGTCGATCACCTCACGGCAATGGGCCGGCGAACCGTGCACCACCAGATCGTCCACCACGTCGTCGGGAATGGCGGCGAGTGCGGCTTTGCGATCGCCAGCCTTCCAGGCATCCCACATTCCCTGTAGTTGCTCACCACGCCCGAGCCAGTCGTGGAACGCCGCGTACACCGGAACGTTCAAATAGGCGGCGATGGCGAAACGAGCCGAAGCTCGCACCACCTCAGCGTTTTCACTCGGGCACACGAAGATGCGGGCCACGATTTCGCGATCGGCTCCTCCGGCGGCATCGCGCACCACGCCGGCCACCTTGGCCACGTCAGTGGGAGACAACCAGTTGATGATCGCGCCGTCGGCTTCACGCCCGGCCAGACGCAACATGCCTTCACGAAGCGCCGCCACCAAAATTTGTGGCTTCTGTTCGGGACGCACACCCAACTTGAATCCGTTGATGTCGAAGGTGTCGTACGTCTTCACGATCTTCTCGCCCGACAACGCGTCGTTCAAAAAGCGCACGATGTCGCGAACCTTCTTGTACGGCTCGACGAAGGGAACGCCGTTCCAGCGTTCGACGATCACGTTGCTGCTCGATCCGATACCGATCGCGAAACGACCCGGTGCGGCATCGGCCAGACTCGCGACGCTCTGCGCCATACAGGCGGGTGACCGCGTGTATGCCGGAACGATCGCTGTGCCGAGACGCAAACGAGGCTCCCACGCCGCAGCCAGGGCAAGTGGCGTGAAGGCGTCGGCTCCGTCGGATTCGGCCGACCAGATGTCGGAGTATCCGAGGTCGGCGAGTTCACCCAACTTCTCGCGGTGGCTGTGCAGCGGACCGGGAAGCGGGACGGTCATCCCGTCACGACGAGGAAGAGACGTTGTCATGGGGCCATTGTGGCCCATCAAGATCAGCGAGCTTTACCCGAGGGCCCTGGTCCGGGCATGTCGCGCCAGAAACGCACGATGCAACTCTGGCTGGCGGTGGCCATGAGTGTTCCGTCCTCGGCGAACATGTGCACGAGACCGTGCCCGAAACCTCGCTGCACCATGTGGACTCGAATGTCGAGCAACACCCACTCGGTGGGAACCAGTCGGCCGATACGCAACGTGTTGTCGAGACTGTTGCCGCCACCACGAATACCGAGCGACTGACCGACACCCATCGGCACGAAGTCGCCGAGAATCGCGAGCGTGGCGGTGTCGACACCCTCGATCACTTCGGGAATTCGCGACCAGAGCAGCACCTGCCCATCGCCGGGTGTTCCGTCGAGGTCTTCGAGGCGTTCGCGACCCTTCACGATGCGTTGGTCCATACGCCCGCTGATCGAATCCGACCAGTCGAGGACGTGTGGCCGCTCGTGACAGTCGTTCGGCGACGGGAGACCGGAGGGCATGGTCTCGAACTGGCCGGTCTCGGCGAGATCGCGATCGCCGAGGGCGGCGTTCACGGTGAGGATCTCGCGGTCGCCAACATGACAGACGGCGCGGGCCTGCGTGATTTGGTGTCCACTCACGGCGACGGTGACGTCGATGTCCATCGTCTCGCCGGGCTTCGCGTACGAGAGGTACTGCGCAGTGGCCCACACCGCACGTCGCCCAGAGGTTCCTTCCATGGCGGCCACGGCAGCCGCGAGTCCGCAGCCGCCGAACAGGAACCCACCGGCCGTCGAGATGCCGGGCACGACCGGCAGTATCCATCGATACGGATTGTGAGTGGCCTCGAGACCGAGGAATTGGCGACTGTCCATCGGCGACGACTCTACGAGTCGCACTAGCGTCCCTCCCATGTCGTCCACCCCGAACTCGTCACAGCCATCCGATGCTCCGTGGACGGGAGACGCCTGCTCACTCGTCGATGCGTTCCGCCGAGGCGAACGCTCCCCCGTCGAAGAGCTCGACGCGACCCTGGCCGCCATTGCGTCGAGCGACCTCAACGCCTTCTCGTTCCTCGATCCGGAACGCGCGCGTGACGTCGCACAGAGAGCCGACGTGTCGCGTCCCTTCGGTGGTGTGCCAATCGGCGTGAAAGAACTCGACCGCGTGGAAGGTTGGCCCGACACCGAGGCGTGTGCGGTGTTCGCCGACCGCAAGGCGACCAATACCTCGGTGATGGTTCAGCGCTTGGAGGCAGCCGGCGCCGTACTCGCCGGTCTCACGACGGCGAGCGAATTCGGAGGCGTGAATGTCACGCGCACCGTGCTGAACGGTGCCACCCACAACCCCTGGCAGCAAGGTCGCACCCCGGGTGGTTCGTCGGGCGGCAGTGCATCGGCCGTGGCCGGTGGACTCGTCACGTTGGCCACCGCCGGTGACGGCGGCGGTTCGATTCGCATTCCGGCTGGTTTCACCGGACTCGTCGGCTTGAAGGCCACCTTCGGACGAATTCCTCGCGCCCCCAAGGTTCAACTCGGCAACCTCACCGTGAACATCGGCTGTGTGTCGCGCAGTGTGCGTGACACTGCGCGCTGGTTCGATGTGAGCAGCGGACGCGACGCCCGTGATCCCTTCAGCCTTCCCGAACACACCACCTGGGAAGCCGAACTCGGATCGTTCGGCGACGCGTTGCGAGGCGCACGCGTCGCCATCGTTCCCGACTGGGGCGGGGCCACCGTGTCGCCGGCCATGTGGGAGGTGTTGCGAACAGAAGCCGAGGCACTCGCCGCTCGCTTCGGCTGGTCGATCGTCGACCTCGACACGTCCCTACCGAGCATGGGCGCGGCCTGGAGCATCAGCGGCATGATCGAGATCCATGCCGAACTCGGAGAACACTGGCCCGACTGCGCCGACGTGCTCACCCCCGAGATGCGATTCGGACTCGAGAGCACCATCGGCCGCTACGGCACCGACGCTCGCGCCCGCATCGAATCGCGTCGTGCCGCGCTGAACGAGCGCATGGCCGAGATCTTCGACCCGGCGACCGGTGTCGACTTCGTGTTGACGGCGAGCAACCCCGACGTGGCCTTCGACGCCGAGGGGCCCTTGCCGTCGGTGTTCGGTGGAGTGACAGCCGGAGCCGGCAACAACGGTCGCCTCACGTTCCCAGCCAATCTGCACGGCAATGCCGCCGTCTCGATCCCGGCCGGCTTGGTCGACGGTTTGCCCGTCGGTCTGCAAGTCGTGGGTCGTCACTACAGCGAGCAGTTGCTGCTCGACATCGCGCTCGACGTGGAACGCGAGCGACCGTGGCCGCTCGTCGTACCGACCTCACCTCGATGACCGAACCGATCCCCGACGCCGGCGTGCACCGTCGCGCGCTCGCCGTGGGCCTAGTGATGGCGACGTCCCTCGTCGCTTTCGAGACCACAGCTCTGCTCACGGCCCTGCCGACGGTCTCCGACGAACTGAATGGCGATGCACTGTACGGAGCAACTCTCGCCGCCTACATGCTCGCCAATATCGTGGGACTGGTTGCAGTCGGCGAACAGGTCGACCGACGCGGGCCGCGACTTCCATTTCTCGCCTGCCTCACGGTGTTCTCGATCGGACTCGTGGTGGCTGGAGTCGCCAATTCGATGTGGGTGGTGTTGCTCGGTCGCGTCCTGCAAGGGGCCGGGGCCGGTGGTGTGGCTCCACTCGCTTATGCCGTCATCAACCGCGTGTGGCCGACCGACCGGCAGCCCCGCATCTTCGCCTGGGTGTCGGCGGCGTGGATCCTTCCCAGTCTCGTTGCACCTCTGATCGCTGGTTGGCTCACGAGTGCAGTGAGTTGGCGATGGGTGTTCGTCGGCATGTTGCCTCTGGTCGTGATCACCGCCCTGGTGACCGCACCGGCCATGACCGGCATCACCGCTGTCGTGCGCAACGACCACGGACCCACGAGAGTCGGAGTGGCCCTTCGTTTGAGTGCCGGAGTAGGGGCCTTGGTCGCTGGCGTGCAGAACTCGCGCTGGTGGTTGGCCGTTTTGCTCGCGACGATCGGAATCGCTCTCGCCGTCCCGGCGTATCGGCGTCTCATGCCGGCGGGTTCACTTGCGGCTCGGCGCGGTTTGTCGGCAATCGTCGCCACCCGAACCATGGCGACTGCGGCGTTCCTCGGCGTCGATTCGTTCGTCCCGCTCGCCGCCGATCGCATCCACGGCGCATCGGCCACCGTGCAGGGTTTCGTGATCATCGGCGCGGCGCTCACCTGGAGCTTCGGTTCGTGGCTCGCCACCAAGCGAACGCACGTCGCGTTGCATCGTTCGGCCCGTCTCGGATTCGGACTCATCGTGATCGCAATCGTCGCCACCGTTCCGGTGCTCGACGCCGACTGGCCCCTCGCCGTCACGTTCCTCACGTGGTCGATCGCCGGACTCGGCATGGGACTCTTCTTCGTGCCCACGTCGGTCGCCGCCATGGAATACGCCGAACCCGGACATGACGGCGCAATCGGCGGCCAGATCAATCTCGCCGACAGCCTGGGCTTCGCCCTCATGGGTGGAATGGGTGGAGCGACGGTCGCCGTCGCCGATCGCACCGACTGGCCTCTTGCCGATGCCCTGTTCGCAAACTTCGCGATCGCCGTGGCCATTGGCCTTCTCGGCCTTGTGGCGAGCAGGGGTGTGGCTCGCGCCTCCTGATGCGCGACGATCGCTGAATGACGACCACACCCGCTTCTCACGGTCCACTCCACGGCATCCGCGTTCTCGACCTCTCGGTCATGATCTCGGGTCCGCTCGCCGGCATGATGCTCGCTGATCAAGGCGCCGATGTGATCAAGGTCGAGTCCCCGGGCATCGGCGACTTCATGCGCTATCTGGGTTCGGCCAAGGGCGGCATGACCGGCATCTTCTTGAACAACAACCGCGGCAAGCGATCGCTCGTGGTCGATCTGAAGAAGCCTGAAGGTGTCGACGTGTTGAAGAAGTTGGTGGCCACGTCCGATGTCGTCATCCAGAACTTCCGTCCCGGTGCCGTCGAGCGCCTCGGCATCTCGTACGACGATCTGAGCGCCGTCAATCCCGATCTGATCTACGTGAGCATCAGCGGCTACGGGCCCGACGGCCCCGCCAGTGGTCAACGGGTGTACGACAACGTGATCCAGGGCGCGTCCGGTCTCGCCAGTGTGCAGGTCGATCCACAGACCGGAACTCCGTCACTCTTCCGCACGTTGCTGTGCGACAAGGTCACGTCGTTGAAAGCCGCGCAGGCGATCACCGCCGCGTTGTACGCACGTCAAGTGGGCCACGCGCGTGGCCAGCACATCGTGCTCGCGATGCTCGACGCCGCGGTGGCCTTCTTGTGGCCCGACTCGGCGATGGACGCCGTACTGCTCGACGACGATGCCACGCGCACCCCGACCATCGCCCAGAACTACGCCGTCACCAAGATGAAGGACGGCTATGCGTCGATCGGCGTGGTGAGCGACGCCGAATTCGCCGCTCTGTGCGAGGCCTACGAACGGCCCGATCTGGCGACCGATGAACGTTTCTCGAACATGTTCGCCCGCACGGCCAACGCCTCGGACTTGGTGCCCCTCATGGTGCAGATGGCCGCT
>CBFHWN010000062.1:0-12300 GCA_965659595.1 uncultured Ilumatobacteraceae bacterium | reverse complement strand
CACCGTGAGCCAATCGATGTCCGCCGCAGATTTCCAGTGCATGGGCAAGTGTGTGGCCGTAATTGAGCAGCATTCGACGTCCGGACTCCGTTTCGTCGTCGGCGACGATGTCGGCCTTGATGCGGACGCAATGAGCGACTCGTTCCGAAAGAGGGAGGGCAAGGAGGTCGTCACCGGTCAAGAAGTGATACTTGGCAACTTCGCCGAGTCCGCATGCGGTCTCACGCTCGGGCAGAGTGGACAGAACGTCGAGGTCGGCGAGCACAGCGATCGGTTGCCAGAAAGCACCGACCAGATTCTTGCCTTCAGGAAGGTTCACTGCCGTCTTGCCGCCGATGGAAGCGTCGACCATACCGAGAAGGGTCGTGGGTACGTGAAGAACTCGAGTCCCGCGATGCCATGTGGCCGCCGCAAATCCGGCCACATCGGTCACGAGTCCCCCACCCACACCGATGATCAGGTCACGACGAGTCAGGCCGATCTGCGCGAAACGACGGGACAGCATCTCGATTGTCGCCAGGTTCTTCGATTTCTCGCCACCGGGAATTCGAATCTCGGTCGTCGGTAGCGCTGTAGTGATTCGAATCGGGATCGCCTCTTCGGTCACGACAGCAACTCGACGCACATCGGAAGGAATCAAAGAGGGCAAGAGCCGAATCGCTCCTGGTCCGACGAGGACGGGATACGAACGTTCGGCGAGGTCGACCGAAATCCGCGTGATGCTCATGGTCGGGCTCCAGTGATCGGGGCCATCGACGCTGTGATCAGATCCACGAGTTCACTCACCGCACGCTGGTCGACATCGACCAAGATGTCGGCCACCTCGGCATACAGAGGCTCGCGTTCGGACGACAACTGGCTCAAGCGACCAAGCGGATCGTCACCGAGCAATGGTCGTTCGTGACGGTTTCGCTCGACTCGTCGGGCCAATGTCTCGACGTCGGCGCGGAGCCACACCACGCAGTGTTTTTGCAGATGTCGGCGATTGTCGGAGCGAAGCACGACTCCGCCACCGGTGGCGATCACACTGGCGGGACGCTCGCCGAGAAGATCGGCGACGAGGTGTGATTCGAAGTCACGAAAATACCCCTCGCCTTCCTCGGCGAAGATCTGGGCGATCGATCGCCCTTCGCGCCTTTCGACTTCGGCATCGGTATCGACGAAGGGACGCTGCAGGGCTTCGCCGAGTCGACGACCGACGGACGACTTCCCACTTCCCATGAGTCCAACGAGGACGATGTGTTGCGGTGTCATGTCACTCAGGTCGCGCCGCTTCGGCGTTGCGGACGAATTCGGCGAGAGAGTCACCACCGAACTTTCGCTGAGCCTCGGTCGCCAACACGAGCGCAACCATTGTCTCGGCGACAACGCCCATGGCGGGAACGGCGGTGACGTCAGTGCGCTCCTTGAATGAGACCGTCGATTCCTTCGTGACGACGTCGACGGTCGGCAGGGTCGGCCGGTTGAGAGTTGCCAACGGCTTCATGGCGGCACGAACCGTCAAAATCTCACCGGTCGTCATGCCGCCTTCGGTCCCTCCAGCCAATGCTCCCTCGCGCACGTACCGATGAGAGGATTCGTCCCAGCGGATCGGATCGTGGGCGGCTGATCCGCGCCGACCGGCCACGTCGAACGCAGCGCCGATTTCGACTCCCTTGACGGCCTGGATGCTGAGAACGGCCTGTGCGAGGAGGCCGTCGATCTTGCGATCCCAGTGCACATGGCTCCCGAGGCCGATCGGAACGTCGTAGGCCAGGATCTCGACCACGCCGCCGAGGGAGTCCCCCTCCTTGGCGGCCGCCTCGATCTCGGCGACCATTCGCGCATCGGCGTCAGGGTCGAAGCAACGAACCGACGAGGCGTCCACGAGATGGAGATCGTCAAGTGTCGGGCGACGTCCGTCGCTCACTGCGGTTCCCATCTGGACGACGTGGGAGAGAACGTTGGTACCGAGGTGGGACAAGAGTGCCTTGGCAAGGGCTCCGGCCGCCACACGCGCCGCAGTTTCCCGGGCACTGGCTCGTTCGAGGACGTCACGCGCGTCAGTGAAGCCGTACTTCTGCATACCGACCAGGTCGGCATGACCGGGACGAACGCTCGTCAAGGGTGTTTCTGTCGCTCCAGGCGCCGGATCCATTTCCTTGTGCCACTTGTCGGAGCGATACCACTCAGTGTTCTTGATTTCGATGGCGACGGGGGAACCCAGTGTCCGTCCGTGTCGTACCCCGCCGACGAGCGTGACCTCGTCGACTTCGAAGCGCTGCCGAGGGCCCCGTCCGTAGCCGAGGCGGCGCCGAGAAAGTTCGGCTTGCACGTCCTCGACCGTGATGGGCAGGCCAGCGGGAAGACCTTCCACCACGACGATCAGGGCACGGCCGTGCGATTCTCCCGCGGTCAGGTAACGCAACATCGAGAGGCAGGCTACCGGCGCTCGGCCAAGGCCTGGAGAGCGGCGGCCTTCATGATCGACGAATCGGGTCGCCGACCGAGCCAGATTTCTTGTTGACGGGCCGCCTGGTGGACGAGCATGCCGAGTCCACCAACGACTCGGCATCCGATGTGACGGGCCGCCCCCATGAGCTCCGTCTCGAGCGGGTGATAGACGAGATCGACGACGGTCGACGTCGGAACGAGATGAGCGACGTCGATGGGAGACGATGGGCTTTCACCCATTCCGACACTGGTGCAATTGATCACGATGTCGACCCGCGACAACTCCTGGTGCCGATCGGTCCAGGGAATAGCCGAGGCCAACGGAGCGACATCGGAGAGTTCGGCGGAGTCGACTCCGGAGCGATTGGTCACGATGATCGTACGAGCCCCCGACCGGACAACGGCATCGGCCACCGATCGAGCGGCACCTCCCCAGCCGAGAATGAGCACCGAACTGTCGGCGAGCTTCACCGCCTCGTCGACGAGGGAATCGACGAGTCCGTCGCCATCGGTGCTGTGACCGAGCAGGCGTCCGTCATGGACGGCAATCGTGTTCACGCTCTTCAGCACCCGGGCCGCCGGGCTCACATCGTCCATGGATTGGAATGCCACGGTCTTCAAGGGCATGGTGACACTAGCTCCGGCGATGGCGCCCCCGCGGCAAAGTTCGAGGACATGCGGCAGTCGATCTGGACTCGTGGGAAGAGCGATGTACGTCCAATCGACGTCGAGACTCGAGAACCCGGCGTTGTGAATGACGGGTGAGAGGCTGTGTCGAACGGGGTCTCCGAGAACAGCCGCCACTCGCGTGTAGCCGGTGATGGGACGGAGACTCACAGTATTCCTGCGTCGATCGACCGCTGAACGTTCGCCTCGTGCTGCTCGAATGTCACGGCAAATGCATGGTTGCCGTCGAGGTCGTCGAGGACGTAATACAGGTAGGCGCAGGGTACGCCGGCCGACAAATTTCGACAAAGCGGATCACCCGAGGAAGGGTTGGGAGCCGGTGCGAGCGCAGCGGCTATCGATGCTCGACCTGGATTGGAAATCGGCGTCGGTGGAAGTCCGTCATAGAAATAGGTGTTGAACGGCGAGTCGGTCGCCTTCAACACGTCGAAGGGCGTGTTCGGGTCCTGCTCGTAGTAGAGCGTCGCATCGATCTCGAGCTTCATTCCCATTGCCAAACGGTTATAGATCACGCGCGAGATCAAAGCGCGATCCTTTTCGGTCTTGGCCTCTCTTTCGATCATCGAGGCGATGATGAGCACCCGGTAGGGATCGAGTCCGACCGTCAGCGCCGCGTCATCGAGACCCTCTTGACGGCCGACTCGCTCCATGAGCCGAACCATCCGCTGTACGACCTGGGCGGGCGTCTCATCACCGGCGATCGAGAAGGTGTCGGGGAAGAGGAGGCCTTCCAAGTTCGGCACGCCCGGTGCGTATGAACTTTCGATCAATGGCTCTCCGCCCAGAGTGGCCCGGTCGACGAAAGCCGTGGCGTCGAAACCTGGGACCGATTCGGCCAATCGATCGCCGATCTGGGTGATGGTGAATCCCTCCGGCACGGTGACGCGCCAGAAGGTTTCGTTCGGAGGAGTGCGTAGAACACGAAGCAAATTGCCCATGTGATCCAGAGGGCGCAGTGTGTAGAGCCCGGGAACCGGGTCGAGTCCCCCTCCCCCGTCGACGTAGCGAACGAAGGTGTCGTCATCGACGACGAAGCCTTCGGCGAGCAGTCGACGGGCGACACTGGGGAGATCGTCTCCTTCCTGGATTTCGAAAATCTCACTCGCCCGAGGATCCCCTGGCGGATTGATTCGTTGGAGTTCCCGCCATGTGACGGTGCCGTACGAGATCACGACGATGAGGGCGATCGTTGCCGCGACCACGGCGGAAACCTCGAGCCAACGCCGTTCTCTTCCTCGTACGACGATCCGGTGACGAGCCAGCGCATGAGGATCGTCGGAGGAGGGCTCGGTTCGAATGTCATTGGAGCGCTTCGTCACGAGCCTCCTCGTCGACGATCGAGCCAGTTCTGAAGCAGGACGGCCGCGGCCACCTTGTCGACGTACTGACGGCGTTGTGATGCCGAGAGATCGGCCTCTTTCAGGACTCGATCGGCCGTGACCGTGGTCATACGTTCATCGAAGAGTTCGACTGGCCGACCACAGGCGCGTTCGATTTGGGTCGCTTCAAGTTCGGCAGCCTGAGCCGCCGGTCCCGAGTCGCCCGACATCGTGATGGGGTGGCCGACCACGATGAGTTCGGCTTCCTCCTCATCCGCAAGGCTTCGAATTCGACGATGATCTTCGGCACGGGACTTGGAACGGGCGATGACGGTCAGCGGTGACGCAATGGTTTCCGACAAGTCGGAAACCGCGACACCGATTCGCCGAGTGCCGAGATCGAGGGCGAGAACACGCACCCCCTCATTCTTCCGGCTCGAACAGGCCAGTGAGTGTCACCGATGGCCGACCAGGCGATCAATCGGGACGACGAAGCGCCTCGCGGACGAGATCGAGGGCCTCGTCCAGCTTCTCGGGAATCTTGCCTCCCGCCGTGGCGACGTCACCCTTGCCGCCGCCACCACCACCCACGATCTTGGCGGCCGGTGAGATCAGCGGTCCGGCCGCTCGTCCGGATTCGACGGCCGCCACCAGCGAAACTCCTCCTGACGGCGTCACTCCGCCGAGAACGACGTTGCGAACCGTCGACCTTTGTCGCACGGCAAGAGCGAGATCGCGTAGGTCGTTCGGCTCGATGGCGTCCAGTCGTTGTACGACGTCGCCATCGACCTCAGTGGCAGCGATTTCATCGGCACGTGCGGTGACCATGGTGCTTCGCAGGCGTTTGATCTCGTCGTTGGCCGCCTTCAATTCGTCGATCCGTCGTGTGACTCCATTCAACACGTCGTCAGACGACGAGCCGACCAGATCACCAATGTCGTGCAGAGTCGCCGTACGCGCACGGAGGAGATCGAGAGAGCGTTCACCGGCCACGGCTTCGATTCGACGCAAATTGGCGCCAATCGACCCTTCGGAGACGATCGTCACGAGACCGATGTCGCCCGTGGCCGAAACGTGGGTGCCTCCACACAACTCGAATGAACGGCCGGCCTTCAGAACTCGAACCGTGTCGCCGTATTTGTCGCCGAAGAAGGCGATGGCCCCATCCGCCAAGGCATCGTCTTTGGAGGTCTCGTAAGCCGCGACCGTCGAATTGCCGAGGGTCTCGGCGTTCGCCAACTGTTCGACACGGGCCAACTCTTCGTCGGTCAGCGCCGAGTAGTGGCTGAAATCGAAACGCAACCTTTGGTCGTCGACCAACGAACCGGCCTGCTTCACGTGATCACCGAGAACCTCGCGCAATGCCCAGTGCAGGATGTGGGTGGCCGTGTGATGACGCCGAATCCGGCCTCGACGGACAGAGTCGATCCGTGCCTCGACGGCGTCGCCCACGCGAGGCGGAACCTCGGTCGGATGGCATCGGTGGCGGCGGAGACCAGGAATGGCGAAAGTGGTGTCGATCACGTCCCACGAACCGGATTCGGACGACAAGACACCGGTGTCCCCGACCTGTCCGCCGCTTTCGGCGTAAAACGGAGTCCGGTCGAGGAAAATGTCGAGTTGGTTCTCGGACTCGACGACGCCGATCACGCGTGCGACACAGGAATCGGTGTCGTAGCCCACGAACTCGGTGGGGCCGTACTCCTCGGAAATGGAGCGGTATTGATCGAGAATTTCCTCATCGGTGCGATCGGTGCGCCGTGCAGCCTTGGCCCGAGTCCGCTGGGCTTCCATCTCCACGTCGAAACTGGCACGATCGATATCGAATCCCTTTTCTCCGACGATCTCTTCGGTCACCTCGAGTGGGAAGCCGTACGTGTCGTGCAGGAGGAACGCAGTCGATCCCGACAGAGTCTTCGAATCGCCGAGCCGGTCGATTTCGGCATCGAGAATTCCGACGCCGGTCTTCAAGGTCTGCCGGAAGCGCTCTTCCTCTCGGGCCAACACATCGAGGACGAAATCCTTCTGTCCGGCTGCGGAGGGATACGCGATCCGCAGACTCTCGATGGCGGTGTCGGCGAGTTCGTTCATGATCGGGCGATCGGTCCCGAGAAGGTACGCGTGCCGGACGGCGCGTCGAATGATGCGACGCAGGACGTAGCCACGACCCTCATTCGACGGGAAGACTCCGTCGGCGACGAGCATGGCACTGCTCCGTGCATGTTCGGCCAACACCCGCAGACTGAAACTGTTCCGGTCGCCGTAGTCACCGACTCGGTAGGAAGCTCCTGTGAGGGACTGTGCCCGATCGATCATCGGCAGAAGCGCATCGGTCTCCCAGACGGAGTCGACACCTTGGATCAGAGCGAGGATCCGTTCGAGTCCGGCGCCGGTGTCGATCGACGGCTTCGGCAGCGGGGTCCGGCTTCCATCGGATGCCTGGTTGTACTGCATGAAGACCAGATTCCAGAATTCCATGAATCGATCGCCATGCGGATCGTTGAGGGGGCCCCCATCGGGGCCGAATGCCGGTCCGCGATCGATGTGCAGCTCGGAGCAGGGTCCGCACGGCCCGGTTTCGCCCATCTGCCAAAAATTGTCCTTGTCGCCCAGACGCTGAATCCGATCCATGGGCACGCCGACCGTTTCGTGCCAGATCGCTTCTGCTTCGTCATCAGTGTCGTGCACTGTGATCCAGATTCGGTCACCGTCGAATCCGAACACCTCGGTCACGAGCTCCCACGACCACGGGATCGCTGATTCCTTGAAGTAGTCGCCAAAGGAGAAGTTGCCGAGCATTTCAAAAAAGACCAGGTGGCGTTTGGTTCGCCCGACGTCGTCGAGATCGTTGTGCTTTCCTCCGGCGCGTGCGCACTTCTGGACCGTCGCGGCCCGTTTGTACGGCGGGAATTCGTCACCCACGAAGAACGGTTTGAAAGGGACCATGCCAGCGACCGTGAAGAGCACAGTCGGGTCGTGGGGAATCAGGCTCGCTGAATCGATGATCGTGTGTTCACGGTCGCCGAAGAACGACGTGAACGAGTCGCGAAGTTCCTGAGCAGTCGAAGGCGGACGACGAGACATCGTCGCGAGGCTACCTTCCAGGTTCTAGGCTGATTGGGTGAGTTCTCCCCGACGTAGTTCTGGACGCCAGATCGATCTGCACGAGATGATCGCATTCGAGGATCCCAAGGAGATGAGGACGTGGGTCTTCGACGCCACATTCCTCAGGTCGTCCTGGAAGTGCATCTTCGGGGAGGGATGCCAAGGCGTTCTCGAAGAACCGGCCGAACATCTCAACCAGGGCTGCTGTTCGTTCGGCGCGCACTTCGTGGACGACGATGACGTGGCCGTCGTCGTCCAGTCGGCCGTTCGCCTGACGGAGAAGAATTGGCAGTTGAAGCCGAACGCCGACAAGAAGGGCTTTTTGAAGGGAACGAAGAAGGGCGAGACGAAGACCCGGGTGGTCGACGGTGCCTGCATCTTCTTGAATCGCCCCGGTTTCGAAGGTGGGGCCGGGTGTGCGCTTCACATCGGCGCCATGGAAGCTGGCGAGCGCCCTCTCGACTGGAAGCCGAACGTGTGCTGGCAGCTGCCGATCCACCTCGAGCACTCCGAAGACGACACCGGTTACGTGACCACGATCGTCAGAGAATGGAAACGGCGCGACTGGGGAGTGTCAGGCGACGAATTCCATTGGTGGTGCACCGACAGTTCCGATGCGTTCGTCGGTCGTGAACCCGTCTACAAGTACTTGAAGGACGAATTGATCGAAACCGTTGGGGCTGAGGTCTACGACCAGTTGGTCGAGATGCTCGAGCGTCCGTCGAATTTTCCCGTACCGCACGAAGCCGATCCCCAGCCGGTGCGATTGCGCAAGAGTCGTTAGACAGCGGCTGTCTTTTTGAATGCTCGGCGCCGGTCCTCGAGACCGAGGTGTCGCTTGCGAATGCGAATGGACGAGGGAGTCACCTCGACGAGCTCGTCGTCGGCGATCCATTCGATCGCACTTTCGAGCGTGTGCAGACGCGCCGCGGCAAGTTTCACCCCGTCGTCATGGCTGTGAGTCCGGATGTTTGTCTTTTCTTTGGCCCGAACGGCGTTGACCACCATTTCGTCACCGCGAGCCGACTCGCCCACGACCATGCCCTCGTAGACCTTCTCCCCGGGTTCGACGAAGAGCTCGCCGCGTAGCTGGAGATTGTCCAGCGCATAGGCGGTCACGGCGCCCTCGCGATCGGCGATCATCGCTCCCCCGCTGCGATGCGGAAGTTCACCGCACCACGGAGTCCAACCCGCATGGTGCTGATGCAGCAATGCCGTCCCGCGAGTTGCCGACAAAAGGAGGGAACGGAAGCCGATCAACCCTCGGCTCGGACATTCGAAGGTGACGATCGTTCGACCGGGATCGCCGGGTCGGAGATCGGTGACTCGGCCCTTACGGGGGGCCAGGGCCTGGGTGACCGTTCCGACGTATTCATCCGGGATGTCGCACACTCCGCGCTCGAGAGGTTCGAAGGTCTTTCCGTTCACTTCCTTCGTGATGACTTCGGGCCGGCTGACCTGGAGTTCGTAACCCTCTCGACGCATGGTCTCGATGAGGACGGCCAACTGCAGTTCACCACGTCCGGCGACCTCCATGACTTCGGCGGTATCGGTTTCTCGTAGGCGAATCGACACGTTGCCGAGGACTTCACGGCGGAGACGATCGAGCAGATGTCTCGAGGTGAGGTACTTGCCCTCACGTCCGGCAAACGGTGAAGTATTGACCCCGAATGTCATGGCCAGAACCGGTTCGTCGACCGTCAGTCGCGGCAGGGCGATGGGCTGCTCAGCGGATGCGATCGTGTCGCCGATCTCGACTTCCGGAAACCCGGAAACCACGAAAAGGTCTCCGGCCGACAATTCGTCGACATCGTTGCGCCCGACTCCGGAGAATTCCATGAGTGACGTCAGTCGACGTTTCAAGGGCGGTTGACCCTCGGCGAACTCTTCTTCGAGGAGGGCTACGGTGTCACCCTTGCGCAAGACGCCGTTTGCCACGCGTCCGATGGCGAGTCGCCCGAGGTAGTCGGAGGCATCGAGGTTGGTGACCAACGCCTGAAGGGGTGCAGTGGCATCTCCACCGGGCGCCGGAATGCGTTCGAGGATCGTATCGAGGAGTGCCGACAGATCGTCGCCCTCACCCGGCATGCCGATCCCTCGAACCGCTTTACCGTCGCGCGCGATGGCGGAGATGACATCGAATTCGATGTGGTGATCCGCGGCGTCGAGATCGATGAAAAGTTGATACACCTCGTCCAGCACTTCGTCAGGACGAGCATCCTGTCGGTCGACCTTGTTGATGACCACGATCGCCGGCAGATCTCGAGACAAGGCCTTTTGCAGCACGTAGCGAGTCTGCGGGAGTGGGCCCTCGGCCGCGTCGACGAGCAACACGATGCCGTCGACCAGAGTCAGAGCCCGTTCGACCTCTCCTCCGAAATCGGCGTGACCCGGAGTGTCGACCAGGTTGATCTTGGTGTCCTTCCAGACCACTGACGCGGCCTTGGCGAGAATCGTGATGCCTCGTTCACGCTCCTGATCGTTGCTGTCCATGACCCGGTCGACCACGGCTTGATGACTGGCGAAGGTGCCGGTGGCACGAAGAAGACCATCGACGAGGGTGGTTTTCCCGTGGTCGACGTGCGCGACGAGAGCGACGTTGCGCAGGCTGGAGCCCGTTGTCATGGTGTATCAGGCCACGTCGGTCGGATCGTCGTCCAGGTCGTCGTCCATCTCGTCGTCATCGTCGAATACAACTCCGTACTTCTCGGCTAGCGCGGCGTATTCGTCGTCCTGCGACTTCGGCTCCTTGTCGGAACCGAAACCCAGGTCGGACGCAGTGGGTCCGGCTTGTTTCAGCTTGCGTGCTTCTTCGAAGCGGCGGTGACGTCCCTTTTTCACGACAGGACTCCGAACGTTCGTCTGGGGGGCATGGACTGGCAAAAAGGCCAAGGGGCAGTCTAGGGGTCACATCGACCCTTTTCTGGGATTCCGTTCGATCAGGCCTGTACATCGGGCACGTCGTGGAGAACGAGACCCCCGCGACCATCGAAAGCAAGCCCAGCTCGACCAGCGACGATGTCACGCAGTTGATGTCCGACGACGTCGAAACGCCAGCCACTGGACAAACGCGCTCCATCGGTGTCGCAGAGGAATTCCGTGATGTCGTGACGGGTGCCGAGCAACGCTGGGTCGATGTCCTGACGGCGGGCCACCTCACTGACCCACGCCGAGACCAACGTGACGGCCGGTCGAAGGCGGCGATCGAGGTCGTCCCCATCCGTCGAGGCGAGCTCGATCGGGTTTTCTCGACCCCGCCGTACTGCCTCCAGGATCTCGTTGGCGAAGCCGCCGCGGACGTGACGGTCGTCGACTCCCCTCGCTTGTGACAGTTCCTCGATCGTGGTCGGTTCGCGTTGGGCAATTCCCTGCAGGGCCAGGTCGGCGAGCACCTGGCGGGGCGGAATGTCGGAAGACATGGCTCGTTCCTCTCGCCAGGTGGCGAGAGAGGCCAGTACCCCGCGGGTCCTCGGTCTCATGGCGCGTACGTCTTTGATTCGGGTCCAGGCCAGATCGGGATCGAGAGGTCCGACCCGCTTCATCAGGAGTTCACCGAAGGCCTCCTCGGCCCACGAGAGACGTCCACGGTCGACGAGCCGAGTCACCTGTCGGTCGCGAATCTCGAAAAGATGCTCGACGTCACTGGCTGCATAGGACTTCTGAGCCTCTGTCAAAGGACGGCGCAGCCAATCGGTGAGGCGATCACCTTTGGGGAGAGCTGTCCGGAGTTCGGCATTGACGAGATTGGCGAGGGAAGGACTGGAGTAGCCGAGGAATCCAGCAGCGATCTGCGTGTCGTAGATCCGGGGAGGCACGACGCCGACGGAGTGGGCGAGAACTTCGAGGTCTTGTTGGGCTGCATGAACTACCACCACCCGCTCGGACGCCAAGAGGTCGGACAAGGCCCCGACGTCGCATCGCAGAGGATCGACGAGCGCGATCTCGGTTCGATCGTCTTCGCGCCACGAAAACTGCATGAGCGCCAACCGCGGGAAGTAGGTGCGCTCACGATGAAATTCGGTGTCGAGACCATATTCGTCGCACGACGAGAGACGTCGAACGAGCTCGCTGAGGCCACTATCGGAGTCGATCCAGTCGTAGGAGGTGTTGGTCATCGTTCCTTGTCCACGTCGTGGCGCACGCTTTCGGTCAGTGTAGGCCGTCGAGTCGGGACGTCTTCGGGACGGTTCAGGTTGTGCATCGTTGCCGCTGGCACCTCGACCCAATGACATCGCAAGTTCTCGAGGACGCGACGGGGCGAGGACTCTCCACGCAAGACGTGTTCGTTGACGACGGACCGGCAGGTGCTGGTCCGCCACACGGAAGTCAGATGGTGCCGTGAACCGAGGTCGTCGACGATCGAAACCAGATCGACATCGGAGTCGACCGATGCCACCGCCAACAACTGGCGTAGAACGTGAGACGACACGAAGGGTTGATCGACCGGAAGAGTGATGATGAACGGGGAGCGGCTGAGAATCAACGAGGTGTGCACCCCGTCGAGCGGTCCGCGTCCCCCGCCGTGATCGGTCGCAACCTCGCAATCGAGAAACGAGAGGTCGGAGGGGCGCCGGTGAAGCACCACCACCCGTTCGCAGCCGGCATCCGAAAGTGTGGCGATCGCACCCTCGACCAAGGTTGTCCCCAGCAGACGAAACAGCGCCTTGTCCTGTCCGAAGCGACGACTCTCTCCGCCGGCGAGAACGAAGCCATCGACCGTCACGAGGTCAAAGGCGTACCGGTCGGATCGAGTTGC
>CBFHWN010000061.1:0-12542 GCA_965659595.1 uncultured Ilumatobacteraceae bacterium | reverse complement strand
CTTCGTTCATCTCCATGAGAGTCATGTCGGACGGGCCGGTGACGTTCAGCAGCACCCCGCGCGCGCCTTCGATGGAGGCCTCGAGCAAGTTGCTCGAGAGTGCCTTCAAGGCCGCGTCGCGAGCGCGACTGTCACCGCTGGCCGATCCGATGCCCATGAGAGCGGAACCGGCGTTCTGCAGAGTCATCTTCACGTCGGCGAAGTCGGTGTTGATGAGACCCGGGTTGGTGATGAGTTCGGAAATGCCCGACACACCGCTGTAGAGCACTTCATCGGCCTTGGCGAACGCTTCGATCACGGTGTCACGAGCGTCGACGACCGACAGCAGTCGATCATTCGGGACGACGATCAGCGTGTCGACCTTCTCTTTCAGCTTCGCCACACCCGAGTCGGCCTGCACGGCACGACGCCGTCCCTCGAACGAGAACGGTCGTGTCACGATTCCGATCGTGAGTGCACCGAGGCTCTTGGCCACCTCAGCCACGATCGGTGCCGCACCCGTTCCGGTGCCTCCACCTTCGCCGGCCGTGATGAACACCATGTCGGCGCCCTTCAAGGCATCTTCGATTTCGTCGCGATGAGCCTCGGCGGCCTGACGCCCGATCTCGGGATCGCTACCGGCCCCGAGGCCTCGGGTCAGTTCGCGTCCGATGTCGAGCTTCAGTTCGGCGTCGGACGTCATGAGAGCCTGGATGTCGGTGTTGATCGCGATGAATTCGACACCACGCAGATTGCGCTCGATCATCCGATTCACAGCGTTGACACCACCGCCACCGACACCGATGACCTTGATCTGACAGATGTAGTTGTTGTGACTACCGGCCATCCGGCTCCTCCGCTCTCGGGTCGGTCGGGGTCGACACCGTCCGAACGGAGGTGTTCGGACCGGCCGTGACGACCGACGTGGACGACATTCTCTCAGGTCAACCCGAGAAATGGGGGGATACCCCGGGCAGTCGGTTTCCGTCGCACCTGCTCAGCGCACACTTGCTTCACCGCTCGAGACGTCGATGACGGAGTACGAGCGACTCCCCTGCCGCTTGATCTCGTTCACGAGTGCCACGAGCTTGTCCTGGAAACGGTCGGGCCGACCGAACTGCACCGTCACATCATCCGTGAGCAGGAACGACATTTCCCCATCTGCTGTGCTCGACATCGACACCAGACGAAGACGGAGGTCTCGCGGCAGGGCATTCACCAGTTGAGCCGCCCCGAGAAAGGGCTGCCCCACGACGTCTCCGGGCGAGAGGTTCGGCCCGGTGCCGTAGATCGGTGGGAAGTCGACGGGATCCCCCTCGATGACGTCGAGGACACGCCCGTCGATGTCGATGACTCGGTTGAATCCGTCGACCGCGCGATAGAAGGCGATCGGATCCCGCTCGTCGATCTGGATCGACACCCGGCGCGGCAGATGCATCGACACACGCGCCTCACGCACCCACGGAATGCTCTCCAAGGCTCGCTCAGCGGCGTTGAGGTCGGCGGTGAGGATCGGATCGCCTCGTAGCGACGCCACAACCTCTCCGACACGATCGGAATCGGCGTACACCACACCTTCGACATCGATCGTCCGAATCGACAGGATCGGGCTGGCGAGAAGCACCAGAACGGCGACCACGCCCGCAACGACACCGCCGACCACGAGGACGATTCGCAGACGTCGACGACCTTCGGCCCGACGCGCTGCGATGCGACGCTCTCTGAATCGAGCCTGCCCGGAGACTCCCGAAACCTTCGTCGGCTGGGCGGTGTCGTCGGAAATGACGACTCGTGTCCGACCGTCGGCCGACGTGGTCGTGGCTTTCTTCGGAGCTCCCTCGGAAACCGGGGATCCAGTGGCCTTGGTCCGGCGGAGTTTCGGGAACGATGGGCGTGGCACTCTGATACGTGACGGACCGAGACGTGACAGGCCCGGACGTGACAGGCCCGGACGCGGCAAGTGCGGACGGGGCAAACGCGGCAGACGACGGCGAAAGAATCCCCACGCATCGTCACTATCGTCGGACGTGCCGATCGCGGAAAGAGACGGCAATGTGGCCTGTGGCTCCTCATCGGAGATCGTCACGCGCCGAGACGGCTCGGACGCCGGAGCCGACGGAGCCGAATCCTCCGCTATCGCACCGGAGAAGGCTTCGGCGAGTTCGGCTTCGACGTCGGGATCGAGACCGTCGTCGGAGAAGTCGTCCGACGGCTCGCGGTCGCGCCGACTCATGTCAGCTTCCCCGTCGTCTCGTCGAAACCGACGAGACGGATCTCACTGCGCAACTCCACACCGAATTCGTCGACGATCCGTGAGCGGACGAGATCGATCAAAGCCTTCACGTCAGCCGCCGTCCCTCCCGAATCGGCCTGGATGAAATTGGCATGCTTCGTCGAGATCTCCGCCGTCCCGAGACGCAGACCGCGCAATCCGGCGCGATCGACGAGTTCGCCCGCCGACAATTCGCCGGGAATCGGGTTGACGAACACCGAACCGGCGTTCTGACCTCCAGGCTGGTGTTCGCGACGCCACCTCACGATGTCATCGAGATTCGTGCGACATTCGGCGGCGTCGGCACGTGTGACCCGAAGTCGCGCCTCGGTCACGATCTCGTGATCGCTCAGATCGGATCCGCGAAATCGTAGGGCGAGATCCGCACCTGGACGTCGGGTCAGTGCTCCGGTACGTAGATCGCAGACGTCGACGTCGACGAGACCGGCGGCGATGTCGGATCCGTGACCACCGGCATTCATGCGGACGGCCCCTCCGATGGTTCCCGGGACTCCGACCGCCCACTCGAATCCGGTCCAACCAGCGGTCGCGGTACGACGCGCGACCACCGGCAAGAGTGCCGAACCACCGGCTCGGACGATGCCGACTTCACCCTGCTCCTCGATCGCGCACTCGGCGGCGAAATCTCCGAGCTGCACGGCGACGCCGCGAAATCCGCGATCGGAGACCAACATGTTGCTCCCACGACCGACGACGACGATCGGTACGTCGACCTCTCTCAGATCTCGCGCCACGAGTCGCAGGTGCTCGAGCGACTCGATACGAACCATGACCTCGGCGCGACCACCGACGCGGTACGTGGTCAGGTCGCCGAATGCAGCGTGTCGTACTCCACCCAGAGTTGCGGCCAGTCGATCGAAGTCGATCTCGAAATCAGACACCGCGACGCACCGCCACGATCTCGTCGGGGAGAGATTCGACATCGCCACAACCCATCGACACGCAGACGTCGCCGGATACGAGAAGTGCGGACACCGCAGCCGCCAGTTCGGCTCGTGACTCCACGTAGTGGACCGAGCCATCGGTTCGAGTCGACAAAACCGCATCGGCCACCAGCCGTCCGGTGATTCCCGGGATGGGATCGGTGCCCGACGAGTAGATGTCGGCGACCACCACGACGTCCGCATCGCGGAAGCACCAGGCGTAGTCGGCCGACATCGTGGCCATACGGTTGAAGCGATTCGGCTGGAAGACGGCGACCAATCGACGTCCGGCTTCCGATCCACGGGCCGCCGCCAACACCGCTTCGATCTCACGCGGCAGATGGGCGTAATCGTCGATCAGGGTGATCCCGTCGATTTCGGCCCGCACGTCGAAACGCCTTCCGACTCCGCCGAAGTCGGCGACTGCGGCCACGGCCTCGTCGACATCAGCCCCGAGGGCGACCGCCAGCGCCAGACATCCCGTCACGTTCGCCACGTTGTGCTCTCCACGAAGTGACATCACGACCCGACGTTCGAACTCGACACCGACGATGTCGCCCCGCACGGAGAACGTTGTTCGGCCATCGGCGAAGGTCACGTCGCTCCAGCACACATCGGCCTTCGACGCGCCGTAAGTGAACATGCGATCGGCTCGCATCGTCGCGAGATGAGGATCGTCGGCGCAGACGACGACCGGCCCTGAGACGTCGCCGACGAAATCGGCGAAACTTCGGACCACGGCGTCGAAATCGCCGAAGTGATCGAGATGATCTCGATCCACGTTCGTGACGAGCGCGGCGCCGACCGGAAGTCGACGATGCGTGCCATCGCTTTCGTCGGCTTCGACGACGAAGAGTGACGATCCCGTCCAACGGGCGCCGACCCCGAGATCGAGAACGTTGCCGCCGATCAGGAAACTCGGGTCGAACCTCGACGCCAGCATCGCGCGAAGCACCGACGACGAGGTGGTCTTGCCATGAGTCCCAGCGACGGCCACGGCGGTGGTGACCGAGCAGATGGCGGCCAGGACGTCGGCGCGAGTCGCTACTCGAATTCCGAGACGGTGGGCGGCCTCGATCTCCAGGTTCGTCGGTCGGATCGCCGTCGAGGCCGTGACCAGATCGCATCCCTCGACCACCGCCGAATCGTGGCCAATCGACACACGAACCCCGGCGTCGCGCACCGAGTCGAGAGTGGCCACTTCACGAACATCGGATCCTGAGACGACGTGACCCATCTGGGCGAGGACGATGGCGATCGCACTCATACCCGGACCTCCCACGCCGACGACGTGGATCCGGTGTCGAGACGACAGATCGAGGACCGACGAGGTCACTCGGCCGAACTCCGAGCGGCGGCCTCGATCACGAGATCGGCCACCGCGGCTCGACGATTGGCTTCGCCGAGTTCGAACGCCTTGTCTCCCACGTCGGCGAGTCGACGAGGATCGGCGCGCAGTTCGGCGACCACGGCGGGCAAACGATCGACGACAGTTTCGTCGGTCAGAGCAATCGCTCCACCGACATCGGACAGCCAACGGACGTTGTCGGCCTGGTGCCCGTCGGCCGCTCCCGACCACGGCACGAGAATCGATGGAACACCAACGGTTGCGATCTCGGCGATCGTGCCTGCTCCCCCTCGCGCCACCAGCAGATCGGCCGCTGCGTACAAGTCGCTCATCCGCGAGTGATAGCCCACTACACGGTGGACGATCGAGGTCTCGCTCGTCATGATCCGTCCCATTCGCTCCTGTACGTCGTTCACGAAACGGTCCCCGGCTACGTGAAACACGGCCAGACCCGGATCGTCGTGACATTGTCTCACGAGCACCTCGACCGCGTCGTTCAATACCCCAGAACCCAAGGATCCGCCAACGACCACGACCACGAAGCGATCGAGGGGTAACTCCAATCGTCGTCGGGCCTCGTTGCGAGCCGCCCGACGATCGAGATGGCGAATCTCGGCCCGAACCGGAGCACCAGTGTGAACGGCACCGGGAAGTTCGGATTCGGGAAAAGCGGTAGCCGACACGGTGGCGAAACGACTCGTCAGTCGACTCGAACGACCCGGACGTCGGTCGTACGACACGACGACGATCGGGATTCGAAGTGAGCGCGCGGCCAACACGGCCGGAAGGCTCGCGTAGCCCCCGACGCTCACCACGACCCGAGGGGGATCGACGCGGAACATCGCCACGACTCGACGGCGAGCCTTCCAAAGACGCGGGACGAATCCGAGATTGGCTCGCCACTTCTTGAGCGATCGCTGCAGTCCGACGACGTCGACGAAGGCGTGAGGCGTGCCGGTCGGCGGGACGAGTGTCGTCTCGACGCCGCGTACGGCACCCAGATAGAGCAAGTGGGAACGCTCGTACCCGCGCTCGACCAGCGCATCGACGATGGCGAGAGCCGGCACCACGTGGCCTGCGGTGCCGCCGCCGGCGACCGCAGCGAACACCGTCATCGCGGCCGTCGGGCCACGTTCATCAAGAGGCCGGCGGCCGCCATCGACGCGATGAGCGAACTGCCACCGAACGAGATGAAGGGAAGAGTGAGCCCGGTCACCGGCAGCAAGCCGATGACTCCACCGATGTTGATCGATATCTGAACGATGAACCAGCAGCCGAGGCCGGCGGCCAGCAGGAACCCGAAGCGGTGTCGGCACGACAACGCGACCTGGAAGGCGAAATAGATGAGGAAGACGAAAAGCGTCAACAAGCCAAGGATTCCGAGTAGCCCCATCTCTTCGCCGACGATCGAGAAGATGAAGTCGGTGTGAGCCAACGGCACATATCCCCACTTGCCAGTTCCGGCTCCGATACCCGTGCCAGTGAGACCACCGTTCGAGATGCTGATGAGTGCTTGGTACACCTGATAGCCGTCTGTGTCGCGAGTCCCGTGGATGTCGAGGAACGAGGTGAACCGCGCCCACTTGTCGCCGTCCAGCCGCGCGTAGGCCACGAAGCCGAGACCACCGATGAGCGAGAGCCCGAACAAGGGTCGGAGTGGGGCCCCGGCCAGGAACAACATCGACATGCCGATCGCCGTGATCACGAGACACGACCCGAGGTCTCCTTGGGCGATCGCGATGAGGGCACCGATCCCCACCCAGCCGAGGTAGGGCAACGACCCTTCTCGGAAATCGGCGAGTTGCTTCTCGCGCCGCGTCAACCAGTCGGCTCCGTAGACCACCAGAGCCAACTTCATGAATTCGGACGGCTGGATCGTGTAGTCGCCGATAGCGAGCCAGGCCTGGGCTCCGTTCACCGTCTTGCCGAGACCGGGCGTGAACGCGGCCAGCATCATCACCGTGGCGATCGGCGGGAGGGCTCGGGCCGTCGAATGGAGGACTTTCAAGGGCATTCGATAGGTCGTCACCAGCGCGACCATTCCGAGTCCGGCCCAGAACAACTGCTTCACGAAGTAGTACCACGGCGAACGGCCACGATGGAACGAGACGATCGACGAAGACGACAGGACCATCACGAGACCGAACGCGACGAGTGCCAGGGTGACCGCCACGATCACGTAGAAACCAAGGGGCTTCGGATCTCGGCCCACGTCCTCTTGATAACGGCGACGACGGCCGGTGCGACGAGTCTTCTGCGCCGACTCGAGAGCGGCGCGCCGGCGCTCCGCCAATTGCGACGTTCGACGTGAACGATTCGGTACGGCGAGGGTCATGAACGTGCTCCGATCAACTCGCGAACTCGGCGACTGAAATCGTCACCTCGACGGGCGTAGCCGTCGTACCAGTCGAAACTCGTGCACCCGGGTGAGAGGAGGACGACGTCACCGTCAGCGGCCAGTTCACGCGCGGCGGCAACAGCGTCTCCCATGTCGTCTGCGGTCACCACCGAACGCCGGCCCGAGAAGGCTCTCACGATCTCTGGAGCCGCTTCACCGATGGCGACGACCGCCCGAATGCGCGAGACCTCGGTGGTCAACTCGCTCAAGTCGAGACCCTTGTTGCGTCCGCCCGCCACCAAGACGACGCTGTCGAAGCCGCGCAGCGCAGTCAGCACGGCATGCGGGGTGGTGGCCTTCGAATCGTCGAACCAACGGATCCCCTCGGCCTCTCCGACGAATTCGATGCGGTGGCTGGGGGCACGGAAATCGGGAAGGGCCCGGGCGATGGCGCGACGATCGGCCAAGCCGCTCTCCAACACCAGAGCCGATGCACACAAAGCGTTCGTCAGGTCGTGTGGCAAAGAACGTGACAGGCCGTCGACAGGAGCGATCTCTCCGTGCGGACCGACCAAGGTGTCGTCGTCGATGCGATAGTCGGCCGATTCCATCCCGAACGTGACTCGCCGACAACGGGCACGAGCAAGGTGTCGCATGACGATCGGATCGTCCACCCATCCGATCGCAGCATCGTTCTCGCGCACCTGCGACCACAGCCGCGCCTTGGCGTTCTCGTAGGTCTTCATGCTCTCGTGCCAGTCGAGATGATCTTCGGCGAGATTCAGCCAGGCCGACGCTTCGGCACGGAATGAATCGCAGAACGCCAGTCGAAAACTCGTCGCCTCGACGACGAAGCAATCGACGTCGAGATCGAGCGCTTCCACCATCGGCACCTCGGTGTTTCCGCACGCCACCGTTGCCCGACCTCCAGCTTCGAGCATCGACGCCGTGAGAAGTGTCGTACTCGTCTTTCCATCGGTGCCCGTGATGGCGACGACCGGTCGAGGACCACCCGGACGGGCGCTCTCCCACTCGTAGGCCAGATCGAGTTCGGTGACGAGACGGCGATCGGCGCGTCGGGCGATGTCGACGACCGGATGTGACTCGGGAATCCCGGGGGCGGGCGCCACCATGGCCGAGGCGGCCACGAGTCCGGCGAGCACCGACTCGTTCGGACTTTCGACGAGGTCCACTCCGAGTTCAGCGGCGACTCTTCGCTTCGTGTCGTCGACCGTGTCGTCGACCGCGATGCAGTCGATGTTGCGTCGCAACAATGCCCGGACCGTCGCCAAGCCGGCCACCGCCACCCCGTAGACGAGAACACGTTCGGTCATGGGAGAAGATTTCCCGCCTGATCGGTGATTCGTGTGAAGTCGCCGATGAACATGGCCAAGGCGGCCGCCACACAGATTCCTCCGATGATCCAGAAGCGGATGATCACGGTGGTCTCGGGCCAGCCGATCAGTTCGAAATGGTGATGAATCGGCGTCATACGAAAGAAGCGACGAGTGCGTCCACTCGCCCGGAAAATACTCATCTGCACCGCGACCGACCCGGCCTCGAGCACGTTGATCCCGCAGATCAGTGGCAGGAGGAAGTGCGTGTTCGTGGCGACGGCCAGAAGTCCGAGCGCGGCTCCGATTCCCAGTGCTCCGACATCGCCCATGAAGATCCGGGCCGGGGCGGCGTTCCACCAGAGGAATCCACCGCACGCACCTGCGAATCCGGCCGACAACACCGCCAGGTCGAGTGGGTTCACGGTTCCGCCGTCGAGAACTCCGTAGACCTCCGGATTACGGAACGACCAGTAGCCGATGATCGCGAAGGCCAGGAATCCGAACAGAGCCGAACCTCCGGCCAGACCGTCGAGTCCATCGGTCACGTTCACGGCATTGGTGGTGGCCCACATCATGAGACCGGTCCAGGCGACCCAGAGCCACCAAGGGATCTCCCAGCCGGGAAAGTCGAATCGAGTGAACGAGATGGTCTCCGACACATCGGTCGCCGCCGCCAACCACCAGGTGACCCCACAAGCAAGGGCCAAGGTGATGAGCCCCTTCTTTTTCCAGAAGATCCCTCGGTTGTGACCCTTGTTCACCTTGATCACGTCGTCGAGCAGGCCCATGCCCGCCATGATCAGGATTCCGACCCAGATGATGATCGCCTGGTTGGAAAAAGCGAGACCGTCTCGAACATGGGCCACCGTCCAGCCGATGAAGGCGGCTCCGACGATCGCCAGTCCACCCATGGTGGGCGTTCCCGACTTCTTCTTGTGATGCTCCGGCCCGTGATCCTCCTTGCCGAGGATGGGTTGGCCCTTCCCGCGTTCTCGGAAGAAGACGATGAGGAAGCGAGTTCCGAAAAGGGACACCAGCATCGACACGGCACCCGCCATCATCACGGCGATCATGCGCGAACTCCGAGCAGTTCGCGGGCGACATCGCGGTCGTCGAAAGGCAACACGTTCGTTCCGACGGTCTGCGTCGTCTCGTGCCCCTTGCCGGCAATCAGCACCACGTCACCGGGGCGGGCACGCCCGATTGCGGCCTCGATGGCAGCTCGACGATCCGTGATCACACCCACAAGTCGGTGACGGAGATGGTCGGGAACTCCGGCGACGATCGACGCGATGATCGCCTGCGGATCCTCGCTTCGCGGATTATCGGACGTCACCACGACCTCGTCGGCGAGTCCGACTGCGACCTCTCCCATCATCGGCCGCTTGGCCTTGTCGCGGTCTCCTCCGCATCCGAAGACGACCAGTATGCGCCCATCGAGGTTCGAGTCGCGAAGCGATCGAAGGACGGCCGACAAACCATCAGGAGTGTGCGCGTAGTCGACGAAGACGGTGAAGTCCTGGCCCCCGTCGATTCGCTCCATGCGACCGGGCACCGGCGCAACGTCGGCCAAGGCGGCGGAGATGGTGGCGACATCGACGTCGAGCGCGTCGGCGACCGTGGCGGCGGCCAAGGAATTCATGACGTTGACCGCACCTCCGAGCGGACAACGTACCGAATGTCCGTGCCAGACGTAGTGATGCTCCGACGTGGACACGTGGACATCGACGAGATCGGCTCGCGAGAACGCGAGCGTTCGCACTTGAGATTCGTCGACCAGTCGTCGACCGTACGGATCGTCGGCGTTCACCACTGCGAGGTCAGTGAAGGACGGATCGAACAACCGCGCTTTGGCCTGAAAGTAGGACTCCATGTCACCGTGCAGATCGAGGTGATCACGCGAGAGATTGGTGAACACTGCGGCCGCGAATCGCGTTCCGGTGACGCGCTCCATCACAAGCGAGTGAGACGAAACTTCCATGGCGACCGCTCGTGTGCCACGCTCTCGCATGCCGGCAAGGGTGGCCTGCAACTCGGGAGCCTCGGGGGTGGTGAAACCTCCCGACAGCGTTCCGATGACCTCCGCGGGACGCCCGGACGCCCTCAGAATCTCGGCCAGGAGATGCGTTGTCGTCGTCTTGCCATTGGTCCCGGTGACTCCGACCACTTCGAGATGGTGGGACGGATCGCCCCAGAACGCCGCGGCGAGTCGGCCCATGGCAGTCCGAACGTCGCCGACGACGATCTGGGGGACCCCGACCGCCGGGATTCTTTGCTCGACCACGAGTGCGACCGCCCCTCGTCGCACCGCATCGATCGCAAAGTCGTGTCCGTCGAAGCGAGTGCCGCGCACCGCGCAAAAGATCGACCCCGGAGCGATCTCACGCGAGTCGTGCGTGATCCGTGTGACGACGACGTCGACCTGATCGTCAGGCGGTGTCGCTTCGTCGATCTCGAGATCGGCATCGCGGCAGAGGTGTCCAAGAGTACGGATCATCGTCATTCACTCCGCTGCCGAACAGCCCACATCACCCTCGGAGGGCTCGATGGAAAGTTCTTGGATGGCCACTTGGGCCAGAGCCGAGAACACGGGAGCAGCGGCGGTTCCGCCGAATCGGTCGCGACTCGACGGGTCGGGCTCGTCGATCGAGACGAGGATGGTGACGCGGGGGTTATCGGCCGGAAGGTAGCCGACAAAGGTGGCGAAATAAGCGCGAGAACCGTCCTCGGTCACGTAGGTCCCGTTGTCCTGCACTTTGTATCCGGTGCCCGTCTTTCCGGCCACGGTGATTCCCGGCACCTGGGCGCGAGACCCGGTTCCGGTGCACACCACGGCACCGAGGAGATCGGCCATGGTCGCCGCAGTCGACTCCGACACCACACGGTGCGACTCTCCCATCGGCGTCTCCCACACCTTGCCGTGCTCGTCGATCGTGGAGCGGACGAGGCGTGGGGGCACGAAGACGCCCCCGTTCGCCACTGCATTCACCGCTGACACGAGTTGCAGCGACGTGGCTGCGAATCCGTAGCCGTAGGCGATCGTCGCCTTCTCCGAACCGCGCAGACGATCGACCGGTCGCAACGTTCCCGAACTCTCACCGGGGTACTGCAGACCGGTCGCCGAGCCGAATCCGAACGACGTGAGGTACCCGTGAAGGCGCTCGACTCCGATCGTCTCGGCGGCCATCATCGTTCCGATGTTCGAGGACTTCACGAGAATCTGCTGGACGGTCATGGGTTCGGGGTCATGCGGATAGGCATCCTTGATCGTCTGCTCGAAATCGGTTCCCTCGTCGAAGACGTAGACACCCGGGACGAGGAACGAGCTAGATGGTGTGATCGTTCCTTGATCGATGGCCGACGCGACACTGAAGATCTTGGCCACTGAGCCGGGCTCGTGCGCCTCGACGGCGGCCATGTTTCCCGATGTCACCTCGGCTACGCCTTCACCGTTGCGGTACACACTCGCGATTGCGAGCACCTCTCCCGACTGGGTGTCGAGGACGACTGCATTGCCACCCTTGGCGAGGAGCTCCTCGACTCGACGCAACAGAGCTTGCTCGACCTGGTATTGCATCGAGCGGTCGATCGTGAGAACGAGATCGGTCCCCGGACGAGCATCTTCAACCATTCGGCTCGCACCGGGGATCGTCCGACCCGAATTGTTCGTCTCGCGGATCATGAGTCCGTCGGTGCCGCGTAGCACTTTTTCGTACTGAAGTTCGAGGCCGGTCGAGCCGGTACCGAAGGGGTCGGTGCGACCGACGACGTTACGCGCGAGACCGCCCGACACCTGGACCCGTTTGGGCTCGGTGACACCATTGACCCCGGCCAGACCGAGGGACAGGATCGCCTCGGCCACGTCGTCGTCGACGAAACGCTGCACGTACACGAAGGTTTTCGAGCGGTCCGACATCTTGTCGGCCAGCTCCGCCTCACCCACTGCGTCGATACCGAGCATCTGAGCGAGCACATGAGCCGTGGCGACGGGATCGCCCACGGCCTTCGGATTGGCATAGATCGAGAGTGCGGGCACCGTGATCGACATCTCGTTGCCGTCGCGATCGAAGATGGTGCCGCGGTCCGCGGCAACCGTGACGTACGACTGTCGCTGGGCCAGACCGTCAGCACGATAGTTCGCTCCGTCGAGCAGGGAGACCGACACGATCTGATACAAGAAGACGAAGAACACGACGGCAGCGACGGTCACGGCGAACTGGGCTCGCCGACGCGAGGGGCCGATTTTCCAGCGACTCACGGTCTGGACGGCACGCGCCGCCCCTGTCGAACGTTTCGACGAACGTTTCGACGAACGGCTCGATGA